>CBFIBG010000001.1:0-7678 GCA_965660815.1 Glaciecola sp.
AGAAACAAATTTTTGGAAAAGTTTAGAAGAAAGCTTAAAAAGTATGTTGAAAGACAGTGCAGGACGTTCTGTTCTGGTATCCCCACAAGCGGGTTTAGTATCAGTACGAGCACTGCCTGAAGAACTAAAAACGATTCGTAATTTTTTAAGAGTATCGGAACAAAATTTAAGTCGACAAGTGGTCATTGAAGCGCGAATTCTTGAAGTGACATTAAGTGATGAGTTCCAGCAGGGCATAAATTGGAATGAAATTATAAGTGGGGACCTTAGTTTCTCAACTACCAGTGGTATTTTAGGCAACTCTATTTCATCAGCTTTAGGCGGAATTTCGAGCTTGACGTTTAACGGTGACGATTTTAAAGGCGTACTAAACTTGTTATCTACTCAAGGGAACGTTCAAGTGTTGTCAAGCCCAAGAGTAACGGCCGTTAATAATCAAAAAGCGGTCATTAAAGTCGGCGATGATGAATATTTCGTCACGGATATTTCAAGTCAAAACACCATCACTTCTACGACTACTTCCATCGTTCCTGATATTGAACTTACTCCTTTCTTTTCCGGTATTGCACTTGATGTTACTCCGCAAATCGACCCAAATGGCACGGTTTTACTGCACGTAAACCCTTCGGTTATTGAGACAGAAGAGCAAGAAAAGATCGTCACGCTAAATGAAGAGCAAATTATATTGCCTCTTGCCCAAAGTACAATTAGAGAGTCGGACACTATTATTCGTGCTAACTCAGGCGAGATTGTTGTAATTGGCGGTCTGATGCAAACCGTTGTTACCGAAGAAACTTCCAAGACACCTTTATTAGGCGATATACCGATTTTGGGCAAGGCCTTTACTAATGTCAGAAATACAGAGCTAAAGAAAGAGCTTATTATCTTATTAAAGCCTACTGTGGTTGATTCAAGTACTTGGCAGAAACAATTGCGCGAAAGCCGTGACCAGATGGCTGATTGGCTGTATGTGGAGTAAACCATGTATCTTTATCACTTTGGCATAAGAGAGCTGCCGTTTACTTTGACCCCAAACACTAAGTTTTATTTTGGTTTGCCTAGTCACAACGAAGCTTTGTCAGTACTGAAAACAGCACTCTACAGCGGCGAAGGGTTTATCAAAGTGACTGGTGAGGTTGGCACCGGTAAAACGCTTATTTGCCGTAAGTTCCTAAATGATCTACCTGAAAATTTCGTCGCTGCGTATTTGCCTAACCCGTATTTATCTCCCAGAGAGTTGCGTCATGCAGTGGCAAATGAATTACAGGTAGATTTGCCAAACGGCGGTGATCAGCAAGCCTTCACACATGCCATACAAACTCAATTAATTGACTATAGGAAGCAAGGCAAAGCCGTAGTATTGATAATTGACGAGGCCCAAGCATTGCCTACAGAAAGCATTGAAGCGCTGAGGTTGATGACCAATTTAGAAACTGAGACTACCAAGCTAATGCAAGTTGTTTTATTCGGTCAGCCTGAACTGGACGAAAAGATATCTCGCAAAGAGCTGCGCCAACTAAGACAAAGAATTACTTTTTCGTATCAATTGACGCAAATGACCTCAGATCAAATATTCCAGTATATTAACCATAGAATGCTAGCGGCTGGATATACTAGGACGCCAGCACTTTTTACAAAAACATTGTGTAGGACTCTACTTCATGCTTCAAAAGGCACTCCCCGCCTAGTGAATGTTATTTGCCACAAAGCACTTATGTTGGCTTATGGCGAGGGTAAAATGGTAATTACTAAAAAACATTTAAAATTAGCCATTGCTGATACGGCTTCTGCAACGCCTATACGAACAGCTAGGTGGCTAAATTGGGCAATCCCAGCGGTATCCTGCTTAATTATAGTCACTGCACTAATGACCCATACCGATATGACACCAAGTTATGAGTCATTGACAACTCTAGTTAGCGAGTGGCGCCAATGAGTGTGGTGAATAAAATGCTACGTGATCTTGAGGCGCGAGAGCAATATAAAGCATCAAGCGCAAATTATGTGCCCGGAAAAAATAGTAAACATTGGGTAGCACTTGGGGCGTTGCTATTTCTAATTATGGTATTAGCAGCCTCTTTTGCCGCGCGCACAGCTTTTGTGCCTGATACCAACACACATAAAGATGAACCTCATGAAACTCAAATTGAGAAGCTACCGACAGATCGTTATGTAAGCGCTGACCAAAACCACAAAGGGCATAGCACTCAACAAACACCCAATCAAACCGTCGATATTCAAACCAACTCATTAGATGAACGAGTATTGACGGCAGAAAGTGTGGCGCAATACTCAACGCCAAATAAAATGGCGGGGGAGAAAGCGCTAGCAGATCCTATAGTAACAAGTTCATTCAATTCTAACGAGCAAAAAAGAATAATTGGCTCGACTCCCGTTGAAAAAACGAGTGTTGAATTAAATATCAGCGCGAATGAACATCCACCTGCTGAATACACCTCATATCCTCCAGATGACGAGCCAGGTGAAGCAATCAACGCTGTCTCTTCAATAAACTCAGCCAACCCACAAAAAGCAAGCGAGTTGGAAGATGAACCGAAATTGGCAACATTTGCAATAGACAGACAAGTAAAAGCGATTATAAATCAAAATGTACCAGAACGGGTGTTAAGTGTTAAACCCAGTAATGGTGCTAAAAAACAACTATCAAACTTAAGGTCCCAAGCTCATATTGAGTCTGGCGCAGGCAACGATGAAAGAGTAATACAGATCCTTAAAGAAATATTGACGTTGGCCCCTAGCGACCAAAAATCAAGAAAGCAACTTGCGGTCCTATTGTTTTCAAACGCAAGGGTCCAAGAAGCTTCCACAGTATTGAGTGAAGGATTAAAAATTGCGCCTGCGGAATCGAGTTTAAGAATGATGTTGGCAAGAGCATTATTTAAGTCTGGAAATATCGATTCTGCGTTTGAAGTGTTGAGTCAACATCCTTATCAACAAATAGCATCCGATGAACTACTCAGCTTAAGAGCGGCTCTTGCTGAAAAACTTGGACTCTACGCTCAGGCTCAAACCGACTATCAAATCCTAGTGAACCGCGATCCAAACCAAGCTAAGTGGTGGTTAGGGCTGGGCGTTTCACAAGATAAGCAAAAGTTAATTACTCAAGCGCTTACTTCTTACCAACAAGCAAAAGCGCTGAACCAACTGCCGATTCAAGTGGACAGCTTTGTGACAAAACGTATTCAACTTTTAACGAGAGGATCCTAATGGTAGAAAGGATAAAACTACGCCTAGGTGACTTACTTGTTCAGAACAAATTGATCGACGATGGTCAATTGCAAAGTGCTTTATCTGAACAACGTAAAACAGGCCGAAAGTTAGGTGCGACACTGGTTTCAATGGGACTGGTTAAAGAAAACCAGCTTTTAGAGCTATTGTCTCAGCACTTAAAAGTTCCTCTGATCAATTTATCTGACTATAAAGTTAATCCTAATGCAGTGCGCCTGCTTCCAGAGATTCAGGCACGTCGATACAGAGCCCTCGTTTTAGAAGACAAAGGCGACTTTTTGCTGGTTGGAATGAGCGATCCAGCTGATATCAATGCGGTAGATGATCTCAACGCGAAATTGCCTAAACCCATTGAAGTGGCGGTGGTCAGTGAACAACAATTATTCGAAGCATATGAAAACTTTTACCGTAAAACCGAAGAAATAGCATCATTTGCTCAAGAACTTGCAGATGAGTACGAAGATGAAACCGAGTTTTCATTAGTCAGTGGTCTTACCGATGATCAAGACAATGCCGTAGCTAAGCTTTTGCAATCCATTCTCGAAGACGCTGTAATGGCAAAAGCATCTGATATTCATATAGAACCCGACGAAAATCTGTTGCGGATCAGAATGCGTGTGGATGGTGTTTTACAAGAGAACATAATAGAAGAAGCCAACATTGCGGCAGCGTTGGTACTGAGACTCAAGCTCATGTCGGGTCTTGATATTTCTGAAAAACGTCTTCCTCAAGACGGCCGAGCTCAAGTGACGGTCAAGCACCACAAAATCGATATTCGTGTATCGACTATGCCAGTGCAACTGGGTGAATCGGTTGTATTGAGATTGCTCGATCAATCAGAAGGCATTCTCAGTTTAGAGCAAACCGGTATGCCGGAGGGGATGACAAGTACTTTCAGGCAACTTTTGCACCGACCTCACGGAATGATTTTGGTTACCGGCCCGACCGGCTCAGGTAAAACAACGACGCTATACGGCGCGCTAAATGAACTCAATAAAGCGGAAAGTAAAATAATCACGGTAGAAGATCCGGTAGAATATAGGTTACCTCGAATAAACCAGGTGCAGGTCAATACTAAAATAGACTTAACGTTTTCTTCTGTATTAAGAACCACTCTCAGACAAGACCCCGATATACTGATGGTAGGCGAAATGCGTGACCAAGAAACCGTTGAAATCGGTCTTAGAGGAGCATTGACTGGACATTTGGTATTATCGACCCTGCACACCAATGATGCGATTAGTAGCGCGATCAGGTTGCTAGATATGGGCGCACCAGGATATTTAGTGGCCAGTTCACTAAAAGCAATTATTGCTCAAAGGCTAGTAAGAAAGGTCTGCGATAACTGCATTACTGAACACCAACCAAGCGATGAACATAAAATTTGGTTAGCTCAGCTAGACAATCAAATTGCCAAGTATTCGTTTAAGCATGGGAAAGGTTGTCAGCGCTGCAATTATACCGGTTATAAGGGACGTATAGGTGTATTTGAGTTGCTTCAAATGAACGAACCTATGATGGAAGCTTTAAAAAACAATGACACATCTGCATTTACCCGAGCTGCAAAGGCGTCTAATAGTTACCGAACACTCGCTCAAGCCGCACTAGACTACGCTAAACTGGGTGTCACTTCGTTAGATGAGGTATTGCGACTAGTTGAAATGGTGCAAGAGTCTACCGCTCCTTCCACCCAAAGCGACATAACCGATACTGTTGCTGCTGACACTAATACGAATCAAAACGGAAATAAAAAGCTTGATGGGCATATTCATCAAAAGCCCCGAGAGCGATTGCGCGTTCAAAATAATACAATCCAAAGAGCCACATCCTTACAGCAAGATAACTTAAAGCCGTCAAAACCAAAAGGTAGCAGCGGGCTTAGTCTAGAGGATATTGATTGATGCCTTCATTTAATTACCGAGGCAAGGCTATTAATGGCGAGGCAACGCAGGGCATCATTGATGCACCCGACGAGAGTTCTGCAGCCAAACTGTTGATGGGGCAAAGTATCACCCCAATTAATATTGTCGCTTTACAAGGCGAAAGAAATAAGGACAAATCTCAACAAAAAGAAAAGTCTATTAACTTCTTTACGCCACAGGTGAGTTTGGACGACCTTATCGTGTTTTCTCGACAAATGTACAGTTTGACCAAAGCTGGTATACCGATAATCAGAGCGGTACGCGGGTTATCCAATACGCGCTCTCTAAAGTTAAAAGGTGCGTTGCTTGACGTGGTCTCTAGTTTAGAAAAAGGCCGGACTTTTTCTTCTTCACTTTCATCTCATCCCGACATATTTAACCAACTATTTGTAAGCGTGGTTCACGTTGGTGAAAATACGGGACAACTAGACAGTGCATTTCAGCAGCTATCGGAATATTTAGAGCGAGAGCAAGCGACTCGCAAACAAATAAAGGCTGCGACCCGATATCCCATCTTTGTTATAGCGGCAATTATTGCCGCTCTTGTGGTAATGAACATCTTTGTGATTCCCGTTTTTGCCGGTATGTTTGAAAAGTTTGGGGCCGATCTGCCACTTATGACCAAAATACTCTTAAGCATGTCGCATATATTTTTAAATTATTGGTATTTAATGGTTTCCGTCTTATTGGTATCTTTTTTTATAACTAAGAAATACATAAATACTCAATCTGGAAAGATTAAATGGGACTATTTCAAAATTAAAGCACCAATAATTGGCTCGATTATTGAAAGAAGTTTGTTAGCACGGTTCTCTAGAAGCTTTTCTATGATGCTCACTGCGGGTGTCCCGCTCACTACGGCTTTGTCTTTAGTGTCAGAAGCCGTAAATAATGCATACATGGAACAAGCTATATTAAACATGCGAAAACGCATTGAAAAAGGCGAAAATCTGACTCGTGTCGCCTATGCAAGTAACCTGTTTACGCCCCTGGTGTTACAAATGGTCAATGTAGGCGAAGAAACTGGGCGAGTAGATGAATTATTAGCAGAAGTGTCTGACTTTTATGAGCGTGAGGTGGAGTATGACTTATCTAGTTTGACCTCGAAGATAGAGCCCATCCTAATTGCAATTGTCGCTGGAATGGTTCTGGTCTTGGCGCTAGGGATATTTACCCCAATGTGGGACATGATGGGCGCAGTGAGTTAACTCATGTGGTCAATGCGATTGTGGCGTTCCGTAATTGCTTTAACGGTGATTGTTGTGTTAAGCAGCGTGCTTTTAATTAAAGTGACCTCACAAAATCAAGTATGGGAAAGTGTGAGTTCCGAAGGATTAAGTCACAAAATGCAGACCACTTTAGAACAGATTTACTGGCAATGGCAAAGTGAGGGTAGACCAAACGAAATAATGTATGTCAAAAACGCCAAAAATTCGCCAGTTGCATTAACAGTCAATACAGAAGGTGTCCCAATTTTTGACCAAAGCGAGCAAGGTTGTACAGAGTTGTTTCAGTTGTTCATTGGCGAAACTTTTCCGTTTGATAGGTTGAAAGTGAATATTAGTATTTTACCGAAGCAAGCGCTACCACCGACCAACGACGGACTCAAAAAGTTAAGGTACAGCTCGAGTATGGACGATATTAAAAGTAGTGAAAGATCACATTTATGTAAGTTTGAATATGCCGATAGAACTTATTTTTTTGATTTTAATACAGGCAAACTAACCATTTATTAGCAGGAGTCATTTATGCTTGATGTTTTACCAACACAGCATGGCCGTAAACAAACTGGATTTACCCTAATTGAACTTGTCATCGTTGTCGTCATATTAGGGCTATTAGCTGCGACCGCTATCCCTAGGTTTTTAAACGTAACCGACGACGCCGAAGATGCGACGGTCGAAGGTGTCGCGGGAGGTTTTGCGACAGGCGTGGGACTAGTAAGAGCTCAATGGGAAATTGATGCAAGACCGAGGTTTAATGAGTCTGCAAATAACACGACAGTCAATATTGAAGGCATTCTGATTGGCGTTGATGGTGATACTGGTTACCCCACAGGCAGTGTGAACAATGATGCAAGCACAGAAGACATCACCGTTAGTAATGACGACTGCGCCAGTATTTTTGGGTTAATAATGCAAAGCGCGCCCTCTATTACGCCAGTGTGGGATCCTATCGCGGCAGATGACTTTCGTTATTTTACTAATGTCAATCAAGGTGCAGGTGCTGGTGGAAACGATATTTGTCAGTATTTTCTTATGCAAACTATAAAGAATCAACCGTCAGAGCCGTTAACAGTAAACACTGGCAATGGGTTCGTGTACGACCCACGCATTGGGCAAGTACAAGTTTTTAGCAACAACTAAGCTTATTTAGGAGCAAATTATGCAACAACAAAAGGGTTTTACCTTAATCGAATTAATTATCGTCATCGTAATACTAGGGATTTTAGCGGTCACTGCTGCTCCTAGATTCATTGATATCCAATCTGACGCTCGAACAGAGAC
>CBFIBG010000002.1:0-26257 GCA_965660815.1 Glaciecola sp.
AAAGTTGGCACGACTGTTGATAGTACAGTGGTATCAATCCATTAATGTCAAAAATTTGTTGTATGCAGTTTGTCCAAGCCTTTCAAAAAATAGATAAAAACCAAGTTCAGCAATTTACTGCTGGATTAGGTGCTCCAATCGTTGTTTTGGCGCTGATTGCTATGGTCATTCTGCCAATGCCAGCCATTTTACTAGACACTTTATTTAGCTTTAACATAGCATTATCGTTAGTCATTATTTTGGTATGTGTCTTTACCAAACGACCGGTAGATTTTGGCATATTTCCTTTAATATTATTGGTAGCGACCGTACTAAGACTCGCTCTAAATGTAGCCTCCACTCGAATCGTATTACTAGAAGGGCACCAAGGTGGCGATGCGGCCGGTAAAGTAATACAAGCGTTTGGTGAAGTAGTAATTGGTGGAAACTACGTGGTAGGAGTCGTGGTATTTGCCATTTTGCTCATCATTAATTTCAAAGTAGTGACGGCTGGTGCAGGGCGCATTTCTGAAGTCAGTGCCAGATTTACACTAGATGCTATGCCCGGCAAACAGATGGCCATAGATGCTGACTTGAATGCTGGGTATATTGATCAAGACCAAGCTAGAAAGCGTCGTGAAGAAATCACTTCAGAAGCTGATTTTTATGGTTCCATGGATGGTGCATCTAAGTTTGTTAAGGGTGATGCAATAGCCGGTTTATTTATTATGCTGATAAACATTGTCGGTGGTTTGTTCATTGGCATGTACCAGCATTCTCTTAGTTTTAATGATGCCATGGAAGTTTATACGGTATTGACTATCGGTGATGGCCTAGTAGCACAAATACCGTCACTTTTACTTTCTATAGCGACCGCCATAATTGTGACTAGAGAAAATGATAGTCAAATTATGGGCGATGAAATAAGAGATCAATTAGCAAACCGTCAAGCTCTTTACATCACAGCTGTCATCTTGTTTATTATGGGTGTAGTACCCGGCATGCCGCATTTCGCATTTTTAACGTTCTCTGCTTTTGTAGGGGGGTATGCCTTCTATCGTGACTACTATTTGAAAAAAGAGAAAGAAGAACAAGCAAAACTTGAAGCTATGCCTGAAACAACACCAGCTTTATCCGAAGCTAAAGAATTGGGCTGGGATGACGTGCAACAGGTCGACATTATCGGCTTAGAAGTAGGTTATCGTTTAATTCCAATGGTAGATAAATCTCAAGGCGGTGAGTTGCTGAGTCGAATTAAAGGTATGAGGAAAAAATTATCTCAAGAACTTGGCTTTTTGGTGCCTCCCGTTCATATCAGAGATAATTTAGACTTCGCGCCGAACGAATACAAGATCTCTCTTTTGGGCGTCACATACGGGGCCGCACAATTAAATCACGATAGTGAATTAGCAATTAACCCCGGTCAAGTATTCGGTGAGTTAGAGGGCACGCCGACCAAAGATCCCGCCTTTGGTCTGGACGCCGTTTGGATTAAAAACGGTCAACGTGAACACGCCCAAACTCTTGGCTATACAGTAGTCGATGGTCCAACGGTGATAGCTACCCATCTAAGTCAATTATTAACTAACAATGCCTACCAACTATTAGGCCATGAAGAAGTTCAGCAGTTATTAGATATGTTGGAGAAAACACATCCTAAGTTAGTAGAAGGCCTAGTACCAGATGTGTTGTCTCTCTCATTAGTCGTGAAGGTATTACAAACGCTTCTATTTGAATCTGTGCCAATCAGAGATATGCGCACAATCGTGCAAACGCTTTCTGAATATGGTCCTAAGACTCAAGACCCTGACGTCTTAGTCTCAGCGTTGAGAATTTCATTGAAACGCTTAATTGTGCAAGAAATCTCAGGAGGTGAACAAGAAATTCCTGTGATCACTCTTGCCCCTGAGTTGGAACAGATGTTGCATAAATCTCTACAAGCAGGTGGAGAAGATGGCGCTGGCATAGAGCCAAGTTTGGCTGAAAAGCTACAACAATCTCTTAGTGAGGCCAGTTCACAGCAAGAATTAGCCGGTGAACCAGCAGTTTTATTGACCTCGGGCATGTTACGACCTGTCCTGTCGAAATTCTTAAGGCAAGCTGTTGCAGGGTTACATGTGTTGTCATATCAAGAGATACCTGACGACAAACAAATCAAAATTGTGTCATCGGTCGGTCAATAAACTGACGCACTTTTGTCACTAGTACAGGTTAGAGGAACTCATGAAAATTAGACGATTTTTTGGCAAAGATATGCGCGATGCTCTTAAGCAAGTCAAAGACGAGCTTGGCGGAGAAGCAGTTATTATGTCAAATAAAAAAGTTGCTAACGGTGTTGAGCTGGTTGCGGCAATCGATCCAACGCCCGCAAAACAATCTAAGTCAGAAGTAGGTGAAAAAGTGGTTGATGAGAGTCAAAAACAACCTAATAGTAGACCAAGTGGTGCAAAGCCAACGCCTTCTTTACGCGAAATAGTGGGCGACTCTGGTCCTGATTCGTTACAAGCATTGCTCGAGCAGCAAATGAATTATCAAAATAAAGCTCAAGAGACCGCACAACCTGACTCAGCAGTACAAAACAATCGCGACTACTCAGTTCAATCAACTGAAAATACAAATAACCTAGGTCAAGAAAACAATATTGGCCATAGAAAAAGTCAGCCATTCAATGATGAGTCAAATACATTTTCTAATAATTCCCCGAGCGCGCAACACACAAAAGCACAAGATGACTTTACTCGAGGTCAAATAAATAATAATCAACCGTCGTCCAATCATTATGGCAATGAAGGGACAGATTCAACCTCACAGCAAAGCAAGTCTTTGCATTATTCCCAGCAAGAGAACTATGGCGTTGAGCCGCAGCCAAGAGCTGATGAGAGAATATTTCGCTCTCCTGCTTTTGCTGATATGCAAGATTTTAATCCAAGTAGTCAAGAAGTAAATTTAGCAAAGTCGATTCCATCTAATCCGCCACCTAGTGTATTAGAACCTGAGCAATTAGATGTCATAAAAGCCGAATTAGAATCAATAAAAAATGTACTTAAATTTCAGGTTTCAGAGTTAGCTGATGAACGTAAAAAACGCAATAACCCTGTTCATCATTATATAAATGAAAAGTTGCAAAAAATGGGCTTAAGTGCGCCCTTATCACGCCAATTTGCTAAATTTTTGCCGCATAATGTCGATCAGACTCAAGGCTGGAAATACGTACTAAATTTGCTATCTAATCGCATACAAGTTGGTAACAACGATATATTGACACAGTCTGGAATTGTAGCCTTGGTAGGGCCTACAGGTACTGGCAAAACCACTACCTTAGCAAAACTTGCCGCACGTTACGCTCAAAAGTTTGGTCCTGAACAGGTGGCGTTAGTCACAATTGACACTTATCGTATTGCCGCGTTTGAGCAGCTGGCGACATATGGCAAGATTATTGGTTGCGCGGTCAAGAAAGCGCATAACGCAGGCGAATTGAATAACATACTTCATCAAATGCGAAACAAGAAACTTGTTTTGATTGATACAGCTGGTTTTAGTCAACGAGATTCAAGGCTTATTGACCAACTAAATGAATACGATAATCAAGTGAGCGCCAAAATTCGCAAATATCTTGTGGTGCCCGCAGGCGCTCAATATCAAGTATTAAATCAAACGGTTAAAGCTTATAGTTCTATTGCACTAAGCGGTTGTATTTTCTCAAAATTAGACGAATGTTATAGCTTGGGAGAAGCACTAAGCGTTGTGATTGAAAATGATATTTCTCTTAGCTACGTCACAGACGGACAAAGAGTGCCCGAAGATATTAAACTCGCTGATTCAGCCAATTTGACACTGATCGCAGCTAAGTTATTCAAGCGATATGGTGACGCCGATGAAGTGGAGTTAAGCACCACTAGTGCGGGTATTTTATGATTGAAGATCAAGCCAGTAGTTTAAGAAGAATGAATAAAAGCAAACATATCAAAGTAATAGCAGTAACCGGAGGTAAGGGAGGTGTTGGTAAAACAAATCTTACCTTGAATACAGCTATCGCATGTGCGAAGCAAGGTAAAAAGGTGATGGTATTGGATGCTGACCTTGGCCTTGCTAATGTCGACGTCATGTTGGGACTTAGAGTAGAGCGAAATTTGTCCCATGTATTAAATGGTGATTGTACCTTGGATGAAATTTTAGTCACGGGCCCTTTAGGGATAAAGATTGCTCCGGCAACTTCCGGTACTAAATCTATGACAGAGCTATCTCATCATGAGCACGCAGGGCTTATTCGTGCATTTGGTGAGCTTAGAACGCCAATTGATATGTTATTAGTAGATACTGCGGCCGGGATCTCAGACATGGTGGTCAGTTTTTCACGAGCTGCGCAAGATGTCATGCTAGTAGTATGTGATGAACCAACATCACTAACAGACGCATATGCGTTGATTAAGATTCTGAACAGAGAACATGGCGTTTTTAAATTTAAAGTTGTGGCCAATATGGTTCGCAGCGAACGAGAGGGCAAAGAATTATTCAGTAAGTTATCAAAAGTAACAACAAGGTTCTTGGACGTGGCTTTGGAGCTTAGCGCCATCATTCCGTTTGATGAAAATGTCAGAAAAGCGGTAAGAAAGCAAAGCGCTATTGTGGATGCGTATCCAAGCTCTCCAGCTTCGCTAGCGATTAAGAAGCTGGCAGATAATATGATAACTTGGCCTGTTCCAAATCAAGCAGGTGGACATCTTGAATTTTTCATTGAAAACCTCGTGTCTTTGCATGAGTAGGTAAAAAAAGTGAGTACAAAAGTGACTGGATATCAACAACAAGTAGATAAAAGCCAATTGGTTGAGAAGCATGCTCCTTTAGTAAAACGTATTGCTCACCATTTACTCGCTCGGCTTCCAGCGAGTGTATTAGTGGACGATTTAATCCAATCGGGCATGATAGGTCTGTTAGAAGCTGCACGAAACTTTGATGGTTCCAAAGGGGCAAGTTTTGAAACTTTTGCAGGCATCAGGATCCGGGGTGCAATGCTAGATGAAATTCGCAAAGGAGACTGGACTCCGCGCTCAGTACATAAAAATTCTCGAGCGATTACTCAAGCAATTTCACAAGTAGAACGTGAAACAGGAAGAGATGCTAGAGACACTGAAGTAGCCGCCGCGCTTGAGGTTACACTTAATGAATATCATCAAATGTTAGGTGAAGTGAACGCTGGAAAGTTAGTTGGTATTGAAGATTTAGGCGTTAGTGAAGATGTATTGACTACGGAAGAATCAAAAGGTGCCGATAAACCTTTTGAGGACATGATGCAAGGTTCGTTTCAAAAAGCATTGGCGATGGCTATTACCACTTTGCCGGAGCGCGAGGCAATAGTTTTGTCTTTGTATTATGATGAAGAATTGAATTTGAGAGAGATTGGTGAAGTTCTGGAAGTGAGTGAGTCTCGAGTGAGTCAAATTCATTCTCAAGCCATGATTAAATTGAAATCAAAAATGCAATCTTGGCGCGTTGAACAATAATTAAATTAATAAGTTTAGACATCCATTGCGGAGGTAGTTTTGGATAAGAATATGAAGATTCTTGTAGTCGATGATTTTTCAACTATGAGAAGAATTATTAAGAATTTGTTGAAGGATCTTGGTTTTACCAATATCCAAGAAGCAGATGATGGAACAACCGCGTTGCCAATGCTTGTGCAAGGTGACTTTGACTTTGTTGTGACAGATTGGAATATGCCAGGTATGCAAGGTATAGACTTACTGCGCGCCATTAGAAGCGACGATAAATTAAAACATTTGCCAGTCTTGATGGTAACAGCCGAAGCAAAAAAAGAACAAATTGTCGCCGCTGCTCAAGCGGGAGTGAACGGTTATGTTGTCAAACCATTTACCGCGGCAACGCTCAAGGAAAAGCTAGATAAAATTTTCGAACGCTTAGGGTAAACCTCTGCTCAAGGACAATATCATGTCGCAACAACAAGCACTGATTTCATTAGAACAGGCTCGGCAAGTGGTGCAGTATCTTGAATCAGGTGATCAAGCCGCAGCAGACGATATAATACATAATATTACTTTGGAACAGTCACAAGAACTGTTTTCGGAAGTAGGTAAGCTCACTCGTCAATTACATGACTCATTAACCACATTTAAACTTGACGATCGCATCAATTCTTTGATGGACTCAAAAATACCTGATGCAAAATCAAGATTAGAATATGTCATCGAAGAAACAGAGAAAGCTGCAAACTCTACCATGGATGCGGTAGAAAGAAGTATGCCAATAGCTGAGCAACTCAATCAACGTTTAGACAGCATCATGCCAGAGTGGAAGAAACTCATGAGTCGGCAAATTGAGTTGGGCGAATTTAAAACCCTCTGCATTGATCTTGACCGCCTTTTGTCTGACGCAACCAAAGACTCACAATCACTCAATGCAATGCTCACTGAAGTCCTAATGGCTCAGGGTTATCAAGACTTAACCGGGCAGGTTATTAGACGAGTGATAGAGTTGGTAAAGGAAGTAGAAGAACACCTCGTGGATATGGTAGCTACCTTTGGGCAAGCCGACCAAGTAAAAGATAAATCTCAACCTTCTGTTAAATCAGACGATACAGTGAAAGCCGAAGGGCCAATTATAGATGCATCAAATAGAGATGATGTAGTGAACAGCCAAGACGATGTTGATGATTTACTGTCGAGCTTAGGGTTTTAGGGGGTGCTAGCGCATGTCGTTTGAAGTAGATGAGGATATTTTACAGGATTTCTTGGTTGAGGCCGGAGAAATACTTGAACAACTCCAAGAGCAATTAGTTGAGTTGGAAAATAATCCAGAAGACACGGATTTATTAAACGCGATTTTTCGCGGGTATCATACAGTTAAAGGCGGAGCCGGATTTTTAGCGCTGACTGAATTGGTGGAAATATGTCATGGTGCTGAAAATGTATTTGACACCATGCGAAATGGGCAGCGAACACTGACTCATGAGTTAATGGACGTAATACTTCAAGCAACCGACGAAGTCGTCTCTATGTTTGAGGATGTGAAAGCAAGAGAACCGCTTAGTGCTGCCCCCGCCGAACTTGTCGAACTGCTTCACAAATTGAGTGAGCCTGAAAAAGAAGACGAAAATATCTTTGACACGGACACGGACACGGACACTGACACCACTGCTTCAGATGAAATTCAAGATAATGAGTCTGAACTTATTATCGAATCAACACAAAACGATACTGAATTATTCGTTGAAAGTGATAATGCGTCTAATGACGATCCGAACGAATCGATAGACGAAATATCAGAAGACGAATTCGAAGCTTTATTAGACGAACTTCACGGAAAAGGCGCTCCTGGAGTCGAAACTCCTAAAGATACGGTTACGGCAAGTTCTGCAATAGACCAAGAAAAAAGCGCCAATAAAAACAGTGAAGATATTACTGACGACGAATTTGAAGCATTGCTTGATGATTTGCACGGTCAAGGAAGCTTCAACCCAGAAACGAAAAAAGTAAATGAACCCGCTCAGGAAGCCGCAGTTGCTAAAGCCGATGAGTCTCAAGCTGATGAAATTACTGACGATGAATTCGAAGCATTGTTAGATAATCTTCACGGCAAAGGAAAAGCACCAGCAGCGAATGTTGGCGATACGGCTTCACCAAAAGAAGAGGCCAAAACAAGCGATGCATCCGCGAAGAAAGAGGCACAGCAGCCGGTAGAAAAAACACAACCTGTTGCTTCAAAAAGCATAGATGATAAAAAGTCGAAAGCGCCTGCTAAGCCCAATGCGAAAGAGCCGGTAGCAAACGAGAAAAAAGCTGCACCTGCCAAAAAAGGCGACCACAAATCGGCTCAACCACCACAAACTGAAACGACTGTTCGAGTAGACACCAAACGCTTAGACCAAATAATGAATATGGTTGGTGAACTTGTATTGGTTAGAAACCGCTTAATAAGCTTAGGCATCAATGTTGCCGATGAAAGCATGACCAAGGCGATCGCCAATTTAGATGTAGTAACAGGCGATTTGCAAGGCGCTGTTATGAAGACGCGCATGCAACCTATCAAAAAAGTATTTGGTCGTTTTCCACGCGTTGTTAGAGACTTGGCCAGAACACTTAAAAAAGAAATTACCTTGGTATTAGAAGGTGAAGAAACGGATTTAGATAAAAATTTGGTTGAAGCCTTAGCGGATCCATTAGTTCATTTGGTTAGAAACTCAGTTGATCATGGCATTGAAATGCCAGATGATCGCGAGGCTACTGGCAAGCCAAGAATGGGGACAGTTAAATTAGCGGCTTCACAAGAGGGCGACCACATTTTGCTGACCATTGCAGACGATGGCAAAGGAATGGACGCCGACAAGTTAAAAGATATTGCTATTAGTCGGGGCGTGTTAGATGCCGATTCAGCCGCCCGTATGTCAGATGTTGAGGCGTTTAACTTAATATTTGCTCCAGGCTTTTCAACTAAAACCGAAATAAGCGACATTTCTGGACGTGGCGTGGGCATGGACGTTGTCAAAACTAAAATAAACCAACTTAACGGATCAGTAAGCATTAATTCTGAGTTAGGAAAAGGGACAACACTTGTAATAAAGGTGCCTTTGACCTTAGCTATACTGCCAACATTGATGATTGTCGTCGGAAAACAAACCTTTGCTTTGCCATTAGGCTCAGTAAACGAAATCATCAATATGGATCTGAAGAAGACCAATACCGTAGACGGTCAATTGACAATGATTGTGAGATCAAAGGCGATCCCTCTGTTTTATTTGAATGACTGGTTAAATCCGACGCATTTCGTAGATGATAGGTCAGCGGGTCATGTTGTGGTTGTTCAAATTGGTACGCAACAGGTAGGCTTTGTTGTTGACTCATTAATAGGTCAAGAAGAAGTCGTAATAAAACCGTTGGATGCTCTTCTTCAGGGAACTCCTGGTATGGCAGGAGCAACTATCACGTCTGACGGCGGCATAGCACTGATCCTAGATATACCAAATCTGTTAAAACGTTACGCTTGAACATAGAGTTTAGCTAAATTTTTTAAGCATTAATCGGGTGAGAGAAAGCCTCAAATGCACGTTTGGACTGTTGTAAATCAAAAAGGCGGAGTCGGAAAAACCACAACCTCTGTGTGTTTGGCCGGTTGTTTGGCGTCATTGGGTTATAAGGTGCTTTTGGTCGATTTAGATCCACAAGCATCGTTAACTCATTACCTCGGGTACGACAGTGAAGCTTTATCCTATAATGTTTATGATTTGTTTATTGCAAGCCAACATTCACAGTCTCTTAAAAAAATATATCCTGAGGTGTTACTGGATACTCGGATTAAAAACGTCACTCTTATTCCGTCTCATATGGCGCTAGCAACGCTTGATAGGTCATTGGCCGAACAAAAAGGTAAAGGGTTGATTGTAAGGGATTTAGTTAAGAGTTATGCAACAGAATACGATTATGTAATTATTGATTGTCAACCTGTATTAGGCGTGTTGATGGTAAATGCTCTGCTCGCTGCAAATAGAATAATTCTGCCGACTCAAACCGAACATTTGGCTAAGTTAGGATTAAAAAAAATGTTACTTACGCTTGCTCAAATGCACAATAACTTGCAAGCGGAAGCAAAAACTTGGGTGATTCCAACCATGTTTGACCGCAGATTAAAGGCGTGCGTTAGTGCGTTTGCTTCGTTAAGGGAAATGTTCAATCCAAATAATACGACTATGGAAGATCATATTACCTCGTTGTATCCCGGCGCACATTTGTGGAAAGGCTATATTCCACTAGATACAAAGTTTAGAGAAGCGAGTGTTGTTGGAAAGCCAATAAATGAAATAGCAGCAAACTCCAGAGGATGTTTTGCTTATCAAAAACTGACTGGAGAGTTGATTAAACATGACTAAGTTTCGAAGCCATCTTGACTCGCCTTCTAATAAAGCTCTGCAAATTTATTTAGACGACCTTACCATTAATGAAGATGCGTTTTCACCTAAACCTTTCAAAGACCAAAGGGACAACAAGGTGATAAGTGTTCAACAAGTACAAGATAACGTGACTGAAAATAAGTCGATAGATACGCAGGCGAACCTTTATCACAGCCCTTCTGCTATAGACAACAATACAACTGACACCGTTAACAGTATTCAAAATGTTGAACGGTCAGACATGTTAGACTCTAAGCTAAAGCATCACCATACTGACAACTCTTCGCTAAATTTAGCTAAGCACTCACACCCTATTTCGTGCAATGAAAAGCTCGACAAGGCAAAAGATTTAATTGAGCAAGCGAACGCTATATCAAATTTATTGCTCACAGACCCTGAGTCACTTAATTCAGACCAAGCGCTTCAATTGGCTGATGGATTGCTAAAAAATACAGAATCGATAACACAACCCAATTTGCAAGATACGTTGGCAGACAGTAAAGAAATTCCTAAACATGCCGACAACCATACAAAGAGAGAGATTAGAAACGAGCAATTAAGTCTTTATAATAGTTTGCCAAGCCGGTTTCAAGTATTGCTCTGTGATGTAGGTGAACAAACTATAGCCATTCCGCTTGTTGAGCTTGGTGGAATAATGCAAGTAGAACGTTTCACTAAACGCAGTTCAAAGCAGTCTTGGTATTATGGACTATTCGTAAAAGGTGAGCAGACGTTTACCTGTATAGACAGCGCGAGATATTTGTCGAATGCAGATAATTCAGCGCTTAAAAAAGATAAATTGCCCGATGATCAAGAATACAAGTATGTTGTGCAATTAGGTAAAAGCGAGTTTGCTATTTGTTGTCACAGTGTGTCCACAACTTTGGAAGTAGAGAAACAAGATGTTAAGTGGAAACAGAACGTCACAAAGCAACCTTGGTTTGCAGGCATCTTAAAAACACAAATGCATGCGTTAATAGATGGCGCCGAAATGGTTAGGGATGTTCTGAATAGAAGTGGAGCAACTTAAACGAATTGTTGCTGCAATAAAGAAATATAGAAAGCATGGTAGAGTTACCATCTATGCAAACGGCGGCTTGTGATTTCATTTTATATATTGAAACACAACAAATTATGAGGTCCATTTGTGTTGGCTTCAGATTAATTAATTGAATTATTTACGGCAAAAGCGGAGCATAAGCGAATGTCAGAAGAGAGAACCGCAGCTACTACGGCTACCGATCCAAACGATCAAGTCTTGCAATGGGTCACTTATCGATTAGACGATGAGACCTATGGCATCAATGTAATGCAAGTGCAAGAGGTGTTGCGATACACTGAAATTGCCCCGGTTCCCGGTGCACCCAACTATGTCTTAGGAATTATAAATCTTCGAGGTAACGTCGTCACAGTTATTGATACTCGATCTCGGTTTGGGCTACCATCTGCTGAAGTCACCGACAATACTAGGATAGTTATCATAGAAGCCGAGGAACATGTCGTTGGCATTCTGGTAGACAGTGTTGCGGAAGTCGTCTATTTAAAATCGTCTGAAATCGACAGTGCGCCCAACGTAGGCACTGAAGAAAGCGCTAAATTTATCCAAGGGGTAAGTAATAGGGGAGAGGAATTACTTATTTTGGTTGACCTTAACAAACTGTTGAGTGATGATGAATGGGGTGATATCTCAGGATTTTAATTTTATTACTCGTTATTTCATTAACACAAATGAATTTGACACTTAAAATAGCTGGTATTTACCGGCTAGTTTGCTATAAAGGACTTACAATATAAGGATCTAAATATAAATATGGTTATACCAGAACCTATGCAAATAATGATACTTGCCACAAGCACTGCGGCATTGCTCGTGTTCGTTATTGGTTTGTTGTTTTATGCAAAAAGTATCAGTAATCGTTTGAAAAAAAGCGTCAACTTAATTAATGAGCTCTACAAACTAACGCAACAGTTAGAAAATAAGCTGGCCGACACTGATTCCCATTTATCAGAAGCCAGTATTAGCAACCAAGAGCGGCTTATGGACTTAGAGGCGCAAACGCCAAAATATAAAAGCTTTCAGGAGAATGCTCAGGGTCAGATAACTCACGTCAAAGGGTATGTGCAGAACTTAGAGCAGCAAGTATCAGAACTGCAAACGAAGATGAACAAATTAAGTCATCAAACTGAGCTACTTGCACAAGAAGATCCCGAGTTGAAAATGTATCATCACGCCAATGAAATGGCAGCTTTGGGGGCAGGTATTGAAGATATCGTTGACACCTGCAAGTTGCCTAGAGCGGAAGCAGAAGTCCTTATTGCGGTCCATCAAAGAAAGCCTAAAGCTGTTTGAAAAGATTATTGAGCAGCTTTTATAGGTTTATCCATCAAAACACCATCGCTGTCTGCGTCAAAATTGCAAAATTTACAGACGACTTCTATTTGCCAACACACCATTTAATTCTTACTTGTTAATAAACATTGAGTTGAAGTATCCCCGAATATGCCCGCAAAAAATCAATAATAACAGCGCATTGTGTTGCTGTAGTTTGAACGTTTAGACGTCTAGACGTAAATAAGTTGACATTTTTTTAAATGTATTCAGAATACACAGTCTCGACATCTGGCTTAAGTACATATGTACAGAGTTACAGAAGAAAGCGTTTAGAAAAGAGGTGCAACGTAAAATGCCCATAAAACTTCCAGCAGAACTTCCAGCATTTGAAGAGCTCTTAAATGAGAATATTTTTGCCATGGATGAAGGTCGAGCCGCTAGCCAAGATATTCGTCCTATGGAAATGGGCATTTTGAATTTGATGCCAAACAAAATAGAAACAGAGTTACAGATTTTGCGTTTACTTTCTAATACGCCACTGCAGATAAATATCGACCTTATTCGAATAGATGAAACCGCACCTAAAAATACGCCAATTTCTCACATGACAAACTTTTATCACCTATTCAGTGAAATAAAGCATAAAAAATACGATGGTTTAATTGTAACAGGCGCGCCTTTGGGTAATATCGAATACGAAGAAGTAAAATATTGGACCCAGATGAAAACGCTAATGGATTGGGCAAAACGCAATGTGCAGTCTACGTTTTATCTTTGTTGGGCGGCCCATGCAGCGATGTATCATTTCTATGGTGCTCAAAAAACACTAAGAAAACGAAAACTATCGGGTGTATTTAAACACACAGTTAATGATGATAAGAATGAATTGATGCGTGGCTTTGATCCAGAATTTTGGGCTCCTCACTCAAGAGTGGCACAGATAGATGCCCCCAAATACTACGCCATAGAGGAATTAGATGTCCTTGCAGAATCAGAGCAAGCAGGGGTTTATGCGGCGGCAACTCATGACAAAAGGATGGTGTTTGTGACAGGGCATCCTGAATACGACCCTACCACTCTTGACCAAGAATATAGGCGTGATCTCAAAGCCGGTTTAGAGCCGAGTATTCCCGTCAATTATTACCTCGACGACGATCCAAATAAGAAAGTGAAAATGCGTTGGAAGTCTCATGGTAATTTATTATTTACTAATTGGTTAAATTATTATGTCTATCAAACTACGCCATATGATTTGAATTTATTAAGGTAACAAGTATTAGGCCATTCAATTTTTCACAAGAAAGGCTTTTGGAATGAAGGTTTTTTTGTAAATTAGATGTTTAGCGAAAAAGCCGGTTGGAAACGTATCTGTGGCAAAGAATTTGTCATTTTTGTTCCAATTCATCAACATTATTGCAAATTAAATTAATGCCCACTGAGTTTTGTGAAAGCTTAAGGCAATAAAGAGAAATCATCCATGCACAAAACAGACACCACTGACTTATTAAGCAAATTGGCACGTGAACGAATATTGGTGCTTGATGGGGCGATGGGGACAATGATTCAATCTCATGATCTGCAAGAAGCGGATTATCGGGGAGACAAATACGCAAATTGGCACACCGATTTAAAAGGCAACAATGATTTACTGTCGGTTACGCAACCTGAAATAATTAAATCAATACATATCTCCTATCTCGAACATGGAGCAGACATCATTGAAACTAACACTTTTAATGCCACTGCAATTTCCATGGCTGATTACGATATGCAAGATGAAGTAATTAGCATAAATCAAGCCGCCGCCAAGCTTGCTCGCGAAGCAGCCGATGAAGTTACCGCAAGGGACCCCAGTAAGCCTCGGTTCGTTGCCGGAGTGCTTGGCCCAACTAGTCGAACCGCTTCTATTTCACCCGACGTCAACGACCCAGCAAAACGCAATGTTACCTTTGATGAATTAGTCAGTAATTACAAAGAGGCAACAAAGGCACTTATTGAAGGCCAAGTAGATCTCATAATGCTTGAAACGATATTTGATACATTGAATGCCAAAGCTGCTGCTTACGCGGTAGACGAGGTATTTGAAGAACTCGAAATCACACTACCTGTGATGATTTCTGGGACCATAACCGACGCCTCTGGGCGCACCTTGTCAGGACAAACTACCGAAGCTTTCTACAATTCACTGCGTCATGTTAATCCCATTTCATTTGGACTTAACTGTGCGTTAGGCCCCGATTTACTTCGACAGTATGTGGCAGAATTGTCTAGAATCAGCGAATGTCTTGTATCTGCTCATCCGAACGCTGGATTGCCCAATGAATTTGGAGAGTACGATATGGGTGCGTCTGAAATGGCTTCGCATATAGAAGAATGGGCTGAAAGCGGACTGCTTAATATAGTGGGTGGATGTTGTGGCAGTACGCCAAAACATATCCAAGCTATTGCAAATGCAGTCATCAATAAGACGCCAAGACCGCAACAGAACATCAACGTAAAAATGCGTTTATCAGGTTTAGAGCCCTTCACTCACTAAGTAAATGTTAGGAATTTTAATACATGAGTTTTTCAACTTTCATCAACGTTGGCGAGCGCACTAACGTCACTGGCTCAGCCGTTTTTAAGCGCTTAATTATGTCTGAAGATTATGAAACCGCTTTAGACGTGGCGCGTCAACAAGTTGAAAATGGTGCGCAAATCATTGACATCAATATGGATGAGGCAATGCTTGATTCAGAAGCTGCCATGGTAAGATTCTTAAATCTTATCGCTTCTGAGCCCGATATCTCTCGCGTGCCCATTATGATTGATTCTTCTAAATGGACTGTCATCGAAGCCGGATTAAAGTGTGTACAGGGCAAAGCCATCGTAAATTCTATTAGCTTAAAAGAGGGTGAGACACCTTTCGTTAAACAAGCCAAAAAAATTAAGCGATATGGAGCAGCCACGGTTGTTATGGCTTTTGATGAAAAAGGTCAAGCGGATACTTGTGAGCGCAAATTTGAAATATGCAAAAGAAGCTATGAAATTCTGGTCAATCAAGTAGGGTTTCCGCCTGAAGACATTATTTTCGACCCTAACATTTTTGCGGTTGCAACGGGTATTGAAGAACACAACAATTATGCGGTCGATTTCATTGAGGCGACACGCCGTATTAGAAACGAGTTGCCACATTGTCATGTGTCTGGCGGCCTGTCTAATATTTCATTTTCGTTTCGAGGCAATAACCCAGTGCGCGAAGCAATGCACTCGGTCTTTTTATATCACGCCATCCGAGCCGGTATGGACATGGGTATCGTTAACGCAGGACAACTTGAAGTTTACGATGAAATCCCCGCTGAACTAAAAGATGTAGTGGAAGATGTCATACTAAATCGCAGTGACGATGCCACAGACAGGCTTTTAGAGCTTGCCCCTAAATACCAAGGCGACGGTAAAGCTGCCGCTAAAGAAGATCTCAGTTGGCGAGAACAATCCGTAAGTAAGCGATTGGAGCATGCGCTTATAAAGGGCATTACAGAGTATATCGAAGAAGATACAGAATTAGCGAGACAACAAGCGATTAAACCATTAGAAGTTATTGAAGGTCCTTTAATGGACGGTATGAACATAGTGGGCGATTTGTTCGGTGAAGGTAAAATGTTTTTGCCGCAAGTAGTCAAATCGGCAAGGGTAATGAAAAAAGCTGTGGCGTATTTGCAACCCTATATTGAAAAAGATAAATCAAGCGACGCACGACCAAACGGTAAAATAATCATGGCTACCGTAAAAGGGGACGTTCATGACATTGGCAAAAATATTGTAGGGGTCGTACTTCAATGTAACAATTTTGAAGTAATTGACCTCGGTGTTATGGTACCGGCCGCTAAAATTATCCAAACGGCTATCGACGAACAAGCAGATATGATTGGACTATCTGGTTTAATTACTCCTTCACTTGATGAAATGGTCAACGTTGCCAAAGAGATGCAACGACTTGAATTAGATATTCCTTTGTTAATCGGGGGAGCGACGACATCAAAGGCGCATACAGCAGTAAAAATAGAACATAACTATAACCACCCAGTGGTCTATGTACCAAACGCATCGAGAGCGGTTGGAGTATGCCAAAAACTAATATCTGAACACAGTTATAAAGAGTTCGCTCAAAGCGTTCGGGCTGAGTATGTAAAAGTTCGAGAGCAACACGCTAAGAAGCGGCCGAGAACTAAATCAATATCCTTAGCCCAAGCACGAGATAACGCATTTGTTTGTGATTGGGATAATTATGTTATTCCGTCTCCAAAATTTTTAGGCAGTAAAACGGTTACCGCGACCATTAGCGATTTAAAGAAATATATAGATTGGACGCCATTCTTTCTGACGTGGTCACTTGCTGGCAAGTATCCCCGCATTTTAAAAGATGAAGTAGTAGGTGAAGAAGCTACCAAGTTATTTAATGACGCATTAGCTATGCTAAACGAGCTTGAAAAATCTCAAGATTTAAAAGCGATAGGTCGAGTCGGAATTTTTCCTGCCAACAGCGTAAATGAAAGCATCGAAATATTTGCTGATGTGGATAGAACAAAAACTATTGGCATCGCCCACCATTTGCGTCAGCAAACTGAAAAACCGAAAGGTTTTAACTACTGCTTAAGTGATTTTGTAGCGCCTAAAAGTCTAACGAACACAGACTACATTGGTGCATTTGCGGTAACCGCAGGAGTAGGAGAAGACGAGTTAGCCAAGACTTTTGAACGTGATGGTGACGATTATAATTCCATTATGGTTAAAGCCATCGCTGACCGCTTAGCGGAAGCCTTTGCTGAATATCTGCATGAGCAAGTAAGAAAAGATATCTGGGGTTACGCGCCTGATGAAACTCTTAACAATGAAGCGTTAATTGCTGAAAAGTATCAAGGTATTCGACCTGCTCCTGGCTATGCGGCGTGTCCTGAACACACTGAGAAACAATTAATCTGGGATTTGTTAGACGTAGAAGCTCAAATTGGAATGAAGCTGACTGAATCTTATGCAATGTGGCCAGGTGCTTCAGTGTCTGGTTGGTATTTTAGCCATCCAGATAGTCGATATTTTGCGGTGGCAAAAATCCAACAAGACCAGCTTGAGACATATGCAAAGTTAAAAGGCTGGAGTGCAGAGTACGCTGAGAAGTGGTTAGCGCCTAATCTGCAGGATTAGTACAACTTTCTAAACTTACGGTTGTAAGATAGTGCTGGTAATAAGGCTGTCATTGGAAACTCATGTGGCATGCATGGGTCGTAAGCATCAATTTAAGTTGTTTCATCAGGAATATATGAATGTAAATTTAGTATATCTTGGAAGACTCAATAATTGGGTGCTATATTTTACAGACATCCTTTAAACTAAAGTTAGCATTTAATGATAGACGACAAACCATTCAGTCAGGCTTGTGAAAACAATAAAGGATTTATACTTGAGGTTCTAAAAGAGGAATTTAAGACCCTTAGCTCAATACTTGAAATAGGCTCTGGAACGGGTCAGCACGCCGTATATTTTGCAAAACATTTGCCGCATTTAACATGGCAAACATCCGACCAAGTCGACTATCATCAAGGCATTTATTTGTGGTTACAAGAATACAAATTGCCTAACTTAATGCCTCCATTGCCACTTCGCTTATTAAAAGATCCATGGCCAACCCAAGATTTTGATGGGTTTTTCACCGCCAATACGGCGCATATCATGCAAAAAGAAGAGGTTATTGAGTTAATGAGTAGGGTCGAGCAAGCCATGCCAAATACGGGTGTGCTATGTCAATACGGGCCGTTTAAAGTAGACGGTAAGTTTACCAGTCAGAGTAATGAGGATTTCCACCATAAGCTTGTTCTAAGTGGTCTAGGTGGTTACAGAGACTTAAAAGAGTTGCAAGAGTGGGCACCTGGTTTAAGTTTGGAAAAAGTGCTCAAAATGCCAGCCAATAATTTGCTCTTGGTGTGGAGAAAATAAGCATATCTTGTCACCATTTAGTCGTTATGGATCGGTGTGTTTAAATGGCAAGAGTTGGGCTGATTGGATTGCGTATTCGCGGATATGCGGGTTTTCCCTAGTGAGAAAATCTTTAACCGCACGGTCAAATTCTTCATGCATCATCGAATGGTTTGAATAACAAATTGTGGGTTTAAAACCGCGCAATATTTTATGTTCACCCTGTGTTCCTGGGTTGAAATATGGAATGTTATTGTCAATGCAATATTCGATGCCTTGATAGTAACAGCATTCGAAGTGCAATCCAGATACGTCTTCTAATGCCCCCCAATAACGGCCGTAAAGCCCATTATCGTCGAACAAAAATAAAGCGGCGGCAATGGGAATATCCGTGCTCAACTCTTCGCAAGTTTTGTTTGCTTGTACTAATAATAAATTCTCAGGCATTCGTTCTAATAAATTCATAAAAAACGAACGTGTTAGATAGCCTTCATGCCCGCTTCTTTTTAAATAAGTTTGTTTATAACAGGAATAAAATACGTCCATTGTTTGGTCGTCAATATCATTTCCAGCGAGCTTTTTCACTTTGACACTCTGCTTGGTTATTCCAACTCTTTCTTTTTTGATGGATTTTCGTCGTCTAGCGGTTAGGTCTTGTAAAAAATCATCGAAAGACTGGTAATTATTGTTGTACCAATTGAACTGAACAGACAGGCGCTGGTGAAATTCCTGTTCGCCAAGTTGAATGGATAATGGTTCCGATGGAAAAAGTATATGCAAAGAGTGCACATTCAAAGCATCTGCTATTGCTTGTTTTTGATTCGCTAAGAATTTGACGATTTCAGCCGAATCCACATTTTCTCGTTTTAGCAATCTGGTTCCTGTGACCGGAGTAAATGGGATGGCGAATATTAGCTTTGGGTAATAAGCCATTCCGTATTGTTGATAGGCGTGTGCCCAACTGTGGTCAAACACGTACTCGCCGTAGGAATGAGTTTTTATATACGAAGGAATAAAGGCAATCAATGAATCTTGTTCATCATAAATGAGTATGTGAGACACATGCCAACCGGTGTGGCCTTTGTCGTTTTGCCCCACGCACTGATTGTGCTCTAGCGCAGCCAAAAATTCGTATTTAAGGAACGGATTAAAATGGACATGTTCGATACTTAACGCGCAATAATCTTCTTTTTTTAATTTTGAAATACTGTCAATCGTTTTCCATGTCCATTGCATGTGTTAATTTCCCACTGAGACGTCAATTTAAATTTAAGGGATTAATGCGTTGCCAACGCACATAGACGCAAGTTAACATTCATGTTTAATGAAACACGAATTAAATGTCAAAAGACTTGGTTTATAAATACGTCCAAAACGCAACTATCAAATAATCCCTACTCATTACAGTGAATTATATGTGCCGTGAAGACGCAAAGATCATTACTCATTTGCTCACAAAACTATTAGCTAGACGAGAACATAGTCAAGCAGAGTTAATGCGAAAGCTTGAAGAGAGAGGGTTTGATAAGCAATTGAGCATTCAGCAACTTAAAAAATTCGTAGAAAGCGGTATTCAATCGGACGACCGCTATGCTGAGGCATATGTAAGGTCTGCTTATTTGAAAGGAAAGGGGCCTTTTTTTATTCAACAGCAATTGCGTGCGCAAGAAGTAGAGGATTGTGTTATCCGTAGCAATCTAGATGAACAAGACTATGACTGGTTTGAATTAGCCAAGAGTGTCCGACAAAAACGATTCGGTGAAGTGTTGCCAACTGATTTCAAAGATTTGCAAAAACAGAAGCGTTTTTTACAGTATCGCGGCTTTGAACAGCAACACATTGAATATGCGGTCACTTATCATTCTTAAGCATAATTGAACAGATCTTAAAAGAAGTTTTATCATTATCACACTGGTCAACGCGTTGCATAACATATTTGATTCATAAACCTCTATTTGTGGTTTAGAAAAGGATTGTTAGTTAAACCGTGAATAATGCCTTCTATCAAGAATATTAGAGAGAGACATTATTTTATGCGCCTTTATTAGGGTTAAACGCCATTTTTTTAAAAACGCGTTTAAATTTTTGAAAATGCTTCTTTTATTTGTTCATTAAAGCGATACAGGCTTAAATTTTACTGAATTTAATGATATTGTTCGCCGAATGACCAATCGAATATTGGTTGGATATACATTAAAAGATTATTAAACGCTTCCACAGTTTGTTATGTGGCAGTGCAATTGGTTTTTAGAGCATCAAGACTCTATTAAATCAATGAATTTACTTCATCAAAGCTTGTTTGAATAGGAATATACATGATTCGCTCTACCGCCGAACTTCGTCGCGCATTTCTGGATTTTTTTGTCACAAACGGCCACCAAGAAGTGGCTACATCTTCTTTAGTACCTCACGATGATCCCACACTACTTTTCACCAATGCGGGTATGAACCAGTTTAAAGATGTGTTTTTAGGAACGGACAAGCGCACTTATTCTAGAGCAACTTCTTCGCAAAGATGCGTAAGAGCAGGGGGTAAGCATAACGACCTTGAGAACGTAGGTTATACCGCTAGGCATCATACTTTTTTTGAAATGCTAGGAAACTTCAGTTTTGGGGATTATTTCAAGAAAGAAGCGATTGAATTTGCATGGACATTTCTAACAAAAGAACTACAACTTCCCGCTGAAAAGCTATTGGTGACCATTTATCACGAGGACGATGAAGCCTTTGATATTTGGAATAAAGATATTGGTTTGCCAGCAGACAAAATTATTAGAATTGCAACAGCAGATAATTTTTGGTCGATGGGAGACACAGGCCCTTGCGGACCATGTTCAGAAATATTTTACGATCACGGTGAACATATTTGGGGCGGGCCTCCCGGCACTCCAGAAGAAGATGGCGACCGGTTCATTGAAATATGGAACTTAGTTTTCATGCAGTTCAATAAACAGTCTAATGGCGATATGGAACCTTTACCTACTCCGTCGATCGATACAGGCATGGGGTTAGAGCGAATATCTGCGATTTTACAAAATGTTCACAGTAATTACGAAATTGACTTATTTCAAGCGCTTATTAAACAAGCGGCGGTTATTGTGGGCACTGACGATTTGACTGATAAATCACTGCGAGTCATCGCGGATCATATTCGGTCTTGCTCATTTTTAGTGTGTGATGGCGTCATGCCATCAAATGAAGGTAGAGGCTATGTGCTTCGCAGAATTATTAGAAGAGCCGTAAGACATGGCTACAAACTTGGCGCGGACGAAATATTCTTCTATAAACTGGTCAATGAGTTGGTTGATCAAATGGGAGAAGCATTTCCTGAACTCAAACAGCAGCAAGCCTTGGTTGAAAAAGTGCTCAAACTCGAAGAGGAGCAGTTTTCAAGTACGCTCGATAGAGGCATGTCTATTTTAAATGATGCTTTACAGAAACTGGAATCAGATACGATTCCTGGAGAGTTAGTATTTAAGTTATATGACACTTATGGCTTTCCAGCAGATTTAACCAATGACGTGGCTCGTGAACAAAACCTGAAGATCGATGAGGCCGGATTTGAAGAAGCGATGGCAGCGCAGAAAAGCTTGGCTCAATCAGCCAGCAAATTCAGCGCCGATTACAATAATATCGTGAAAACAGACCAAGTTACTGAATTCACTGGGTATGACAAGCTAATGTCTAGTGCCAGCATCAAACAAATTATAGTCAACAATGAAATTGTGGAAAGTGTGACTGATGCTGAGGCGCTTATTGTACTGGACACTACTCCTTTTTATGCAGAATCAGGTGGTCAGATTGGAGACAGTGGGTATTTAGAAGCAGATTCAGTTCGTTCTACTGTAGTGGACACACAAAAGGTTAGCGATGCGTTTATCCATAAAGTGAACGTAAAAGCAACATTAAGTGTTGGACAATTTGTGAAGGTAGCAGTAGACGATGCAAGGCGCCAAGCGATCAAGTTAAATCATAGTGCGACGCATTTACTGCACGCGGCGTTACGGCAAATATTAGGCGATCATGTCACTCAGAAAGGTTCATTGGTTGATGAAGATAAACTCAGATTTGATTTTTCTCATTTTGAATCCATTGATGAAAACACCTTGATGGCGATCGAAAATTTAGTTAACGAGCAGATACGCGCTAATAATATGTTAACGACAAAAGTAATGCCGCTTGAAGACGCAAAAGCCGCGGGCGCTATGGCATTATTTGGCGAAAAGTACGATGACAACGTACGAGTTGTGCAGATGGGGGAATTTTCTACAGAATTATGCGGCGGTACACACGTAAACAGAACCGGCGATATTGGTTTGCTAAAAATTGTATCTGAAGGTGGTATTTCCTCGGGCGTGCGTAGAATAGAAGCGGTAACCGGTCAGGCAGCGCTTGACGCAGTTAATGAAGATTCAAGCTTGCTGCATGAAATTGCAACCTTAGTTAAGTCCGACAAAGCAAATCTTTCGAAAAAAGTACAGGGTTTAATGACTCAACTCAAGCAATCTGAAAAGCTTCTTGAACAACTAAAACAGCAAATATCTTCACAAAAAAGTAAAAATCTCATGGATTCAGTTCAAAAAGTGAACGGAATAAATATGTTGGTGACTAAATTAGTAGACACAGAGCCTAAAGCGCTAAGAGGGATGATTGATGATTTGAAAGTTCAAATAAACTCTGGCGTTATCGTCTTGGGTCTTGAGCATGCTGGTAAAGTCAACTTGATCGTTGGAGTAACAAAAGATTTAACTGAAAAAGTACATGCTGGCAAGCTTGTCAATCACCTTGCTCAACAAGTTGGAGGAAAAGGTGGTGGTAGGCCAGATATGGCACAAGCTGGTGGCACAAATGTCGATGCGCTTGAAAAATGTCTTGAGTCCGTTGAGTCATATCTAGTTGAAATTAAGTAAAATTAAAGATAATTTTTACAGAAATATGAGTTTTCGCTTGTATAATTGGTAATGTTGTTTATTGTTAGAAGAAAGTAATAACTTTACACCGTTAAATAGTAATTGAATTTGTTGATACACTTTTTTTTTACTTTTGTACTATACTAAAGTATAGGTATTAACAGAGGATTTAGTACAATTAGCGTAATGGCATGTAATAGGCGTTTTTGTATTGTTTAAAATACAAACAGTGATTATATGAGAAATAGTTGTTTGCTAATGATCTTTTGAATTTAATATTAATTTTAATAGCAAACAGAGAAGTACTATCGTTTAAAAAAACAGGAGTTTTAGATGTTAATTCTTACTCGTCGAGTTGGCGAAACCCTAATGGTTGGTGATAATGTTACTGTAACCGTTTTAGGCGTTAAAGGTAACCAAGTTCGTATCGGTGTAAATGCGCCAAAAGATGTTTCAGTGCATCGCGAAGAAATATATATGCGTATTCAGGCTGAAAAAGGCAACGGAAACGTCGCTGATAGTTAGTCTAGAAAATAAGTTACAAGCTCGGGGATTCCGAGCTTTTTTGTTTATCACTCACTACTTTTTGGTCAATTGATTAAATTTTTTACGATTAATGTCCGAGAGTTAAAAAAGCATTGACTTACTGATATGATTCAGTAAACTTGCGCCCCACAAATTGGAGAGGTGGCCGAGTGGCTGAAGGCGCTCCCCTGCTAAGGGAGTATAGGGTTTGTAGCCCTATCGAGGGTTCGAATCCCTCTCTCTCCGCCATTTTGTATTAACATTGAATTAACTGTTTTGCGCGTGCGTAGCTCAGCTGGATAGAGTACCTGGCTACGAACCAGGCGGTCGGAGGTTCGAATCCTTCCGCACGCGCCATATATAAAATAACCACCGTTAGGTGGTTTTTTTGTATATGCTGTCCAAGAAGGATGCGAGCCTAGTTTCGACAAAAATGCAGTAGCATTTTTGAGCGTGCGAAGCACGACTTGCAGGGCGTAGGGCAGGATGACCGAAGTAATCCTTCCGCACGCTTGCATAAAAATACAAACATCCCTTAGAGCAATTAACACTATTAACAATAATCTAACATAAAGAAGATGCGCATCTAAGCTTTGAATAAAAAATATGATTTAGCGCATAAACATGTGAATTATCGATTGTTTTTTTTAGCTCGTAATGATATTTATTAATGACGATTATTTGTCTAATTTATTTGGTGTAGCAATGGCGGAACAGTTGTTGGAAGCGGGAATTCTGCTTGGGGTAGGGATGACGGTAGTGTTTGTATTTTTAACACTTCTGATAGTTGGTATACATTGCGTCGCTTGGATCGCTAAGCAATTTCCTGAGCCCGAGAAGGGCAATCTTTCACACTCAAATGCTCCACCTCAAACGACAACATCAGCGTCGAAAACGCCAAATGCTCTGCCAGACCCCATCGTTAAAGCGATAACTGCTGCTATTCACACACATAGACGCGAAAATAACTAGGAAATACTTTTTATGTCAGCTAAGTTGAAAATCACTGAACTTGCGTTTCGTGATGCACATCAATCATTGTTAGCCACTCGTTTACGCCTTGAAGATATGCTTCCCATAGCAGAAACGCTAGATAAGCTTGGTTATTGGTCTATGGAATCGTGGGGCGGTGCAACTTTCGATGCGTGTATACGATACATTGGTGAAGATCCCTGGGAGCGAATTAGGGAAATAAAGAAAGCAATGCCAAATACAAAACAACAAATGTTGTTGAGAGGACAAAATTTATTAGGCTATCGCCATTACGCAGACGATGTCGTGGCAAAGTTTGTTGAACGAGCACGCACTAATGGTGTGGATGTATTTCGTATATTCGACGCAATGAACGATGTAAGAAACTTAACCAAGGCTATTAAAGCGACAAAAGAGGTAGGTGGCCATGCTCAAGGGACACTTGCCTATACCATTAGTCCAGTGCATACCCTCCAATTTTGGTTAGATATGGCCAAGCAACTTGAAGACCTTGATGTGGACTCAATATGCATTAAAGATATGGCTGGGTTGTTAAAGCCGTACGACTGTGAAGAGCTTATCATTAAACTTAAGCAAACGGTTAACGTGCCTATCGCTATGCAATGTCATGCAACGACGGGCCTTTCTACTGCGACTTACCAAAAAGCCATAGATGCAGGCATAGATATGCTTGATACTGCAATTAGTCCCATGAGCATGACTTACGGGCACTCAGCCACCGAGACAATTGCAGCCATTGTGGAAGGCACCCAAAGAGATACTGAGTTAGACAAAGCACTTATGGCAGAGGCAGCCGACTACTTTAGAGGCGTAAGAGCAAAATACGCCAAGTTTGAAGGAAGCTTAAAAGGTGTCGACGCGCGCATTTTAACTGCACAAGTGCCAGGCGGCATGCTAACTAATATGGAAAGCCAGTTAAAAGAGCAAGGCGCAGAAGACAAGTTTGATGAAGTATTAAAAGAAATTCCTAGGGTGAGAGAGGATCTGGGTTTCATTCCATTAGTCACGCCTACATCCCAAATAGTTGGGACTCAAGCGGTTATTAATGTCCTAACAGGTGAAAGATATAAATCAATATCGAAAGAAACAGCCGGCGTATTAAAAGGTGAATATGGGGCTACCGCCGCCCCTGTCAATGCCGAACTGCAAAAGCGAGTACTTGTAGGCGAATCACCCACCACTTGTCGACCTGCGGACAACATTGCTCCAGAGTTAGATGAGTTGGAGAAAACTTTGGATGGGCTTGCAGAAGACAAAAATATACGCTTAGCGTCGGATAAAATAGATGATGTATTGACCTACGCATTGTTTCCACAAATTGGCCTTAAATTCCTTGAAAATAGAGATAATAAAGACGCATTTGAGCCTGCGCCAAGAGCGCAGAATGCAACCATCAATGCAGACAGCGTTAAACCTTTTGCTGGAGATGCAAAAGATTACGCGGTTCAAGTAGAGGGACAAGTTTATAAGGTTGAAGTTAGTGAGAACGGCGATATTGCCAGCATAGTCACTGGGACATTATCTTCTTCTAGTAACGGATCGGCATCTACTTCAACCGCTATGTCTCAACCAGCGAACACCACCGAGATAAAAGCACCACTGGCTGGCAATATCTTCAAAGTGCTTGTATCTGAGGGCAGTGAAGTTAACGAAGGTGATGTAATTTTAATT
>CBFIBG010000003.1:0-110105 GCA_965660815.1 Glaciecola sp.
GCAGGGCGAAGGGCAGGAAGCCCGGAGTCACAACAGCCCTCGTTTAACAGAACATCTGAAAGATTCAGATAAACCCTACCATGCACGCAGTATGTCATGGCTAGCAGGGACTGCGGTGAGGTTGAAGCGAGTATTCAACATCGATGTAACAGTATGCGAGATGTGTGAAAGTAACAATGTCAAAATCATTGCCTGCATTACAGCCGGTGACCGCTCAGGCCTAACATCATCGCGAAGATATTAATGCATTTGGATAAGAATGGCTCTCCTATTACTGCCAATACATGCAGGGCGCCACCACTAAATGAATCTATCCAACCAGTGCTATGTGATGATTTTGTTATTCAGCGAGACTTCGACTTTGGGGCTTAAAAGCCCTACCGCCAATAAAGATCGCTGATTACTGGCTATTTAGGAGTATTTGTAATAGCCGTGCTAAACGGCTCACTAACCTCAGGGACAGGTTTATTGTTTACCATGTGGTTGGTGTATTGGTTTCGCTGTTCGTTCATGTTGGCATTATCTTACACCATGATTGTTTGTGGCTTTATCTATAACAGCACCGGCGCATTAGTCTTAGGCACAAATGTTTCATTAAATGTACCTTTTGTTTCCGTATTGGTATTAGGCGCTGTATTGGGCGGATTCCTCGGAGCCAGTCTTTCGCTTCACAAAGGCGAAGAATTTATCAAAAAAGTCTTTACTATTTTCTGTGCACTTATTGGTTCGGCGTTAATATATCAGAGTATTTTGGACTTTATTTAATCGCTCGGTGATACTTTTACCTACTAAATAAAGTAAAAATAACAATGGTGCCCGCGCACTCACTTTTCAAAATATCTTTTAATAGCCGCTACTTGTAAAATCTGGGAATAAAGAATGACGTTTAACACTACAATAGCTAGCCAAACATTTACTTTTCCTGATTTAAAAACCGTGATGGCCAAGGCTACGCCATTACGCTCTGGTGATTGCTTGGCAGGGGTCAACGCAGCGACTATGATTGAAAGATCTGCAGCGCAAATCGTACTTTCAGAGCTGCCATTGAAACACTTTCTCAATGAGCTAGTGATCCCTTACGAACAAGATGATATCAGCAGACTCATAATAGATAGCCACGACCAGCAGGCATTTGAGTTAGTATCTCATCTGACCGTAGGCGACTTTAGAAACTGGCTTTTGTCGGACCAAGCCAATTCAGACAGCCTTAAACGCATCTGCTTTGGGCTAACGCCCGAAATGGTCTCCGCAGTCAGCAAAATAATGCGAGTTCAGGACTTAATATTGGTCGCTCAAAAGTGCGAGGTAACCTCTGCCTTTCGCAATTCTCTGGGACTTAGGGGCAATATGGCTACTAGACTACAACCCAACCATCCAACCGATAACGTGACGGGGATAGCCGCAAGTATTGTTGATGGACTACTAAACGGCAATGGAGATGCGGTAATTGGCATTAATCCAGCCACAGATAATTATCAAACCGTCACCTCTCTACTGCACATGTTAAATGATGTAATCGAGCATTATCAAATCCCGACGCAGGCATGCGTTTTGACCCATGTAACTACTCAACTAGAGGCCATGAACAACGGCGTGCCTATAGATATAGTTTTTCAATCGATTGGAGGTACGCAATTAACCAATGAGAGCTTTGGAGTGTCATTGTCGATATTAGATGAAGCAATGCAAGCGGCTAGAGAACAAGGCAGAGGCACTGTAGGGAATAATGTGATGTATTTTGAAACCGGACAAGGCAGCGCCCTCTCTGCAAACGCCCACCATGGCGTAGATCAACAGACATGTGAAACTCGAGCTTATGCATTGGCGCGCCGATATGACCCCTTGTTGATTAATTCCGTCGTAGGCTTCATTGGACCGGAATACTTATATGATGGTAAACAAATAATCCGAGCAGGGTTGGAGGACCATTTTTGTGGAAAACTGATGGGTCTGCCCATGGGGGTTGACGTATGTTATACCAATCACGCAGAAGCCGATCAAGATGACATGGACATGTTATTAACTCAGCTTGCGGTGGCCGGTGTAAATTTTATCATGGGTATCCCTGGCTCAGATGACATAATGCTAAGCTATCAAACCACTTCTTTTCACGACGCTCTTTACGTTAGAGAAGCCCTGAATAAAAGATGCGCACCAGAGTTTGAACAATGGTTAATCTCCAACGGCATATTTGATGGCAAAGGCAGAATAAGTCAAACATTGAGCTTAGGTCCTTTTGCCTCTTCTTTAACAGCATTAGGAAATACTCGCTAACGTTTACAAGGTAAAGTGATGACTGACAGTCCCCAGCAAATATCGAATAATTCAACAGACGATCTTAAATTGCAGAATGAGAGCCCATGGGCAGAATTAAGCAAGTATACTCAGGCAAGAATAGGACAAGGAAGAGTAGGATGTAGCCTACCAACAAAGCAGCAGCTTCAGTTTAACCTCGATCATGCTATGGCAAGAGATTCAGTCAATACGCCTATCAATATGCACACAATCGAACAGCAATTCAGTAAAATAGACTTAACCAGTATTGTGTTGCACAGTAAGGCTGAAAGTCGAAGACACTATTTACAAAGGCCTGATTTAGGCAGAGCATTAAACAAGGGATCGACAAATAAGCTCAAGCATCTACAAAAACCAGACAAAGGTTATGATATCGCTTTAATTTTAGTCGACGGATTGTCATCCACCGGCGTACAACAACACGGTGCGGTATTGTGCCAAACTGTCGTTGAAAAGCTCACTTCTTTAGACTTAACCGTGAGCCCAATATGTTTAGTGGAACAAGGCAGAGTGGCTATTGGCGATGAAATAGGATTTCTACTCAATGCCAACAGCACCGTAGTAATTGTAGGAGAGCGCCCTGGACTGAGCTCGCCAGATAGCTTGGGTATTTACTATACCTATAACCCCAAGCTAGGTTTGAATGATGCCAGTCGCAATTGTATCTCGAACGTTCGCCCCGCGGGCTTATCTATCGCTGATGCAAGTGAAAAACTCATTTGGTTAGTGAATGAATCATTCCAACGCAAGTTGTCTGGAGTTAAGTTAAAAGATAATTCCAGTTCAAAAGATACATCGTATATACATGGATTAGGTAATTTTTTAATCGAAAAGAGGTAAGGTTATCGTACAAACAATAACCAATTATCAGGAGCTTTTCAGTGTACACATTGCAATTTAAACAAAACGAAACTTTCTCACGAGCAAGTCGGATAAGGATTGCGTTTACAAGGCTAATTTTTATGTTAGCGATTGGTAGTCTTTTATCGGGCTGCAGTTTACAACCTGACTATCGAGAGGCTACACAAGGTGGATACGGCTACTCCAGTTTTAAAATGTCTGAGACTCAATATCAAGTAAGCTTTAAATCCAAAAATACTGATAAACAAGAGGCAAATAACTTTGCCTTGTTACGCGCAGCAGAACTGACGTTATCAAATGGTTTCGACTGGTTTGTTGTGGAAGGTAGTGAATTGTCGACAAACACAAAAATAGTGGATAAGGGTTCACGAATAAAAGAAAGCGGCTATCAACGTATTACAGACTGTAACTTAATTGGATGTCGAATTTCTTATAATCCAAGCAATCAATATAAGACAGGTAACGCCATTAATGATAAAGAAATCAGGGAAACACAATCTATCTTGATCATTGAAATGGGTAGAGGCCCCCTTCCGTCTTCCAAGAAAAGTTATGATGCAAAAAATATCCAAGAGACTTTCCAATCTCACGATGTGTAACGAGTCAAGGTGAAAATAAAGGTTGAGGACGGTCGCGATTAACTAGTCATGCTGTCATCAACCATTAGATTCTTTTAGATTGTGCAGTAACACTTCTATTTCTTGAATAGTCATATCGCAAATTTTAATCGAATCGTCTCGTACAATAGCGTCTAAATCTTTAAACTCCATATCCCAATGTTCAAAGCTACGTGAACTGGCATTATATGCGCTGACAATTCTAATCTGATTATGCCGGGTATCTTTTGCAATTTTCAGGAAAGTTTGACTCACTGCGTCATTGTCTCCCTCTAACACTTGCAAGAAATGCGTGTAATCAAAAATCAGCACCCCCGTGATATTGCGCTTATTATTATTTTTTCGAGCGGTAGACAAAATGTCTTTAAGCATGGTTGAATCAAAAGTTTCAGTATCGATTTCGCTGATATAGATTAACCTAAACATATTGTTCATGATATTTGCCTGTGGTTTATCGTTTAACTGAGAAGTACTCAGTGATTTTTTGGCCTAGTTTTGTCAGCGGTAGAATGTTGTGTTCATCCACTGCGCCCATTTTTACCGCACTTCCTGGCATGCCCCAAACCACACTTGTATGTTCGTCCTGACAATAAGTGTGAGCGCCAATGCTGTACAATTTATGTATTCCTGTAGCGCCATCACTGCCCATACCGGTTAACAGCACTGCCATGGCAGACCCGCCAAATTCATTAGCGACAGATTCAAACAAGGCATCAACACTTGGTCTATGGCGACTTATTGGGGGATCATCACCAAATTTTAGATAATATTCTGGACGTCTGTGTTTTATGCGCAAATGAGTCCCTCCTTTTGCTATGTAAATGTGACCTGTATTAATAACTTCGCCGTCTGTCGCCTCTTTAACTTTCAGTGGCAATAAAGCGTCAAGTCTACTGGCAAATGAAGCGGTAAACCCCGCAGGTAAATGCAAGCAAATTACAATACTTTCGTCACCATTGAACTTCACGTTATTCAACATGTTAGTCACAGCTTCAAGTCCTCCTGTCGATCCTCCTATGGCTAGCAATTGCCTGTATTGGGAACTGCTTTTTTTCGTTTTACTGATTTGCTTATCAGGAGAGTTTCCAGATGATAGTGAAGGCGCTGAGAGAGATTGCGCGTGTTGAAGAGCTGATTTAGGCACTTTTGATGCGGCGACGACTTTGGCAATAACGATATTTTTATATTCATCAAAGTGAGCTTCGAAATCATTTGGTTTTTCGATAAAATCCACAGCACCAAGAGATAAAGCTTCCACTGTAGCCGTAGAGCCTTTAGCGGTAAGTGTTGATATCATTACCACCGGCATCGGTCTTAGACGCATTAGATTTCGCAGGAATGCGATCCCATTCATTTTGGGCATTTCTACATCTAGCGTCATAACATCAGGATTGGTTTCTTTAATTAAGCTCCTTGCCTCGTGAGGATGGTTGGCAATGCCTACTACAATAAATCTGGGGTCGGATTCGAATATCTCTTGCAATATGCTCTGTATTAATTTTGAATCATCAACTATTAAGACTTTTATTGACATGATAATTACTCAAACAGCTCGCTTTCATCGCTGCTAATTCTCAGTTTTTCGACACGCTCAAAGTAACTAATTTCTTCTTGAGCAATTTGTTTATTAGCTAGTTGCTGCAGTTTTTTAACAATGACTCTGCCTGACATAGGATAGAACTTAACCAATCTAGGACATGGTCCGCCAAGATCTGAGCTTGCTAATTGAAAACTTTCAAGATCCATAAATTGGAGTAAAAACCTAATGTTGCTGTCGCCTATAGCAGACATATTCTGTAGCATTTGTCCGCCTCCGAACGCCTTAAATACCAAGTTTTGTTTGACCCCACCATGCTTGCAAACGGAGTTGATTAATACTTCCATGGCTTGATCACCAAACCGAAATGTATCTTCCAAGAGGTTGAGCCTTTTATTTTTACTAATGGGCAACATAAAGTGATTCATACCACCCACTTTATTCTCAACATCGTAAATACACACCGAAATGCATGAGCCAAGCACTGTGCTAAGCACCTCGTTCTCTCTAGTGACGTAATAATCGCCTGGTCCAAGTTTAGCGACCGTATTTTGCTCAGCTTGGTGCCAAAATCGATTAATATGAGAAAAACCCGCCAATGCTTTGTGCAACATAATTAGTCGGTCTTTCCGAAATATCCTTTCAAAATTTGATCTCCAAGTAAGGTTAATATGTCGCAAAATTCGTCACTTGGATTATTAATAATCAACGACTTTTTGTGTAACTCACAATATTTAGCCAGGCTTATCAATAGCTGATAACCGCTAGTATCGATATGGGTAACCTTGGCCACATCAATACTTATCGGATCAAGTGCTTCAACATTCTCTCGAAGTGCCGAGTATTTATTCTCGATACTTTGAACAGTCAGGGCATCTGACAATATGTAAGGGTCAACGCTTGCCTGCGTTACATCCGATTGCTTTTCTACTGAATGAACCATAATTAGGCACCTCTCACTTTAAAACTCTGTCCATTCGTCATCAGGCGCGCTCTGCCCTTTAACATAAGTCTTTAATTCAGGTACTTTATGGTTAACGGGTCTTGTAGAGGCGGATTTTCTATTCACCCTTTTTTGTTTCACTGTAGGCTCTGATTCAACGTTACTATCAGTATGGAAGAACGACATGATACTCATCATTTCATCTACTTGATCGACACTTGCTCTACCCGCAGAAGAAGCTTCTTCGGCTAGGGCCGCATTTTGCTGGGTAATATTGTCTAATTCGGCAACCGCTTGATTTACCTGAGTGATGCCTGAAGCTTGTTCACTTGCCGCGTTATCAATGTCACCTATTATTGCTGATAAGTTATCCACGCTGGTGATAATTTCGCGTAACGATTCGCCACATCGATTCACTAGATTACTACCTGTTGCTACTTTTTCAGAGCTGTCATCAATTAATTCTTTGATCTCTTTCGCTGACATTGCGGAGCGCTGAGCCAAATTACGAACCTCATTGGCGACCACCGAAAATCCTCGTCCGTGCTCACCCGCTCGAGCAGCTTCGACTGACGCATTCAGTGCAAGCAAGTTGGTCTGAAATGCAATCTCATCGATCACTCCAATGATTGCGGATATCTTGCTGGAACTCTCACGAATGAGATTCATTGATGAAATAGTCTCCCCAACAATAGCTTCACCTTGGCTTGCAATATCTTTTGCCCCCGTAGCTGTGCTATTTGCATTACTCGCATTTTCTGCAGTATTTTGAACATTACTGGTCAATTCTTCTAAACTAGCGGCAGTCTCTTCCAAGTTAGATGCTTGTTTTTCTGTTCGTTCCGACAATTGGTCATTGCCTTGAGCTATCTCATGGTTAGCCGAACGGATTGAGTCCGAACCTTGTTGGATTTGGCCTATGACATCATTAAGTTTATCCAAGGTATCATTGAGCGAGTCTTTAACATCTCCGAACATGCCTTCGTATTCTGATTCGACCCGAACAGTAAGATCGCCACTTGATACTTGCTCTAGATTGACACTAATGTCCTTAACAAAAGCATTAACTGTCTGCGATAAGCGATTCAAACCTTCCGTAATCGATAAAATAAACCCTTCTTTACCTTCAGTACTGATGAGCGCCCCTAACATCCCTTGAGACACGCTGGTCACCAAGGACTCTACTTCTTGTTCGGTTTCAACTTGTGCAGTCACGTCTTCCCACTCGACAACCGTCCCAATACGAATGCCTTTGTCGTCAGAAACCGGTGAGGCAATTAAGTTGAATTGTCTTTTCCCCACCTTGATACGCGCGTGATGCGGCGCTGTTAGCCTTTCTAACATCATTTTCTGATGACTAGGGTTCTTGTGGAATATGTCAATGTTGCTACCAATGAGCTTATCAACACCAAATTGAGGCAATTCTTTGCGGATGTCTTGCTCCGCCTCCCTAAGCATATCAGTAACAGAATCGTTCAAGTAGGTAACAACATTATCGGCATCTGCCATCATTACACAGGTTGTCACGCCATCAAGCGCAGAACGAACTCGAGCGTTATTTTGTGCTGTAACCAAAAGTGCTTTTTCTTTAGATATGTCAGCCCATTCTAATGAGGTGCCAAGGCGTTGACCCTGGTCGTCAACGATTGGAGTCGCTATCAATCGGAATGTAAGATGTTCAAGTGCAATTTCAGCCTGGAAGGAGTCCGTTAAGCTCTCTAACAATTTACGTTGATGCTGTGGGTTTTTGTGGAATACATCAATGCTTTGACCAATGAGTTTATCAGGGTCAAAATCGCTCTTTAAGGTCTTAAATACATCTTTGTTCTGCCCCATCATTTGACTCAAACTTTCGTTCATATAAATGATTTTAAACTCATTATCTGCCAGCATTATTTGTGTGTTTGCTTTGTCTAGCGACACTCTTAATCTCGTATTTTCCTTCTGTTGAGCTTCGTTCAGTCTTTTTGTCGTTAAATCAGACCATTCCACCATGAACTGCGACGTATTACCGTTTGAGTCTTTTACAGGCATTATATTCAAAGCGAAGTACAATGTACCAATGTTGATTTCAGCAAGGTGAGGCTTTGTGATGTTTGCTAAAATGCTGCGTTGATGAGCAGGGTTTTTATGAAAAATATCAATATTGGAACCAATTAGCCCCGCCACACTAAACTTTGATAGAGACTCTTGAATGGATTTTTCGTGCTCGCTGAGCATATCTTGTAATGACTGATTTACAAATGTAATGTTTAGGTCGCTATCGGCGATCATGACATGTGCGCGCAGCGAATCAATCATACACAGTCTAGCAGTTGCCTCCTTTGACTTCTCAGTTAACTTGTCTTGAGACAATTTAATATCTGAGTCTAATTTCTGTTTAGTACGGCTAAATCGTTGCGCAAAATAACCAGTCACAACGAGTTGAGAAATTAATGCGAGTAATATCCACGCACCATATTGAACTTGCATGAATACTACAATGGCAGAGACAAGGAACAGTCCAATAGCAACCATATGGGATTGATCTAATTTAACTTTCATACTTTCACCTTCACACTTTAACATCTCAGAAATTGTCGATATCCAGAACTTTGTCGACATCTAGTAAAATAGCCATTTTTGAATTCACGTCACTGATCCCACAAACAAACTGCTTTTCAATATTCAGATCGAATTCGGTATTGCTCTCCAACTCCTGCTTATCAATGTGCAGAACTTCAGAGATTTGGTCGACAATGAAGCCGACCGATTTAATTGTGTCGCTTAACTTAACCGTTACGATCAATACCACTGTTTCCCGAGAAGCCTTGACCTCTCCTTGCTGAAATCTAGTTTTAAGATCAATTATAGGTATTATTGCACCACGAATATTTATCAACCCTTTGACACACGGATGGGCAAAAGGTACTCGAGTCATATCTTCATGTGTACGAATTTCTACGACACGTAAAATATCCACGGCATAAATGACATCATCGAGTTTAAAGCTTAACCACTCGTCTAACATTTCAAAGGTGATTGTTTCATCTATTTCAGGGGTTTCTAAAGACGATGTCATAAGTCACAACCTCCACTTAGTTGCGTGAGTGCAGCCACATCAATAATGAGTGATACCGACCCATCTCCCAATATGGTTGCTCCTGACATAGCTTCAATTTTTTGATAATTAGATTCGAGTGATTTGACAACTACTTGTTGGTGATTGGAGAGCTCATCAACAATCAGGCCGAAATGAACACCATCTTGTTCAACCACGACAATTAAGACAGAGCTGCAGTTCTGAGCATTGAGTTCTAGTCGTTCAGGGCAATTGAATATGGTCGCTAGATTCAAAAGTGGGATAAATTTTTCACGCCATTTTAAAGACACTTCTTTATCCGCCACTAGATTTAGATCTTCAAATTTGATCTTAATTGATTCAATAATGGCTAGCATAGGCAGAACATATGTTTCACCAGCAACCTTTATGAGTTGTCCATCTAATATTGACAGGGTAAGGGGGAGGCGAATACGAAATTTAGTGCCTTCGCCTTCTATAGATTCCACATCAATGCTACCACCAAGCGTCCTGATGTTTTGTCTTACCACATCCATACCGACGCCGCGACCCGAAATATCAGTCACTTCAGAAGCAGTAGAAAAACCAGGTTTAAAAATTATCTCATTTATGGCGTCATCAGACAGGCTTTCAGTTTCTTTAATAAGCTTTTTCTCTATGGCTTTTTGGCGGAGCTTTTCTTTTTGTAGACCTTTACCATCGTCGCTTATTTCAATCACAATATTGCCGACTCGATGAAAAGCTTTTAGGGTTAATGTACCTTGTCTAGGTTTACCTAAAGCCTCGCGCTCGTCGGGCATTTCTATGCCGTGGTCGATGCTATTGCGAACCAAGTGAATTAGGGGATCACTTAATTCTTCTATTACGGTTTTATCCACTTCGGTGCCACCGCCATCAATTACCACTTTAATCTCTTTATTGAGCTGTCTGCTCATATCTCGGACTAATCGAGGAAATCGGCTAAAAGAGAAATCAATTGGCAACATTCGAATCTGCATAATGCCTTCTTGCAAATCCCTAGTATGCTTTTCAAGCTCATTTAATCCTTTTTGCAAAAATTGCAGTTCTGGATAGCGAGTAATATCATTAAACGTCCCTAGCATTGACTGCGTAATGACCAACTCACCTAATATATTGATGATGCCGTCTATTTTATCCAGATCAACACGAATCGATTGCTTGCTTTTAGCTGGCTTTGAACTGGTTTTGACATCGCTAGTGGCGGCTTCAACAGGCACTGAAGGAGCACAATTTAGGTTGGTTTCTGTCTCTCTAGTTTCTTCATCAGACAAATTTGACTCTAACAAATTACGTTCGTCTGGCTGAATAGAGATAACGGCTTCGTCCTCAATCCACATGAAAACATCACTTATATCTTCGCGAGTAATCGCTTCTTTGGTGATAAGTTTTATACACCAACTCACATAAACATCTGTCACAGACAGTGAGGATAATTCAGGTACCTTAGATGTGTTACAACTAACTTCTATGTCCCCTAATTCGGCAATTTCCTCCAAATATCTAAGAGGCTCGTTACCGGTCATCAAAATTTTACTATCAGGAGAGAAATTAATGACCCAGTTACAGCATGATATATCTTGATTGGCATCTGTTACTGTGTTTTGACCATCGGCTGATTCGCATTGACCATCAATTAAAATAGATAGCTGTTGAGTAGTGTCTTTTATTTTAGTCTCTTGTACAGCATTATCGTTCTGGTAGTGTTCAAGTAAGTTTCGAACACAGTCTAGACAATCAAATAAACAATCCACCACTTGTTGAGAAAACTGTTTTTGGCCTGATCGAAGCTGGTCAAGCAACGTTTCCATAAAGTGAGTAAATTCAGCAAGCGCGGTCATTTTAAAAGTGGCACTTCCACCTTTTAAAGAATGCGCGACCCTAAAAATATCATTTATAGTGTCTTCATCAAACTCATCCGGAGAGAGAGTTAAAAGATATTGATCGACTTTATCTATCGAATCTGCGCTCTCTTCAAAGAAGATTTGTTTAAATTTATCTATGGGATCAGACATTAGCGTAAGTACTACTTCAACACTTTGCCAACAAGCTGAATAAACTTGTCAGGATCGAAAGGTTTGACAATCCACCCAGTGGCGCCGGCCGCTTTTCCTTTTTGTTTGTGATCAGAGCTTGACTCAGTGGTCAGCATTAAAATAGGTGTGAATTTATACTGCGCTTGCTCTCTTAGCTTCGACACCATAGTGAAACCATCCATCACCGGCATGTTGACATCAGAAATTATAAGATCATATTGATCTGCTAAGGCCAGTTTTAGGCCTTCTTCACCATTTTCAGCCTGAGCTACATGGTGTCCGTGTTCTTCGAGTTTAAACGCTACCATTTCGCGCATTGACGTTGCATCATCGACAGTTAAAACTTTAGCCATATTTGAGATCGTCCGATATTTATCCAAAAAACTTATACTAAAGTTTATCTTCGAAACATTACAAAACTTTAATAAAAAGTTAAGATTTTATAAGAAACAGTTTTCATAGTTCAAAAAAATATATACTAAAGGCTAATTTTTTTCTTTAGAAATGACTATTGGTTCCGATACTGTTGAGAATACGAGGGATATTTTTTGTGGCCGATTGACATCGTCTAGCCGCTTTACTAAAAGATGAATTTTTAAATGAAACAAAAACTATTGGTAATTGGTTCGGTTGAAGAATCCGCAAACGTGCTGGAACTTATGTTTAGTGATAAATTTGAAGTAATTACTTTATCCGAAACAGAACGTGCGATCTCTTACATAGAAAAAGAAAAACCGGCACTGGCCATTTTTGATTGTGATCAACAAGACATTTCAGTGATAGAAGTCGCTGAAAAAGTCAATCAACTTCCCAACGTAGAGCGTTGCTCGATGATAGCGCTTGGCTCTGAGGTAGAAGATGAACTTCTAAAGAAGATTTTTAAAGCTGGTATCGCCGACTTCGTAGAGAAGCCATTTAACGTAATCGCTTTTCATCAGCGCATCTCAAGGTTTTCCAGAGATGTAGAACAAATAAAAACTTTGCATGAAAACGATAAGCGCAAACACAATCTTGCGCAAACCGCGATGAAGCAATCCTCTTTTTATGGAAGCGGCTTAGACTTACTGGCGAAACTTAATAACGTGAACAATGTAGATAGCTTTTTGTCAATGGTGACACGTGCAATCGAGTCAATGGGCTATCATTGTGCCATCGAGTTTAGGTATCAAGAACAGACCTATTCTTTAGATTCTGACATTGGGCGCTTCAGTGATGTCGAGCAACGAGTTTTTGACTTACTAAAAGATAAGGGTCGGATTTATTCGTTCGGAAGTAGAATGATGTTCAACGATCAACAAGCATCACTTTTGATTAAAAATATGCCTATACAAGGTACATCATCCTACGATGCTGCCATCGACTTATTCGCAAAATTAATTCCAGCTCTGAACGCTCGGTTTTTGTCGTTACTGAATCAAATGACCATGCAGGAGTCCAGCAACACACTGACAAAGTCAATTGATATTATTAGGGAGCAATTAACCAATATGGAAATTGCGCGCAAAGATCGCATGCAAGAAATTGCAACCAGTATCAGTCTAAGTTTTCACGAACTTGAATTGACAGAAGTACAAGAACAGTTCTTCTTGAATTTAATCGAAAAGAAACTCGAACAAAATACGTCTGATGAAACCTTCAACAGTGTTGTAAATCTTTTAAAAGACTGTGCATCTAAGCTTGAAGCAGAATCCACACATGAAGAAACAGCAGATTCTGACGACCTAGAAGAAGACGATATGGAATTATTCTAGGATTATGCTTTAGCGCATATCTTAAAACCCAATCTAATACATTTGACCTATCTTCACTAAAAAACTGCGTTTTTTGTTCAACAACTCTAAAATTTCTTTAATTTCTTTGTCCTTTCATGACAAACCATTGTTAAACCATCCCATAATCCAACCATTTATGCCTTGCTGCAAAATTGAAAAGGCATCGTCCCCGGATCAATTAGAGCATTGAATAAATTTATCTCTACGATTTTAACAATAATTTAAAGAAATGAAGTATTTTTTATAAGTCACTTGAAGCAATACTGTCTCAGTGTAATATGGGCAAATGTATACAGTTGCAGAACATGTAGACGTGTACTGGGTATAATGAGCAAGAATCCATTATTAGTAAACAAGGCGGTAACAAATGGAAGAACAGTTTTCTCTGTTGATGGTTGAAGACAGCGAAGTATTATCAGAATTATATAAGTCATTCTTAGCCGACAGTCCTTATGAAGTACATTCAGTTTATACCGTAGCCGCTGCTGCTGAAGCCTTTAATAAATACAAGCCTCAAATAGTTCTTCTCGATATAAGATTACCAGACGGTAATGGTCTTGATTTTTTGCAAACAATCGTCGCCACACCAGAGCCTCCTGAAGTTATTGTCATGACCGCTCAAGATACCGGGGTATCTGCAGACACAGCAATAAATTTGGGTGCGCTCGATTTTTTAACTAAGCCATTCGATGCCAGCAGGCTTCGAGTCACATTAAATAATGCTTGTAGACGTATTAAACTTGCACAACGAGCTGAGCTTCTAAGTCAATACGAGCGGACTAGCTACGCTAAGTTTATTGGTGGCTCTCTTCCAATGCAGGCAGTTTATAAAACCCTAGAGTCGTTAGCAGCAACAGATGCTAGTGCATTTATACTTGGTGAGAGTGGCACGGGAAAAGAACTTGCCGCTGAAGCTATCCATGCCTACAGTAAACGTTCGAAGCAAGCATTCATGGCAATAAATTGCGGTGCGATTCCCTCCGAATTGATGCAAAGTGAATTATTTGGTCACGTTAAAGGCGCATTTACCGGCGCAAGCTCGGGACGAGTAGGTGCAGCAGCTCTGACTAATGGCGGTACACTGTTTCTCGATGAAATATGCGAGATGAGTCTATCTCTACAAAAGAAACTCCTTCGCTTTATTCAAACTGGTACATTCAATAAGGTAGGGAGCGATAAACTTCAAAAGGTAGACGTGCGATTTATATGCGCGACCAATAAAGATCCTTTGCGCGAGGTTACTGCCGGCCGCTTCAGGGAAGATTTATTTTATCGTCTACACGTGGTGCCGCTGAGGATGCCCCCACTTCGCGAACGCGGTGAGGATATAATCACTTTAGCTAAATCTTTTCTCACCCGATACAGCGAGCGCGATTCAAAAAAATTTGACGGATTGTCTGATGATGTTAAGCGAGCATTTTTGAGATATCCATGGCCTGGTAATGTAAGGCAATTACAAAACGTAATTCAACAGATTGTAGTGCTCAATAATGGCGGCTTGGTTGAGGAAAGAATGTTGCCAAACTTCTTAATTGAAGGTCTTATAGAACAATCCTCTGAACCGCTCCACGGCAGCCTTAATTCCACTAGGCACAACTCTGATTACATGTTGCCACGTGACAACATACAGCCTCTATGGCTGCTCGAAAAACAGGCGATAGAGTCGGCCATAAAAGCATGTGGGGGCAATATCAACAAGGCCGCTGGGCTTTTAGAAGTTGCACCATCAACTTTGTATCGCAAGATGCGTGCATGGGAAGATAAGACAGCGTGATTCGAAAACTATATGAGATCTTTCCAGCGGTTATTATATGTGATGAGTCCTCGCATCTAATTGAGGTTAGTTCCAAACTAAGTGACTATTTGAATGCCGAAACCATAGGCATGCCAATGTCTCGTTTTCTAAACATAGATGAGCTTCAAGACGACTATTTTAAGCCGGTAGATACGATAACCCCACCTACCCTAGTCAGATGCTATGACAAAAAAGAACGGTTTCAGCTAGTTGGGCAAAGCCTCCAACTAATTGATAACGAGACGTTATTATTGGTATTTGTTGGTCAACTACTCCCATATACTAATAAAGCAAACAGGCAAATGATCCTCGAACCAAGCAATAATAAACTAATCAAACAAAGTAATTCGCATTCGCTTGCGGCTACAGGCAATCAGTCGACTAGACAACTCCTTGATAGCTCAAAATTAAAAAAACTGGAATCACAAATAGGTAGAAGTATTCTAGAGAAGTTAGTGTCAAAATTTTGCATTGAAGCAACGAAAGATTATCAAGCAATTTTTGAAGCAGACGGTCATGAACAACTCGCGGGAGCGTCGCATAAGCTTATTAGCCCGTGTCAGAGTTTTGGTCTGTTGAGCGTCGCCGATGAACTACGCCGTATTCAACTGACGAGTGAGTCTTTTAAGGATATTGACATACAGGATTTAAAAGATACGCATGCACTATTGATTGAATCAATGAAGTGCCTATCGGATTTTATGAATCACACTCAGCATAAATAATATGCTTATTGCAGGTTGACGAGGATGGTTCATGTGTTTAATCCCGTGCTTTAACTAGTTCATAATCAATTGTATTTGTGTGAAGATTATCTACATAAATCTCGACTTGGTATTTTCCAACTATGTCGCTAACGTCTGTTTTTAAAAATATAGCACCTCGGCCTACCACGTCCATAGGCTCGCTCATTACCTTAGCTTTTTCCCCGCCGAAATTTACCGGCAAAACATGAACTGCACTCAAGATGAATGATGCGTTGTCGTGTCGTGATACAACTACACCGTAAAGTGTAGACTCGTTTCCCGTGCGCAAAGGAATTGTTTTTGTTGGCTTGAATCCTACAGGTTGTCCCCGCTCGTTTTGCAAAACAACACCAAAATCAATGGAATATAAAGAATTCCCGGCGCCGCTTTCTGCAAACGCGTTTACATTAAACAGTAAACATATTAGAAAGAATGTAATTTTTAACATAGCCTTGCTCGACTAACCAATGATTTACAACGATAACGAGATATTAGTATGAGAAGTGCAGCAATCATCAAATGAATCGTAGTGGGCTGACTTACCTCAACCACGTCAACGTCTATCGGCCCCGTCGACGCTAGCAACATCTGTTTATTTGTTGCTTCAGCACTGGAAAAATCCGTATTCATTACTACAAACGAATCTATCCCCCCCATGAGCTTACTTAAGCTAGTGATCGCTCGAGTGATATCGTCACGCGTTTCATTATTACGCCCCACGATGTTTTGCACAGAATTTCTCTCAAAAGCAACCATGTTGGACTTATCAAAGACAAATTCGCGTTTAAAGCTGGGGGACACGGCATACCTAATCGCTTGTTCTACGCTAGATTTCCCAGTAAATGGTTGCGCGATTAAGGCGACTGTTTCTGACAGGCTTAACGCTGGATCTTTGGGTACACTCAATGCCCAACTTATCAATATATAATCCGTTGAGCCTGTATTACGCGTTATTAACTGAGTAGCAATTGTATCTTTCTCTATTTGAGTGGGTGCTTGGCGAGTGTTAGGTTGAGGAAAAAACGCTCTTTACTGTGCGAAGAGCGTCCTTGTACATTAGATCTTGGACGATTGTATCTGCATCGCGTAAATCTATCGAGTCAAATTGCTCTTTGCCATTGACTGTTCCCAAAGCAATACTGCTGAGACATAGTGACAATAAAGCAGTAATAATTGATATTCGTCGTTTCATTATTTTGATTCTTAACATTGAATAAATTGATTGAAATGGATTGTTCATTTTTACTAAATCTGCAAATAAAGTTTGAACGCATTTTTCTAGCTAATAAAGATGATGTTATCTATCTTATTAGTCCAAAGAACTGCCGTGCCTCCTTAGAAAGAATTAGGAGCAATTATTGCGCTAGTTCCTTCTTAGAATTTCACATTAATCGGCGTCAGCATTAATTGTGCCAGTTATCGCCTAGCATTAAATCCCATTATAGATACGCGATACAACTTGTATTAACCTCCGGGGCTCATCAAGTTTTTAGAGCCATGATAAATTTCGCATTTTGAGTTTTATTTTGCGTTGCATTATGCAAGCCCTTATACATTATTCGCCCTCTGCCATTATAAACAGCCTCGTTCATGCTATTTCATGTTGGCATGTTAATTGATAAGGCGGGTAGTTAGTAGCGGGTAGTTAGTAGCTAACATGCAAAGAGCAACGTTAGCAGGCGTTAATGAACTGGAGCGAATAGTCTGGCTCACGATCGTTATAGCATTGATGTTAATTTGCTGAAGGTCTCACAAAGCGATTTTAACAGTGTGTCGTTTCACGATGTCATTGCAAATAGACAAGTGATGCGGCTAAAAAACACAGTTCAGATCCTATTGATGTAACGTTTGTCATAAGTTATCTAAGGAGTATATTTGGATAATCAAATAAATTACGGAGAAAACCAATCTAATGGTTTTATAAAAGTCGTTTTGTTCATAGTAAGTTTAATTGCATCAGTGACTGCTTTCAGTGCTTTATATTTTAGTAAACAAACTGATGAGTTAAAGACACAAGTAAAAGACAAGCAAAGACTCATTGCTATTAAAGAGGCAGAGTTAAGTGTTCTGCGCGCACTCAACCCTTTCGATTTCGAATATCAGCAAATAATAGAGTCACATAAAGTCTTGAAAGATATGATGCCTGGTTGGGTTGCTCGCATATATCAGACGCCAGCTAGAATTGAGGATATCGATTACATAATGGACATCGGCAGTTTTTTAATAGACGAATCCAAATTCACCTTATCCGCTCATGAAAACTACGGAATTGATTCTTTACCCAACGCTTTGTATCGACTTAATGGTCTATTACCAACCACCATGCCAGGCCGTTATCAGATAGGCGTTGAGTTTGATTTTTCAATGCCTTCTAGCAATGTACACCCCGGAGTAGGCAAAGGAGTTTTCTGCTTTACTTCTGTTTCTGTAAATGACCAAAACGCTATCGAAGCTCGCGTCAAATTCAGGCCTGGTCAAAAGGAAACGAAATTATTAACAGGGGACTTAAATGTAAGTCAAGGCATACATCCTATATCAGTTTTATTGTATTGCGAAAATAATGAACAATTAGACTCCGACCGGATAAAAGTGAGCCTTATATTTCGTGAGCCGGGCTCTAGTAGCTTTAGATCAAGTTCCGAATCGGTATTTCACATATACAAACAGTCGCGCTCTTAATATTAACGGTAGATATTGTTTAGTTCGGATAATCAAAGTTTCTTGTTTGTTTACAGTCCTTGCTCGATGTCTAAATTCTAAAAACCAAATAGCTAAATTTTTAAATGAATAGACTCTATAAAGAACTGCAGGAACTTTTAAAAACTAGCCTGTCCGATTTTCACTTAATCAAGGGATCTTCATTAGACAGTATTTGGTATTGGGAGCTTGAACATCCTCACCAAGAGCGGATGGGTGATTCGTTTTGGAGAACCCTTGGTTACGATCCCGCAGAAAAACAAAATGCAGCCTTTGATTGGCAAGAATCAATTCATCCTGACGATTTATCTATCAAGAAGAAGGGTATCAAGAAGCACCTTTTAAATCCAAAGCATCCCTTTGATGAGGTTTTCACATGTACTCATAAAGATGGATATAAAGTATGGGTTCGATGTAAAGGGGTCGCGGTTAGTAACGGGTTTGATAAACCAATAAGAATGATAGGCGTTCACAGCGAGGTAAAAGAGTTTAAAGCTAAAAAACAGAAACATAATAGAACACGCGAAATTAACGATGAATTTTTCACGCGAATGTCTCATCAGATTAGAACTCCACTATTTGGTTTAATTGGAATGGCTGAAAACTTGGAAGCGCAAATATCAGACATAGCTCTAAAAAAACAGGTGGCAGTTATGGTGGCTTGCGGTCGACAATTGAGGGAATTTATTAATTGCACACTTAACTTAAGTTCAATTAATTTGGAGCAGAAAAACGTGAAAAAAGAATCAGTGGGCTTAGGTAGCGTGATGAATTATTTATATAACCTATTTTTGCCCATATGTGATGAAAAAGAAATTGACCTAATCATTGATGAACAGTTCAAACGAACTTATGTAAACAGCGATGAAGCTATGCTTATTCAAATATTGTCTAACTTAATGAATTATGCGGTCCGATGCACAGAAACTGGCTTTTTACAACTAGAGTGTTTTGCATTGCGCAACGAACAGGTTAAATTATTATTTACTATTAGTGGTATTAATACACAAGTTGCAAAACGTAAGGATATTGTTTGCAGTGAAGAAAACATTAGCTTTAGTGAAGACTCTGGTACAGGAATCTCGAGCCTTGACTATGTGGTAACACTTACCACTATGCTTGGCCACAAATTTGAATTACAGTCATTAAAAGGCGTTGGCACCAGGGCAAGCATTGTATTCGAGAAAGGGGCCATACCAAACGAGTATTATGAAACGACAAAAATAGACCGTGGTAGAGCAAACATTGGCACGCTTTCTATATTAATTACAGACGACAACGAGATAAATTGTGAAATAGTCAAAAATATGCTTGAAAGTCAATGTAAAAGCATTGATTTTGCCCAAAACGGCCAGGTGGCCATTGACAAGATAACCACAGAAGGTTGTGCGTTTGATCTTATTTTGATGGATTTAAACATGCCGGTAAGAGATGGTTTTAGTGCTACTGCTGAAATTAGAAGTCTAACTACGATTGCTCAACCTACCATAATTGCTATTTCAGCAGATGTATTAGACGAAACAATAACTAAATGCAAACAATATGGAATGGATGGGTACCTAGCAAAGCCCTTTAGTCAGCAGCAGCTTTTAGACAAAATTACTAATGTGATGACGCGAGACGTCTAGCATCTTGCTGTTCAGTTTAAAAAAACTCGGTTGCATATGGACCCTACAGTGCTTTTTTGCAAAGAAGATATTAAGCATAATTTTACAAAAATGGCTTCATAAACCGTTTTATGCTCTATACAAGATATAATGTTGAAGAACTAAAAAACAAAGACAATCTAAAGAGCGACGTAGCCCCCCATAACGCTAATACAAATAAATCGCATAATCACAACTCTTAAACGGATTTACATTCAAATATTTAACACTTGTTAGACTAGGCCTTGCTCTCCGCCTCTTTCATTTTAGTCATTGCTTGCTGATAATGAGGGTCTGCTTGAAAACGCTTAACGTACTTTTGAATGTTTGGATAACCACCGAGTTTTCCAGATTCATTCATCGCTTCTAGCGGAAAACTCATCTGTATATCAGCTACTGAGATTGAATCTCCAGTAAGCCATTGTCTACCTGTCAAATGTTCTTCTACAAAATTGAGATTGCGTTTTATTGCCATACCGAAATATGCATCCATCACCGCGTCTACAAACTTCTCAACAACAAATTTAATAAAGAATGGTTTTGCTTTTTCTTTACCCTTGTTGAGCACCATTGCTGAGACCAAATGGGGCGTAAAACTGCCCTCGGCATAGTGAGACCAGAACTGAACATCAATGTAATGCTCGCTGTTTTTGTCTGGAATTAAAGTCATATTCTGAGTCTGTTGTACCAAATATTCGCAAATCGCGCCTGTCTCAGCTATGGATCTATCGTTATGAGTTAGGATAGGTGCAGTGCCTAGTGGATGTACCGCCTTTAATGAATCTGGGGCCAGATTTGTTTTTTTATCTCTTATATAAACTTTAATGTCATACTCAGCGCCAAGCAATTCTAGCATCCACAAAATTCGTCGTGATCTTGAATTGTTTAAATGATGAAGTGTAAACATGTCCTCTCCGCAGTGGTTTTTGATTAGTACAGGCTTAGCTATTTTTTAGATTACCCCTTTTTGCTGTTACTTGTTTGATACTTTTATGTAAAAATAACGTAAAAAATAATATATAGTGGTTTAAAAGCGTAAGGTATCTTAACGAGGTTATTTGCCTATTCTTTGGAGACAACATGCCGAAAAATAAGAATAAAAACGAGAATGCAACAAACCGTTGTTTATGCGAGCAAGAATTAGAAGAGGCAGCTTTGAAGCAATTCCAATTTAGAACGCAAAAGCAGGTGCTTGCGAACTTGTGCACCTACATTTCCGAAGCAGAGGCTCAAGAAGTATTTCAAGACTCGCTTTTTAAAATATTTGTATTGGCCAAGAAAAACCCATCAGACCAACCACTTTTAGACAAATTGCTCTCGCTACAACCTATGTTATTTACCATTTCTAAAAATTCAGCGATAACCAAACTGCGACATAAACAGGTAAGAGAAAAATACTTGGCAGATCAGTATTTAAAAAATTATTCAGTACTCACTGAATCTTTAGAGGCAGAGTTGTCTAAGGAATCGGATATGGGATTATTAAAAGAGGCTATCAGAACATTGCCACCCATATGTCAAAAAATATTCGTCGCAAGAAAGATTCACGAAAAGAGTCATTTAGAAATAGCTGAGAAGTACAATATTTCAAAAAAGACAGTTGAAAACCATATTGCGAACGGCATCAAACTGTGCAGAAAGTACATTGTTCAGCATACGAAATCCGATCGGATGCATGAGAACAGTACAGTAAGTTATGTGAACAAGCGGGCATAAAATGAACGTAAACGAGTGGACAGGTTTTGACTATTCGGAAGAACTTGTTGAACAAGCGGCAAACTGGCTTGGCTTTTTAGATGGTAACGTCAACCCAGATGAATTGGGCGCGTCTACCGACTCATTCGATATTCTGGAAAAAGGTGTGCAACATCTGCCCCACGATAAGCGCGTAGAATTTTTTACTTGGTTAAGCGAAGACCCAAAACATCAATATGTATTCGCTGATTGTTGCGAACTTTGGGCAAAAAGCTCGTGCCTTGAATCGCTAAAGTCAAAAGTGAACGAATCAAATATATTGGATTTCCCCAAACCATCACGCCGACCTCTATCCATTCAATCAGTTTTCAGCGAGCCACCATCGTCATCACAAGCCGCCCCTGTGTGGGCATATCATGTAGTAGTTGGTTTGATCATTTTTGGGATGGCCTTGCCGCTGTTCAGTTAATCCTCGTGAATAATAAGTGCTAATTTAGTTAGTTTCCCCCCCAATAGGATCAATTATTATTCAAACAGAAATTGGACATTCGAATCCTTTAGGCTTTGCAGAAAACAGTGAGCATTTTACTTGCAGTAAAATCGCTTCAGCTGTATTACCAATTAATACTCCCATTAAACCGCTTCTGGCGACGGTTCCCATTACCAGTAAATCGATATTGTGTTGCAGCACAATATTAGGAATAACTTGTTGTGGATGTCCATTAATGACGTGACTTCGATACTCGATACCTTCATGCTGAACGGCCCCTTGTTCAGGATTGGGCGCTCGCAGCGAATCAAGCAGATATTTTGCCTCAAATTGACGTCTATTCGATTCATCCCTTAAATATGAAGATTCAAACTCTTCTGCATTATCAGCCCAAGCGCCAGCAAAGGATGCCAACCCAGCATCGAAAGCCGTAATTAGATGCAAATTGCTAGCATATAACTCGGAGAATTGTCTAGCGTATAGTGCCAGTTTATGATTCAAATCTTGCTCCACTTCGTCATCGCTAAAGTCGATAGATAAGCCAATATTTTTATAAATTTCTGGTGCATCCTTTTCTATCATCCAAACCGCGCAAGGGCATTTCCTAAGAAAATGCAGATCATTGCTACCAAATACTGACTGTAACCAGTGCTTATTTTCTGCTTGCTTTATGACCAAGTCGTAACCTTGATTGACTACATAACGAATGACTTCTACAAATTCTTTACCAAATCTTATGTGTACCTGACCTGAAAAATCGGGGTAATTCATCTCGATAGATTGATTGAGCTTCTTCAAAACAGATTCTAACGACGCCTGCTCGATACGCTGTAGCATCTCGTTAGAATGGCTATAATTCAAGGGCGCTAAGTCTGGCAAAACACAAATAATATCTAAATGTGTATTGGACAGAGATGATAATCGCATGGCTTTTTCAAAGCTTTTCTGAGGAATTTCTGCATTGCTGTTAACAACAAACAATGCTTTGCTAAATTGAGTTCCTATACCTTCAAGCATGCTGTTTCTCCTGCTTTAGAAATTCTGAGAGCCTTTCTGTTGCTCTTGTCGCAGCATCAGTATATGGATTAAAGATAAGATCCATATCTGCTTTTAACATATTTTCACTCTCTGACTCCAGATTTGATACCACTGCAAACTTCCCTTGAAAACCAGCCGCTCGGCTGAGTTGAACAATCGTTTTACGAGTATCATCAATTACCAAACCCAAATGATGTGTGGGAATGGTCGATACTATCCATTTGGCTTTTTGTAACGGTAATTCTGAAATAAATTCAGCGTCGGTGACATCGCCGTAAATCGTATCAATTCCAAATGTTCTCGCCTCGGCCAATGCATCTGGATTAAAATCAACCGTTAGTATATTAAAACCCTCTTTATCCAGTTGTAACGCCATAGACTTTCCAAAGCGTCCAAATCCAAATAATAAAATATCCACTTCGCCTTGAGTTGTTCTATTTGGACTATGCGTTTCTTTAGTGGTATTTCTGCGTTCAAAGACACCGAGTAATGGCTCAAACACCTCAAACAATCTATGCGAATAAGTGATCATATAAGTTGAAATCGCAATGGTAATGATCCCAACAAGAGTCACTAAACCAAGGATATCTGAATTCAAGTGGCCGATCGTGATCCCCATCGCCACAAAAATAAGTGAGAACTCACTGATTTGAGCAACGGTTAAACCAGCCAAAAACCCTGTTCTTTTTTTATAACCTAAAATCCCCATAATAATTAGCACAATCAGAGGGTTGCCTATCAGAACAAATAAGGAAAAAATCACAGCCTCAAAAATATATCCCCCTAATAAGGTTAAATCGAGCGTAGACCCAAGAGCAATAAAGAAAAATAGAAGTAGGAAGTCACGAAGAGGTGACAATCTGGAAGAGATACTTTCTTTGATGGGGGTAGACGCAACTGCAATCCCAGCTAATAGGCCACCTAACTCCATACCAAGTCCCACCAGCTTACCAGTGGTCGCAAACAAGGTAGCAAGCGCTAGTGCAAAAACCACAAGTAACTCAGAATTTTTAGCGAGCCTGTTGGTGATTGGGTTTGCCAGATACTTGATAAAAAAGATAACGAACCCAACCAATGCCAGACCCGACAAAATAACCTTTAATATTACTTCGAAGCCTCCGCTTTGTTGACTTGCTCCCATCCCAATGGCCGCCAGTACAATCATAGAAAACACGACTACAAGGTCTTGCACAATTAAAAAGCCAAGCGCAATTTGCCCATGCAATGAATCAATTTCTCTTTTATCAGACAGTAGCTTTACAATGATAATAGTGGATGAAAAAGTCAGCGCAACAGCCACATAAATACTGGTTGTGACATCAAAGCCCAAGCCCATTCCAATCAGAAAACCGATTACAGAAGTAAAGATAACCTGACCAAGTCCGGTAAGTAATGACACTGGTCCAATAGATTTAATAAGCTTGACGTCGAGTTTTATGCCAACCAAAAATAATAGCAATGCAATTCCAAGCTCTGACAAGAGGTGAATTTTTTCTTTAGAATGCACTATATCGAGTGCAGAAGGACCGGCAATCAAACCGACCAAAATAAAACAGACTATTAAAGGCTGTCTCAAGAATGCGCCAATAAAACCAATAATCGCAGTGAGAACAAGTAGGGCCGTTACTTCAAAAAAGGAAGACTGATGAATGAGATCCAACATAGAGAATAATCCTCGCACAACGTTCTGATAGTATATAAGTTTTTAGCCTATCTTTCTGACTAATACGCCCCCGTTTAATCGTTTTTTTCGATGTTTAACAACGTAATTACTATATTAATTACGGTAGTGCTAATCAGTGCTTTCAACATGGCAAGTTAGACCAAATAAGCCAGAAAATATTGGGTAATCTTTTCTTTTAATATTACTTATTTGCTTATTGGTGTCTATTTCGCATTCTTTAATCCCTTGTAGGTGACTAATTTTACTGTATATTTACCTTTAAATATTAGGGAACAAACTTTGCAAACACCTTTATTAAGAAACCTTTATTAAGAAACCTTTATGATTAAGCCCTTTACAAATAAAGTTTGAATTAAAAAAGATAAACTCGGATCCCATTACCTCTGTTTTTAGGCTGCAGACTAAAAACAGTTACTTACATAGAGTTTAGTTGACATTTAGACCGATCATTAAAAAAACGGCAGGTGTGTTACGACGCATGAAAAATAGTAAAAATGTAAGCCTTCGAGCGAAGATCAAACATTACTGGTTATGGGTTAAAAAGATTCTAAATGTATTGAGCTCAAGCTTTTGGTTCATACCAAGCATACTGATTATTATTGCAACGGTAGCAGCTATAAACTTAGAAAATGTTGTCGTTCAAGCCGAGCAATTTCCCCAATATTTGGGATGGCTGGAAACTAAAAGCGCCAGTACTTCTTTGCAAATGCTTCAAATCATTGCGTCAAGTGTTATCACTGTTACCAGCATAGCATTTTCTATGACTTTGGTTGCTCTCACCATGGCATCGTCTCAATTTGGACCACGCCTGCTTGGCAGGTTTATGCAAGACAAGCGAACTCAAGCCGTGTTAGGCGTGTTTACTGCCACTTTTATCTACTGTCTAATGGTTATTGGCCAAATAAGCATCGATGAAGACTCTATTATAATAAATCCCGTTACCTCTGTCGCCATTGCTAAGTTGCTTGCCATTTCATGTGTCTTTGTATTGATCTATTTTATCCATCATGTTGCGGTTTCAATTTCAGCTGATCATGTTATTGAAACAGTGCATGTTAAGATGATGGAGGATATAGCGACCTTTCAAAATGTCCATGAACAATTTAGATTAGAGGAAAAATTATCCTGCGAAAATTCGTTAGCAGGCAGCCACCAACCACTGGAAAATAGGCAAAATGGCTACTTACAAGCCATCGACTACAATGGTATAGCAGAAGTGGCCCAAAAAATGGATATGTTGGTTGAAATCAACGTGCATGCGGGAAATTATCTTATACCAGGCCAAAAAATTGCGGTCTGCATTCATAATGAAACCGGTGATGTTACCGTCGATATTAATCAATTTATGGTGGTAGGCTCAAAAAGAACTTCTCTACAGGACCCTGTATTTGCAATCAATCAACTAGTTGAGATGACATTAAGAGCTTTATCACCAAGTTTGAACGACCCTTTTACAGCCATTAATTGCATCAACCGTATTTCCACCGCATTTTGCTCATTTACCCGAGTGAATGCTCCTAAACGACTCATTGTAGACAATCAGAAGAAAGCCAGAGTCCACACTGACGAGCCAACGCTTGAGCATATTTTTGATACTACCTTCGACAAGATAAGGCAAGCTAGCCATAACGACATAAGCGTAATCAAACACTTACTCAAAACTTTTACAAAAATACTTAACGTAAAAGACCAAGATCGTATGCTACATGCATCTATTAAAAGACAAGCAGAAATCATTCAATACATCATTCAAGGTCAACCATTCACACCCCAAGACCAAACGAGTTTGAATAAACTCATTGAGACGATTTTCGAGGCTACTGAACCGACAAGGTAAAGAACGCCTCAGATGCGGTCGTTTTGAGCAAAGTAGTTGTTGAATGCAGTCAGTCCAGTGGCATTTTCAGATAGTTAGATCTCAAAAGCTCAATTGGACACCAGTATAAACCGCTCTAGGCGAACCCGGTGATGCACCTAAGCCATTGACTGTTGACGCATAAACCTGGTTGGACACGTTATCTACCCTAACAAACACCTTACTCTCTTGGGCGTCATCAATGTGATAAGTTATAAGCAAGTCAAGCACTGTATAACTGTCTGCCTCATCGCTATTGGCAGCATTGATAAAATACTTACCCATATATCTAAGCGTCGAATTTAGTCTAAGCCGTTCGGTCGCAAGCCACTCAAAATTCAAGGTTGCAGTTTGCTCTGGCACACCATTTACCTCATTGCCGATTAATTCGTTGTTCAGATTGCTATCAACTTCAGAGTCTGCAAGCCCATAAACGCCTCTGACACCAAATCGCTCCATTACTTGCCATTGTATACTTGCCTCCATTCCTCTGCGAGTAGTTTCGCCGAAGTTAACAAATTCACCAGGAGTGACTTCGTTTATTTCATTAGAAGAGTTAATATCGTAAATCGACACGTCAAATTCTAAATGTGCATTAGGTGTGTAAATCAACCCAAGCTCATACTGTTTGAGTTCATTAACGTCGAGGTCCTGAGCACCAGTGGCGAACTTAGCGAACCCGCTAGCCAAAGCGAACCCTTCTGAGTAGCTAGCTCTCAACTGTAATTGCTCGTCAACTTCATAGCGTAAACCTGCTTTAGGACTTATGTGGCTAACACTATCTAACTCTTCACATGGCGATTGAACAGTTTCAATTCCCAAACGCTCACAATCTCCATCAAATCGGTCTGCTCTCATTCCAAGAGACAAATTTAAACGTTCGGAAATGCTCAAATCGGCCTCAGTAAAAATAGCATTGCTGGTGAGCGTAGATTGACGATTAAAATCCGCGGGTGAGACTCTTCTTCGATTATCTAAATCTTCGTAAAATTGGAAATCAGTTTGTTCATCAAAGCGTTCTATACCAACCACATACGTTAATTCATAAGATGCTAATTCAACAACTCCGTTTAAACTGGCGCCAATTCCATATACATCTCTGTCATAGCTTTCTTCACGTTGTCGCCACCTAACGGCTTGTGCACCGCCTCGACTGAACCACCGAGTAAATTCTTGTTGAGTAGTATAAGCATAGGTCAGTAATTTAGTATCTGTATTGATCATGTAACCCAAATCGGCTCTTGCAGTAGCGAACTCTTTGACGGTGCCATCGTTTTTTACTCTGGGATCGATGCCATAAGGTTCTGCTTCAAATTGTTCTAACGTAGTATATCCGGCTGAATGTGCTTGTGCTTCATGGAAACGACCTGATACGGAAAAATCTAATTTATCACTCAACTTATATCGAGTTTGACCAGAAACTGTGCTTCGCTTAGCCTGCGATTGGGGACGAAAGCCATCAGTAGTAAAATGTTGCGCAGCGACATTATAATTGTGCTTTTTACTGAGTTCATTGCCTATTGCAACTTGAGCATCGAAGGTATCAAATGCACCTCCGCTTACATCCATATCGATGTAATTACCTGAGTTTCGGGTGTTTAGTGCGAGTAAGCCTCCTCGGTTAAAATTGCCATAAAGCGCTGAAACCGGCCCCTTATAGACGGTCATCTGTTCAACTTCTAAAGGGATAATAACGTTCAAATCTACATAGCCATCCGCATGAGAATTAGCTTCGTTTAAAGGGATCCCATCAATTACTACCCCTAAATCTCCCCCGTGAGCGCCATCACCAAATCCTCGAATTATGGTCGAACTGGCTACCCCTCCAAGGCCGTAATCCCTTATGCTTACGCCAGAAACATCCTCTAGCATTTCGTTGATATCTCGCACTTGCTTAAAGCGAATGTCGTTCGTTGAAAATTCTGTGGCAGAAAAAGAAGAGTTTAAGCCATTTAACGCCTGTCCTTTTACAGTCACAACTTCAATTGCTTTTCGTGTTTTTTGGTCTTGGGGTCTGCTCTCAGCATGCGCAATGGTAATGCAGTTCATTTGAATAGAGAGTGCAACTATCGTTATCGTTATCTCATATAGCTTCATAACTGTTCCTTTTGAGTTTTTGTTGCGATTCAGTAGTCGTTTTATTGTTTTTCATAATTACTAACCAAACTCCCTACTAGGCAATATGGATGCAAAAATAAAAAGGCTACTTGAATGCTGTGGTTATCAAGCAATATTTATTAATGGTTTGATTGAATGTGTACTTGTTTCAGTAAGGTGTCAGCGTTTTATGAAGAAAGAAAATGCTTTATGTTAAACATTGATTTAAAAAATCATTTAACAAAGAAAAGTGAAAACCATAAGTAAAAGTGAATAGCCTATAAAAATATCAAAACCAATACTAACATACTGATTTTAATACTTAAACGACGATTCTTTTGTTGAGTTAGTCATTCCAAAGTCGATACACTCAAAGTCTTATATGCGTTTATGGCGATTTTGATGCGTTTTATTTTTTCTTCCCTGTTATATTTAATTGTTGTAATTCAACCAGCTATTGCAAATGAAAAAAACTATACTTTGGGTTTTTTTGGTAATTTAGGGGTAGTTACTTCATCATCTGAAAAGCTTGGATACCGAGGCGAAATTGACTCGTTTGATGCTGTTTTTGATGGTGATTTTGATTTTTCTAAACAGAGTAAGTTTGGTGCGCAATTAGAATATCACCTGTCAGATGATTTAGATTTCTTTGTACAAGGTTTATATCGCGGTGACAATAACGATACTTTTGACGAAATATTAAATATTGCGTTTTTACGCTACAAAATAAATAACCAGTTCTCTATCCGCATTGGACGCACCCCATTTGATCTATTTTTATTAACCGAGTATCGAGATGTAGACTTTGCTTACTCTTGGGCCAAACTTCCTCAAGAAGTCTATGGCATGTTACCTCCTAGGCATATTGATGGTGCAGACTTTATATACAGAGATATTTTGCCGATAGGCGATTTCAGAGCCAAACTCACGTTCGGGAAAGTTGAATACCCTCTTAATGATAGCTCTGTAATTGAAATGCGCCGTTTTATTAACGCAAGTGCAGAACTCAGCGATTTCAACTGGTCTGTTGGGATTCGTTATTCAAATACAAACCTAGAAGGACTAGAAGACCCTTTAGAGGCTTTACGCCAAGGCATCAATAGTTTAAATGGTATTTGGACAATGGCTAATTCATTCTCCGGCAGCCTCTCAACCAATGAAATTGGGGCTGAGTACCTGTCTATAGGTGGGCGATATGACTGGGGAGCGATAACAGTTTACGGTGAGTTAGCCCGAATATTTGGCGAAAATAGCCCTATTTTTCGCGGCATAAATAATGGCTATATATCAATACTGTATCAACAGTCTGCTTTTCAACATTTTGTAGGATTTGCTTTTGCCAATTCGCCTACTTTTGAAGCCAATATACAAGAAAACTTGACCGCTCCTACTGAGGCATTGCCACCTGAGGTAGTGTCACTTTTACCTAGGGTTGAATCTTCATTAAATAATGGCTTAAATTCTTTTGCTCCTAATCAACAAACCTGGTCCATAGGTACTCGATACAATTTTAACGAGCATATTGCATTTAAGCTACAGCTTGACGCCTCTAGAGTAGAGCCAATGGGAGATACTCTTTGGCTGAGATCGGGGCCTCAGGGCATCTCAGAATCTGAATGGGTTCAAACGGTATTTCTCAATATGAGCTTTGCATACTAATGAGATATTCGAATTTAACTCTACTCTTAATCAGTGGTTTGTTATCGTTTGGTAGCCTGCAAGCAAAGGTTGATATTAGTCAGGATCCCTTAGTGATTGTAACCAATTCAGATAGTCAATTAAATGAGCTGACACATGATGAATTAATCGGTATTTATATGGGTAGATATCGTTCTTCCGATGAGTCTACACCAATCTTACCCATCGACAATGCAATTTATATAGAGACTTTCTATAAGCAAGTTATTAATAAAACATTGCCACAAGTTAACTCTTACTGGGCCAGATTAAAATTCACCGGTAGAGATTATAAAAGGCCTGAAAAGTTAGAAAGTAGCGAAGTCGTGCTTACTAGCCTTGTTTCATCAATTGATAGCATAAGCTATATCCCAAAAAGCCAAGTAACCGACGATGTGAAAGTGATTTATGAAGTTACTGAATAAAGATGGCTTACTTGGCAAATTAACCTTATCAATACTCTTTACTGCAGTGGCGGTTGGCTTTATCGCATCTGAGTTATTTTATCGCGTGGTTTATAATGCAAGTTTTGAACGGGCCCAAGTTGAAATTAGTATGTTGCATGAAACAGTTGCAGCAACCTCATCAATAGCGGCCTATCTAAATGACACTGAACTTGCAAACGAAGTGGTAAATGGACTAGCGGTGAATGGTGTAATCTTAGGCGCGAAATTAACGACACAAGAAATGGCTGTCACAAACACGAACTTTATCGAGAAAGGGGATATGTACAAGTTTGCGATTAAATCGCCTTTTAGCGATACGGAAGTAGGTGAATTGTTGATAGTCAGTGATACCAATTTTATCACAAACCGGGCACAAGATAATGCTTCATACAACACTCAAGCTTTATTGATTCAAGCGTTGATTATTACTGTTGTATCAATACTCAATGTATTTTTCCTAGTTTCAAAACCACTAACCTTTATTTCTAATCAACTAAGTAAAATTACGCCGCCATCAACCGCTAGAATAAAACATCCTGCGTTTCACAAGCGCGGAGAGCTGGGCAGCTTGGTAAAAGACGTCAATTCATTGTTGATAAAAACTGAGTCATCGCTAAACGATGAACAAAAATACAGAAAAGAAATAGAGATATTAGAACAACGTTTTCGATTGGTGTTTGACCATGCTAATAATCCAATTGTATTGACAGATTCTCACGGTAACTTGGTTTTATCAAATAATGCCTTTTCAAGCTTACTAGAGCAGACTAGCGTAAAAATGCAGAAAAACTTAGGGTCATTTTTAAGTGAGTTGTTTGAAGATGCTTCGAATATTGAGGAAAGCTTTAGAAAACAACTTTCATTAACAAATACAGCTTCAGGTGAATGCAAATTAAAAGGGAGCAATCAAGCAGATAAAGCCAAGTGGTATCAAGTAATTGCAACAGTAATTCGAACCGATGAGTTTAAAGACTATATGGAAATATCTTTACACGATATTTCAAATAAAAAACAGAAACTAGAAGAGCTATCAAACTCTCTAGAAAAAGATCCGCTAACAAACGCACTAAGTCGGAGTGGTTTATCTGCAAAATTAGAACTAATGAACCATGTATATACAAACTATGCAGTAATATTCATCAATATAAATGGTTTTAAAGCAGTAAATGAAAAGTACGGCCTAGGGAACGGCGATCAGTTATTGAAGGCCGTTGTGGCTCGCTGTAAAACGCGGATAAGACAAGATGATGTGATTTGTAGGTGGAGTTGTGATGAATTCGTATTGATATTAGCGCAAGTTAATGAAAGAAATGTAGATGCGATAATTGAGGACATTAGTCGAGTAATTTGCCAACCTTTATCGCTAAATGGTTATGAAGGTTATCTAGAGGTATCCGCATCTATTGGTGTTGCCTTATATCCAAGCCAGGGCGACAACAGCAGCGAACTCATACAAAGAGCAGAAGAAGCGTTACGCGATATCCCTTTGAATGAAAGATCTGACACACTTTCAATTGTAAAATTTGCGGGTTAAAGCTTAACAATTATGCACAAGCAATCACTGCAAGAATATAAATTACTAGATCGCTCAGTAAAGGCGTTAATTTCAATCTCTTTGTTATTTGTGGTTGTATACCTTGTTAATGCATTGGTGTTATCAGAACAAACCTTAGTTTATACAATGTCTATTTCTATTGGTATTTTGTGTTTACTCCGATGGTTAACGACCAGCGATAACAGCCCGATTGTATTAGTCACTCTGTGTTGGTATTTGGCTATTATTGTTTCCTACGTCGCATGGCGTAAATCTGGTGTGATGGACCCTATTTTACTAGCCTATTGCGGTATTTTATTAATTGCGAGCATGTACAGTGGGCGAGCGTTACTGATTACTTTGCTATGTTACATGCTCGCCACTATTTATTTTCTAAATTATAGCGCGCTGACTGGCTTCACGACTTTTGATACAGTCATAGCCGATCAAGGTTGGAGCAAAGCAAATAATCAAGCGATCTTTTTCTTGTTATATGCTTTTTCGTTAGATTTATTATCTACCTCTAATAAGGCCAGAAAATACAATATATTCGCAAGGGCTAATCGACTCGCAATTCAAATCACCCAGTCAAACCAATTAAAAAAGGTCAACCAAAATTCGGGCATACCAAATGGTCTAGCTTGTCAAGAAATGCTAGAGAGGATGCTGAAGAATAAAGGCGCAACGCCCGCATTAATATATTTAAGAATAGACAATTTTGATAACATTGCTTCTACTCAAGGAGAAGAGCAAGCAAAAGAGTTAATTAATAATCTATCTAAAAAGATTCAAAAAAACTCATTACTAGATGCATATCATGTTTCTGACAGAGACTTAATTATTTTGGTAGATATAGAAGAATCTGATGATATTAAGCCAATTATAGTTTCAATAACCAACCTTATGATTAGGCCAGTTAAATTAGCCATTGGGTCTACTAATTTGAATTTTAGTGGCGGCCTGGCGCAAGCGCCTTTTGATGGAACAAATTATGCTAGTTTGAGAAAAAAGGCGGTGATTGCGTTAAATACCAAGATAGCAAAGCAGGCTATTGCCGTGTATGAAGTAGCAATGGAAGAAAAATTGTTAACCACTTTGAGTATTACTGAAGGGTTAAAAAATGCGATTGAGAATAAAGAGTTTGAACTACACTATCAGCCCAAAATTGATTTGAAAACGCAAAAAATAAATGGTGTTGAAGCACTAATAAGGTGGCGTAGAAACGGCGCAATTGTGCCACCAGACTTATTTATCGGTATTGCTGAAACAACGGGATTTATTAATACAATTGGTGATTGGATTATAGAGCAGGCTTGTAACGATTGTCGGTTATGGAATCGCGGTATTAATCAGGTTATACCTGTTGCGGTTAATCTTTCTCCTGTCCAGTTTTCCTCGGGAAATTTGCCCCAATTTATTTCAAAAACACTTGAAAAAATTCAACTATCTCCCTATTTGTTGGAGCTTGAACTAACAGAATCTATGGAATTTAATAGAGCGCACAAAGTTGAAGAACAGATTAATACTATTACTAATTTGGGGGTCGCGTTTTCAATAGATGACTTTGGTTCAGGATACTCAAATTTAGCCTATATTAGTCGATTTAATGCACAAACTCTTAAAATCGATAGAGCTTTTGTACAAGATATTACCATTAACACAAACAACTTACATATTTGTAAATCAATCATACAAATTGCCAATGCATTTAAATTAAAAGTGGTCGCTGAAGGAGTTGAAGATTTAGATACTGGTAATTTATTGAGAGATTTAGGCGTGGACACTGGACAAGGTTATTACTGGTCAAGACCTCTGCCATTAAATGATTTATTAAAGTTTATTGAAGCCTAGCCACTCGATGACATTTAATTTTATAAAGCGTTTTTGGATAGCTTAAAGTGCAAGTTGTCTTTAACAGCCGGTAAACTCACACTAGCAGTGTATTCTGCTTCAGGTTGGTTAATGTTAAAGCAGGAAAGGGCAACATAGGCCCTTTCCTTACCATAGTAGCCTGTCGGTCTAATTCATTGCTGGCTCAAAGTTACTACCTGCCAAGAACACCCATTTATTTCCATCCTTAACCAGCACTTCCGAAATTCTAGAGACTGAGCGCACACGACTATCGTCGACCATTTTTGTCACGATTGTTACGTAATAGTTGACTACTGCAGTACTTCCCTCAACGGTGATCGCCGCTGGCGAAATCTCGTAAATTAGCGTATCCGTGCCTTCATCGCCAAAACGTGACCACTTTATAGATGCATCTTTGTAAACAGGTCCACCGCTATCAGCAGACCAAGAGACGTATTTATCGTGTATATAGTTTTCTGGCCAATTTCCGTTTTCTTCTGCATCATCTACCCAAGATTGTTCAACAAGCGACCAGACCTCCATTTGAGAGTCATTCCAAGTTGGCTGTTGTGCATTTGTTGAAAATGCAATCGTAACTGCAAAAAGTGTGACGAGACACAATTTAACAAGCTTCATCATATAATCCTTATTGTTATTTTAGTTATTGTTTATTTATAACCTGTTCAAATTTTGAACAGCCCTACGCTACATTATATTTCCGCTAAACGCGAGACAAATCGAACTTTGTCCTACAGGTGAAATAATGAAATGATGCAGTGGTGAATAATATAAGACGGGTATGGTTTGTTTGGTAGCGCATTTTTGTAATCTACAAATTTTAATGTTTTAATTTAAAACTACGTCAAATCACATAACAATAACAATGCCATGACCCAATTAAAAAAAATCTTATCAAGATTAGTTTGTTCCATAATAATGCTTGTAGTGTTACCGACAAACGCAGAGACTGCCTATTACCGCTTTCCTGATGCTCATAACAATCAATTAGTTTTTACTTCCCAAGGTGACTTATGGTTGGCCAATTTGGACTATTCAGAAGAAACAAAACCTACTCTTGCGATCCGCTTAACTTCTCATCCAAATATTGAAACGCACCCACAGTTTTCACCAAACGGAGATAAAATAGCATTTGTAGCCGATTATAATAATATGCCTGCCGTTTACACTATTAGCAGTACCGGTGGTATAGCCAAACAAGTCAGCTTTGAAATGATAGGAACAAGACTCCATGGTTGGGTCAACGATGATACGGTCCTCATCAGCACAGTCTCAAATAAAGGTATGCATAACAGCGATGTGCTAAAGACAATCAATGTAAACAATTTAAAAACGTCTACCGTTGAAATTTCAGATGCTACTGAAGGCACTATGACATCGAATGGCAACACCCTAGTGTTTATACAAAGTGCTTTTCAAACATATAACGATAACGCCAATTTTTATAAGGGCGGAGGCAAAGGCGAATTATGGAAGTTTAATTTAGATTCATCTAAAGAAGCGATACTTTTGAGCGAACAACATCAGGGATCGATTAGACGCCCTATGGTTGCCAATGGTCGAATATATTTTGTGAGCAATCAAAACGGATTAGATAATATTTGGTCTATGGGAATGAACGGTGAAGATATTAAACAACACACGCAGCATAGTGATTACGCGGTTAGACACCCTAGCCTAGCAGGCGACACGATAGTGTATCAACATGGGGCTGACATTATTCAATTTAATATCAAGACTCAACAATCTCGTAGATTAAATCTTTCCATACAGTCCGATTTTGTAAACTCACGCACTAAATTCATAAGCAATCCATTAACCTATTTTAACAGTGCAAATATTTCGCCTAATGGCCAAAGAGTCGCGATCACAGCTAGAGGAAAAGTCGCTACAGCCAATACATCAAGCTTGCGAACTGCGGTCATTGCTAGTGAGCCAACTTCAAGATTACGTAACGCCTTATTAAGTAAAGATGGTAAATATGTGTATGCCATTAGCAATCAAACAGGTGAATACGAAATTTGGCAATATTATGCGGATGGAAGTGATGATGCCAAGCCATTAACGTCTGATGGGTATACTGAGCGAACAGGGCTTTGGTTAACACCTAATGGTGAAACACTGTTGCATACTGACGATCAGGGTAATCTTTATGCGCTTAACATCGAAACTAAGAAAAACAAAAAATTACTCAAAGATATTTCTTTCGGAATTAACGATATTGCCTTTTCATCACAGGGCAATTATATCGCTTTTGGTTTTGTACCAAAGACAGAAGAGCGCACAAGAGTTTATTTATATGACTTGGACACTGAAAAATCAGTTTTTGTAACAAGCGATAAGTATGTCAGTTATTCTCCAACTTTTAGCGATGATACAAAGTGGTTATATTTTTTGTCTGATCGACAGTTTTCAGCGTCGCCATCATCTCCTTGGGGCGATAGAAATATGGGGCCTGCATTTAATAAGCGAACACAGTTATTCGCAGTGTCATTACAAAAGGATGCTGCCTTCCCATTTGCAGCTCCAACCGAGCTTGATAAACCATCAGAAACACATGAAGAAGATACTGAAGGTGAGGAATCAGCGAATATTAAAATAGAGTTTGATGGTATCCAAACGCGATTATGGCAAGTCGATATTCCAGCGTCAGATTACTCCAATTTACAAGCTTCTAAAGATTTATTATTTGTTCAGGATGATAAGCAACTTAAATCACTATCGTTTAAACATGATGCAAAATTAAAAAAAGTTACATCAGGTGTGGCTGGCTATGAGTTATCACTTGATAGAAATTCACTCTTAATTGCTAAGGGCAGAGGCGACTCGTTAAAACTTTATGTGACAGAGGCCAAGGCGAGCTTTCCAAAAAATGCAAAGGATAACTTAGTGCATCTAAACGACTGGACAATCAAGATAGAGCCAAAGCAAGAATGGCAACAGATGTTCAAAGATGCATGGCTTATGCATAGAGACGAGTTCTTTGATGCCAATATGCGCGGCCTAGACTGGCCCGAAGTTAAGCAAAAGTACCTGCCGTTAGTAACCAGGGTAAATGAACGAAGTGAGCTTAACGATGTGTTTAAGCAGATGATGGGAGAACTGAATGCTTTGCACTCCCAGGTTAGAGGCGGAGACATAAATTCAGAGGATGACGCTCCAAGCTATGCCGTATTAGGCGCTCGATTGATTGACACCAACAAAGGCGTTCAGATAGAACACATATATCAATATGACAGAGAAATCCTTAGTCAGGCGCCACCGCTTGCTATGGCGGGTGTAAATGCTCAAGAAAAAGACTTTATACTCGCTGTAAATGGCTTACCCGTTGACAGTACAGCCGCTCTTTCACAGGCGTTATTAAATACAGCCGGCCAACAAGTTCTGCTGAAACTGAAAAGGGGACGAAATGAAATACGCACTGTTGTTGTGCCCACAGAGCGACGACGAGAATTCCGATTGAGATATCAAGATTGGGTGCACACCAACTTAAACAAGGTTAATAAAGAAGACGAGCAAATTGGTTACATCCATATGTATGCTATGGGTAGGAATGATTTGGCCAGTTTTGCGCGGGATTTCTATGCGCAATATGATAAACCAGGCTTGATAATTGACGTAAGGCGTAACCGCGGAGGTAATATTGATAGCATTATATTAGAAAAATTATTACGACGCCCTTGGTCATTTTGGCAGCGCACAACGGGAGAAGTGGCGACCAATATGCAACAAACTTTCAGTGGTCATATTGTTGTCATTGCCGATCAATATACTTACTCAGATGGTGAAACCTTCACTGCAGGTGTTAAAGCCTTGGATATAGGCACAGTAATTGGTAGGCAAACCGCTGGCGCTGGCGTATGGTTAAGTGGTGGTAATAATGTCGTAGATGGCGGTATTGCTCGAGTAGCGCAATATCCCGTTTATGCATTAGACGGACGATGGATTACAGAGGGAAGAGGGATCAGTCCTGATATAGAAGTTGTTAACTTACCCCATGCAACGGCAAAAGGAAAAGATGCGCAGTTAGAAGCGGCGATACAATACCTACAAAAAAAATTAAAAGAACAACCACCGGTTAAATTAGAAGCGCGCCCATTTGGTCCAGTTCAACAACCTGCAGACGATATTTTGCCGATGTAACATAATGTTTTAAAAGCTTTATTTACTCTATTAATAAAGCTTTTTTCATTGTTCTTATTTGCTTTTTTTAGGTTTCTAGTTATTAAAAGACAATAGTACTGCTTTCTAATGATAGAAAAGCGATATTTGGGTTCGCTTAACGCGGTTTTTGGCTCATAAAGATTAAATTGGCAATGAAATATCGGAAATAATCATTTCAATAGTGTTCAGGATTTTCTAAATTCGCTGATGACTCTAATACTATTTCTTTTGAGACTGTGTGATCCTCGTCTCCTTCTACAGTAATGCGATAGCGGTGACCAGGCACTCCCTTAAGCATAAACTCGCCATATTTATTGGCTTGCAAAATGATGGTACTAAAATTTGTGTCAGTTAGATTTTCTATGCGAATGTATTGACCAGAAGCGCCGTCTTCATCAGAAAAACTAATTCCCCCTTTAATTACCGTGGAACCAATTATTTGTATGTCCAAATCCAGACCGTGTGCTTTAATACCAGTGGTCAAGCAATACATTATAAGGGTAATCATTATCAGAAACAGATTGACTCTCTTCATTATCGTTACTCCGCATAAAAACCAAATAGATATTCATAACTTAGTTCTGTGTATTTTTCTGCATCAACCTGAAATCGTTTGCCAGCCCATAATTTATTAAAACCACGCTTTGGTATAAACTCGGCTAGCCCTTGGGCATTAGTGACTGCGGCATCTCCAATCTCTGAGTGTCCTAGCTTTACTCCTGCTAATGGTTTGCCTTTCAGTAAAACTTTTACGGTCATGGGCTGACCCGCCTTTGGTTGAATGCTATCTAGAGGGACAACTTCAAAATCTTGGCCAAGAGTTTGTAACACAACTGGGGTCCATTGCAGTACAGTTTTATGGTATTTAACTGCCTTAGTTGCGCGATTTGCAAAAGGCACTTCGTCCATGGATTTGTTTATACTTTTGCCCATTCTATCTTTACTCCAAGTTCCATTATTAAAGTAAATGGCCACCAAAGCAGTACCTGGCAGTAAATGTAGTTGACTACTTTCACTTTGGTCAAAGCGTTTGAATGACAGGTCGTTGCCAACGGCATCAAACGCCTGTACTTGCTTCATCTTTTCAGGTTTATAACTGACAAGCTTTCCTGCATGTCCACCAAATACGACATTGTAGATATTCTCTTCTTTCGTAGGTTCAAGCCATACCGTATGAGCGGTAGATATCGAACTAAGTGTCGATAATATTGAGATTATTAGTCCATTCATTACTCGAGTAACTTTACGTTTACACATAATTGCTCCGCTTCATTTGTTAATACCGTCTTTTGATAGTTGACCATAGCCCGTTAGAGACCTCTCTAAACCAAACTCTCAATTAAATAAACTAGATGCAAAAAATTTATAATTTAATTTTTTAAAAATAAATTTAGGGGTTTTTGATGCTTCAAGCGTTTATATGAATAACTTGCATAAGAAAGACAAACCTGCACGCACCCTTTTATCGAGCAAAATGGCTTATTCAATTTTCTTAGGCACGTATGCTTGTTAAAGGGTTTAAACATTAAAAACACACATAAAAAAAAGAAGGCAATACTGATGAGGAAGAACTACCCAAGCATTTCTAATCATAAGACCCCGTATAAAGCTTTGTGCTTAGCAGTAAGTATGGCTCTAGGTGCAAATATTCACTACGCTAACGCTCAACAAAACCAAGACAACAATAGTGAAGAAGACGTCGAGAAAATTACTGTTGTTGGCTCAAATATAAAAGGCGGTGCGGTCGCTGAGGCACTTGCCGTTTCGGTAATTAATAGCGAAGAAATTGGCAATTTAGGCATCGAATCTCTAGATGATTTACTGCAATTAATACCTGAAAACGGACAGAACTTTTTCAGCGAGGCAGAGAACATCTCTGGTGGTGTGAATGCCGCCAGGGGAGATATTGGCACTTACAACCTACGAAACCTAGGCACAGGCAATACACTTGTGTTACTCAATGGCAGAAGAATGGTTAACTCGGCCTCTTATCAAACCGAGGAAGTAGGCGGAAGTTTTGTACCGGTCAACTCTGTAAACGTAAATACTATACCGGTGCATGGGCTAGATAGAGTAGAGGTACTCAGAGACGGTGCTTCGGCAATATACGGAGCAGACGCTGTAGCAGGGGTAGTAAACCACGTACTTGAAACAGACTTTGTTGGCTTCACTATTTCTGCACGACACTCTGAATACAGCGAAATTCCCCGAGACACCCAGACACTGACTTTAAAATGGGGAGAAGATTTCAATGGTGGACGCACAAATGTCAGCGTTTTTGCCAACTACTATCAGCGCGATAGGGTTAACTCGCAAGATGATCCTCGATGGGCAAATTCCGATTTTAGAGATAGGATCCCAGAGGGCTCGCTTTGGGAAGGAGATATTCGATTTAGAAATAACTCCGCAAACTCACTCTTTGGACAGTTTGACTTTGTCAGTAGTGCATCTAGTTTAGGAGTGAGAGACATATTTACTGACCGCTCAGGGGAGTTTGAGACCTACCCTATTGGCGACGAGCGATGTCAGTATACTCTCAATGCTACAACTTGTGGTGGAATTGATGGTCAAGGAACCTTTCGTTACAACTTAAATGAGGACAGGGATCTGAGTTCTGAATTGGAACGCGCCAATTTCTTTATGTTCGTAAATCATGAAATAAACGACTCAATGGAGAGTTTTACTGAGCTATCTTTTTATCAGTCAAAGACGAATTTACGACGACACCCCACCGCTCCATTTTCCGCAGTACGACTACGCGTTGGCCCTGAAAATTACTATAATCCATTTGGCCCTTGTGGTTCGCCTAATCGGCTTTCCAACGATTTAATCCCCGATGTGCCCTGCGAAGGCACAACGTTGACTATTGATAACTATCGCTTTGCCGAACTGCCTCGCATCGTAGATAACGATGGTGATACATTCAGAATCGTTCAAGGCTTGCGAGGCGTCATGGGCGACTGGGATTGGGAAGGTGCATTGGTTTGGTCTAAAGCAGAAAAAACGGATGTCACTAGCAATCGGGTTTCCAATATTCTTATGGCTGAGGCCTTGTTTGATCCAACTCCAGCAGCATATAACCCATTCAGCGGCGGAGTGGACAGCAACATTGAGCGTGCTCTAATTGACGTTCGCAGAGACAATGAAACCGATCTCAAATCTATTGATTTCAAAGCATTCACACCAGAAATTTTTGAACTACCTGGAGGCCCTGTTGGCTTTGTTGCCGGTATCGAATACAGAGAGGAGTCGTTTGTCGACGATAGAGACGACAGACTAGATGGCACCATTCAATTTACTGACTATCAAGGGGATACTTATCCATTTGTGTCGGACGTCGTGAACTCCAGCCCAACGCCTGACAGTTCTGGGGAAAGAGATGTATTGTCGCTCTTTGCAGAATTGCAGTTGCCTGTTTTAGACAACCTTGATGTTCAAGCGGCAATACGATACGAAGACTTCAGTGACGTTGGCAATACAACGGTGGGTAAATTAGCGTTCGGCTACCGACCTATTGAGTCTGTGCTAATTAGAGGGTCTTGGTCTGAAGCCTTCAGAGCGCCCAACTTAATTACCATCAACGAAGAGATTGTTGCTCGAAATAATACTCGCACTGATTTCGCATGTTTATATGCGGCAAATTTCGGTGGCGACCCTGACCAAGATATCGTGGATTGCAGAAACTCGATACAAAGGGTTGCACAAGGTAGTCAAGACTTACAACCGGAAGAGTCAACTAACACCAATGTTGGGTTAGTATTTACTCCAACCGACGAGTTAACCGTCACCATTGACTACTGGTCTATCGAAAAGGAGAACACCATAGGCCTATTTGGTGAAGAAAACCACACGTTACTAGACTTACTTCTAAGATTAGAAGCGGGCACAGATAATTGTGCAAGTGCTAGCTTCAATCCCGCAGTCAGTCGAATCGATGCCACAGAAGATCAATCCGCGGTTTACCTTGCGGCCGGCATCTGTCCAGCAGGTGATATTGATCAGGTAACTGATAGATACGCAAATCTTGATCAGAGAAATCTCGCTGGCTATGACGTAGGCATATATTATAATATTTCTACTGAGATCGGTCGTTTCAGATTCAGCTATAACGGCTCGTTTATAGAGGAATTTGAGCAAGTGGCGGGCGGCGATGCAGCCAGACTGGTGAATGCGGCAAATGCTGGATTAATACCTGGTAGTTTCCCCGTTGATGGGTTTGCCGATTTGATAGGGCGAGATGGTAATCAAGAAGTTCGACAAACCGTCAGAGCATCTTGGAGGAAAGATGCTTTTGGAGCATCGTTAAGCGGCAACTACATTGGAGATTTTTATCAAAGTTCGCTAACCTTAGATGATGGCACGTTATATGAAATACCTTCAATGACGACCTACAACGCCACTTTTGATTACACATTTGATGTAAATGATGTAGACACAAGAGTGCGTTTAGGTGTTAGAAACCTCACAAACGAGCGAGCCCCACTAGCCGACAGATTCTTTGGCTTTTTTGCTGACGCTCACCGAGATTACGGTCGAAGCTACTACCTAGACGTAAGAGCTAAATTTTAGGTCTAGAAACAAGCGCTTTGATATAACTCAGAGCGCTTTTAATCCTACTCATATTTTTATTCTTGTACAAGCTGTTATAAACAGCTTCAATTTAAGAAGGTTTTTCTATGTCGACCGCGTTAACGGAAATCAATCAAAGAGGACGCTATCAGGATGTAGGTTTGATTCTAGGCCCATCTATTTTCGTCTTCATGATGTTTTTTGATGCCACTCAAACCACTATGCCAACCGAGGCTTGGCGAGTGGCAGCTGTAGGGCTATGGATGGCGTCTTGGTGGGCGACTGAGGCCATACCTGTTCCTGTTACAGCTTTTTTGCCCATTGTCGCTTTTCCACTATTGGGTATTTCAAGCATTGGCGATACTACCAGTGCATACGCCAATCCCATTATATACTTATTTTTGGGCGCATTTATTTTGGCCATTGCGGTAGAAAAATGGATGTTACACAAGAGAATTGCTCTTCACATTTTGACGTTGACAGGCACGGATGGAAAGCGTTTGATTGGCGGATTTATGCTGGTTGCCGCTTTATTGTCAATGTGGATGACCAATACCTCTACGACCATGATGCTAATGCCCATCGCTCTATCAGTCGCAAGTGTCATTGCCAGCAACAACGAGCATTTATCATTAAAACAAAATAAAGCGTTTCAGGCTGCTATGCTGTTAGGTCTTGCTTATGCAGCCACAATAGGAGGATTAGCAACATTGGTTGGCACTCCCCCTAACGCCCTACTCGCGGCTTTTCTAAGCGAAACGTATAATATTAAAATTACCTTTGCCAGTTGGATGATGGTCGGCATACCTGTGACACTGATTATGCTGCCATTAGCATGGTATTCACTTACCCATATCAGTTTTAAGATCAATATTCCTGCTAACCAAAAGGTAAACGATTACCTCACCAACCTAAAAGATGAGCTTGGCGACATGAGCGTAGCTGAAAAGCGTGTTGCATTCGTGTTTGTAGGTGTCGTCCTTTTGTGGATATTACGTCGTCCAATTAATGCTTATTTTGGCACCACGGGGCTTAGTGATGCTGGCATTGCTATGACCGCGGCACTGCTATTATTTTTGCTACCAAGTGGTAACAAAGAACAGCCTCAATTAATGGCTTGGGAGAACGTAAGTCGATTACCTTGGGGAGTGCTTATCTTATTTGGCGGGGGTTTATCGCTTGCATCTGCGGTATCTTCAACTGGATTAGCAGAGTTTTTGGGCCAAAGCCTCACTCCTCTTGGTGGGTTTGGCATTTTTGTCCTTATCATTGCAGCAACCGGTTTGGTGATTTTTTTAACCGAGCTAACGAGCAATGTAGCAACCGCCGCCACTTTTCTTCCTGTGGTCGCCGCGGTTGCCATTGAATTAGGTGTATCGCCATTACTCTTATGCGTCCCAATAACACTTGCGGCTAGTTGTGCGTTTATGTTGCCGGTTGCAACGCCACCTAATGCAATTGTGTTTGCATCCGGCGTATTGAATATACCGCAAATGGTAAGGGCGGGCGTGATTCTAAACGTAATTGGCATGGCATTATTAGCGGTAGTATCCATTTGGTTAGCGCCTTGGGTCTTACTTTAGTTTTATTGGATGGTAGCTTAGAGGCATTAGCATGTATCGTAAAATAATCACATTGAGTCTAGCCCTTATATTTGTATCTTCATTGAGTGTTGCCGCACCAAGTGAACCAACTGAACGTAAGCAAAAGACGCCCAAAAAACTTCTGTTCGTAGGCAATAGTTTCAGCTTTTATAATAACGGTATTCATAATCATCTTGGCAGTTTAATTAGAACCAACTCAGAGTGGGAAACGGGCGTTAATAGGCACAAATTATTGACCTATTCAGGTGGTCATTTATTTGAGCAGATAATCAGTATTGCGGGTATTTTTGAAACAGATACGAGGGGATTTGAAGCCGTAATTCTCCAAGGGCACAGCAATGAACCGATTAATAAAAAAAAATCAAAACGTTTTGAGGATGCTCTACAACGAACGGTCAACCTAGTGAGGGAGCAAAACCTCGAACCCATTTTATTTATGACATGGGGTTACAAAAATGATAGCAAGATGGCACAGCGAATCATTGATGCGTACGTTCAACAAGGCAAACGTCATAAAATCAGAGTCGCACCTGTTGGAATAGCCTTTCAGCAGGCTTCTAAACGCTTACCAGATATAGACTTGTATGTACCCGACGTCTCTGGAACCTTTGAAAATAAAATCATCTACCGGGAGGACATTAAACATCCAAGCGAGGCAGGTACTTACCTTGCAGCTTGCGTATTCTATGCAATGCTTTTTAATAAATCGCCTGAAGGAACGCCATTCTCGAGTAATTTGTCAAATATTGACGCACTTGCACTACAAAAACTAAGCTGGGATGTTGTGCAAAAGTTTAATAGAACATATCCTTATAATTAAATTCTGAGCAGTGGTCTTAAATTAGGAAGAGGCTGAATATGCGTCATTATATTACGTATTATATTTTAATTGTTGTATCTGTGGTGTTTTCTGTGTCTTCGTTTGCTCAGCACCCTAAAGTTAAATTAGATTTTAACAAACCGCATAAGTTGAGTTGCGAATTTAATGAAGTCGTGTTTCATAGTTACTATGACATGGGTCGAATATCGTCTTGCTCACAAGTCGATGATACGACCTTCTTAATCCGCTCTTTACCAGAAAATGTGCCAATTAACCCCAGCCCTTGGTACGGGTTTTCGGTCGAGTCGTCTAATGAAACAGAGCAACAAATAACCGTTTTAATTGAAGCTGATAAAACTAGGCCAAGATATTTGCCAAAATTGAGCGAAGATAAAGCGACTTGGGATTCGTTGCCCTTTAGTGTCGAAGAAGAACGATTGAAAATCTCACTGACAATAGGCGGCGATCAACCAATACAGTATGTGAGCGGTCAAGAGATAATGGACACCGCGTTTTATAGCTTCTGGAATAGACAAATCGCATCGCAGTCAATGTTTGAATTAGAGACCATAGGAAGCTCAGGGCAAGGTCGCCCTATCGAAGCCCTTATTCATAAGTCAGTCGATAATAAAGAGTGGATTTACATCATTGGTCGTCAACACCCGCCAGAAGTGACCGGAGCAAAAGCGCTTGTGCAATTCGTAGAGACACTTATACAGGACTCACCCGACAATAACCGCTTTTTCGCAAGATTCAATGTATTACTAGTGCCTTTACTCAATCCTGATGGCGTTGCTGCAGGAAATTGGCGACACAACCTTAATGGTGTCGATTTGAATAGAGATTGGGGTAAGTTTACCCAAGTAGAGACTAAAACCGTCCATGACAGTTTAATAAATTTAATGGAAGATGATCACAATCTAGTATTTGCCCTCGATTTTCACTCTACGCAGCAAGACATTTTCTACACGGTCCCCACTGACTATGTTCCCCTAGTCAATAAAAGACGTAATATAGATAAAACAATTGTCCCTTCTAAGTTTGTAGAAGAATGGTTAGATGAACTTAAACAACAAACGCTTCGCTCATTTACGGTAAGGCAGCGCCCCGGTAGCAATCCAGGTAGAGGCGTCTTTAAACAATTCATTGCCGATGAGTACGGAGTACACGCCGTCACCTACGAAATTGGAGACAATACAGATAGGCATTTAATTAAGCATGTCGCCACGCAGTCCGCGCACACATTGGTCGATAAGTTGCTTCAAACCCCACCAAGTTCGTTTAGAGTGGACTAGATCGTAAATTTAGCCTTACCTTTCATACTCTCGAATTTATAGACGTCTAGGTCCTATTGTATGCGAGTATCTATCGATGGATTTATCCTTACAGCGCGCAGCATAGAGCGTTATGGTAAAACATATTTTGAATATTGGTTGGCCACTGATTCAGGAGTAGTTAAAACCTTATCAAAAGCTCAACACTTGCTATTTTTCATTCTTCAAGATGAGTTCGAAATTGTTTCTCAGTTACTTACAAAGAATGGAATTAGGCATAGATATAAGCCTCTGTCTTTAAAGACCTTTGAACATCAAAATGTGGGTGGGTTGTACTTTGATCAAAAAAATATGCTGTATAAAGCGAGAAAATTGTTAAAGCAAGCTGCGATTTCTTGTTTCGAAGATGATATACGTCCTGTTGATCGATATTTGATGGAACGGTTTGTTTATGGATCTGCCATTTGTTCGGGTGAAAGTGTTACCAATAAAGGGAGTTTTGCAGAAGTTATTAATAGCCAAATAAAGCATGGCCAATTTATACCGACGTTAAACGTATTATCTATTGATATTGAATGCAGTGAGCAGGGTGAATTATTTTCCATTGGTCTTGCCAGCGATTCGCATAAATGCGTATTGATGATTGGTGAATCTCAAACGGCCAATGACTTCATTCATTGGGTTGGTAACGAGAAAGCACTTGTAGAACAGTTCATTATTCAAATAAACCGTCTCGACCCAGACATCATTATCGGCTGGAACGTTGTCAACTTTGATTTTCGACTACTGATAAAACGCGCCGCTAAACATAACATTGAATTGACATTGGGACGTGAAAATCAGCCTGTAGCTTGGCGGGACGCCAAAAATGAAGTTAACCAAGGGTTTATCGCTATGCCTGGCCGAGTCGTTTTGGATGGGATAGAAGCACTTAAAACCGCTACTTATCAATTCGATAGTTTTAGTTTGGAAAATGTTGCTCAAACGCTACTTGGTAAAGGTAAACATACCGAAAGTGTGGAGGGTAGACTCGCCCAAATTGAGCATGATTTTAAACACGATAAAATAAAGCTAGCTAATTACAACTTACAAGATTGCCAATTAGTATTAGACATTTTCACCCATACAAAAGTACTCGATTTTTTAATTTTACGAAGCCAACTAACTGGGCTCGAGCTTGATAGAATGGGCGGCTCAGTCGCCGCGTTTATCAATTTATACTTACCTAAATTGCATCGTGCAGGTTATGTTTCACCTAATCGCCCGTTGAATGGCGGTTTAGCAAGTCCAGGTGGATATGTAATGAACTCAAAGCCTGGATTATACAAACATGTTTTAGTGTTGGATTTTAAAAGCCTTTATCCATCGATCATTAGAACCTTCAAGATAGATCCCCTTGGCTTAGTAGAAGGGTTAATGTCACCCGATAATGCAATAGAAGGATATAAGGGTGCTAGATTTAGTCGAGATAAGCACTTTTTGCCTGACATCATCACATCGCTTTGGCAACAGCGCGATGAGGCTAAGAAACACAAAGACGCTGCTCGCAGTCAGGCCATAAAAATTCTGATGAATTCGTTTTATGGGGTACTAGGCTCCGGTGGCTGCCCCTTTTATGATACGCGTCTTGCTAGCTCAATTACTATGCGAGGCCATGACATTATGCAAGTCACTGCCAAATGGATTGAACTAGCCGGTTATGAAGTTATTTATGGCGATACTGACTCTACCTTTGTATGGTTAAATGGAGAATACTCAAATGAACAAGCGGTAGAAATTGGTCAATCACTTGCCCTTCAAATTAACCACAAATGGCAAGAAAAGCTTAAGCAGCAATATCAACTTGAGTGTGATTTAGAAATTGAATTTGAAACTCATTTTAGTCAATTTTTAATGCCTACTATCCGAGGCTCTGAACTGGGGAGTAAAAAACGTTATGCGGGTTTAAAAACAAGCAGAGACGGTGATGCAATAATATTTAAGGGCTTAGAAACGGTTCGCTCAGACTGGACACAACTGGCAAAAGACTTTCAACTTAGGTTATACCAAATGGTGTTTGCTAAAGAGAATGTGCAAGAGTATGTGCTACAAACGATTAAAGATACGCGTTTGGGTAAATTTGATGAAAAACTGATTTACAGAAAACGCATTCGTCGCAAATTAAATCTGTATGTAAAAAACGTACCGCCACATGTTAAAGCCGCAAGATATGCCGATGAGCAAAATGAGGCATTAGGAAAACCACCCAAGTATCAAAATAAAAGTTGGATTACTTATGTCATCACGGTCAATGGTCCTCAACCAACAGAATACTTAAGCAGTCAAATAGACTATGAACACTACGTAGAAAAACAAATTAAACCTATTGCCGAGGGGATCTTACCTTTTATAGGTTTGTCCTTTAATAATATTGCCAGTCGGCAAATGGGTTTATTCTAATACATTGTGGTCTTCGGTGTGTGGCATTTTTCGAGGTGGACAAGAGAGTTTTATATGGGCTATTGGTATTCTAGGGTTTGAAATTAGCTTGATAGAAAGCCCATATCGCACAAATAAGATGACTTATACTTAAAAGTTGAAACCTATGTTTAACATCAATGAATTCGAGCATTATAAAAAAGATATGCGACACAAAGTAGTTGTTATGTTTTAAGATAAGATTTAGTATCTTGAAAGACTTATTTTATAGGGATATTTTTTATGTTCACTCTTTCCAAAGCACTCAATCGAGTTTTTGTCACATGGTTTTTAATCTTTGCTTGGGTTTCCAATATTCATGCTTTGATTGATGACAAAAACGCCGAAGAAGATACTGAAACTAAATCTTTAGAAGAGTTTGTTGGCGACTTGCAGCTTCATGAAGGCATTTTAGATTTATATCTAAATACTGAAACTGGCGACATGCATATGGCAATAGATGCCAGCCAACTTAATCAAGAAATCCTGTATTTTGCTGTAGTTCACAATGGTGTATTAGAAGCCGGTTTGTTCAGGGGAGCACCTCTGGCTCAAGATGTAATTGAAATACGTAAGCAATACAATCGCATAGAGTTTGTAAAGAAAAATACAAATTATGTAATAGACCCAGATAGTGAACTTGCTAATGGTGGTTATACTAATATTACTGACTCAGTGCTAGCAACGACTGAGATTACTGCTATTTCAGATGATGGCAAACAATTTTTAATCAGTGCTGATAGTTTGTTCAAAACCGAGGCGCTAGCAAGAGTAACTTATAACCTAGATCCAGATACCCCTCCACATGAACAATTTGATATAGGCGCGCTGTCAAAGGCTAAAAGTAAGTACACTCATGTAGGCGTATATCCGGAAAATCTAAATGTTCGAACCGATTTTATCTATGAAAACACCCGTCCTTATCAGTATGGTAGTGAACGCATAGCTGATCCAAGAGCTACCACAGTTACTGTGCAGCATAGCTTTGTTACCATGCCCGAAAATGATTTTGTTCCTCGTCTTGATGATCAAAGAGTAGGCTATTTTCTCGCACGCAGTGCCGACTTAAACAGTTATGAATTCTTAAATTACAGAGACTATATAAATCGTTTTCATTTAGTAAAAAAGAATCCTGATGCAGCTTTATCTGAACCTGTAGAGCCAATAGTATGGTGGATTGAAAATACAACACCAGTGCAATACCGAGAAATTATGACCAAAGGGATTTTGGCTTGGAATAGTTCATTTGAAAAAGCAGGCTTTAAAAATGCGATTGTTGTTAAACAACAACCCGATGATGCAACATGGAACGCGGAAGATATTCGATATAATGTAGTGCGTTGGTCAAATACACCGGGGGCTGGATTTGCCTTTGGACCAAACTTTGTAAATCCTCGCACCGGACAAGTGCTGGGTGGAGATGTAATGTTTGAACACACGTTTGTTGACGTTGGATACACCATTGATGTGTTAGGGAATCCAGATGCATTTTTCGAAGAATATGCGGCTTCAAAGCAACATAAAAAAAATGGTATGTCGCATTCAACAAGTAAGGTTTGCTCAAAAGGCCATGAAATGATAGAAATGGCAGGGTTTGCAAATGTTGCACTAACAGCAATGAACGCTTCCGTGAGTGAAAAACGACGTGTTATTGAAGAAATGCTTTATGAGCTAATGTTACATGAAGTGGGCCATGTGTTGGGGCTAGCGCATAACATGAAAGGCTCAAACTATCGCTCGCAATCAGAGTTATTTGATATAGAAAAAACAAACGGTATCGCGACCAGTTCAATAATGGATTATACCGCGCTTTTAATTGCTAAACCAGGCCAACAACAGGGCAACTTTTATTCTACAAAGCCTGGTCCATACGATGATTGGGCGATTCAATTTGGATATGACCCTAACATAGAGGGCGATGCACGAGACGCATTACTGGCTAGATCAACAGAGCGAGAACTGATGTTTGGCAATGATGCTGATGATATGCGAAGCCCTGGAAGTGGAATAGATCCTAGAGTGAATATTTGGGACATGTCAGACGACTCTATCAAATATGGAAAACACCAATTTGAACTCGTTGAAGAATTAGCGCCATTATTAAAAGACAAACTGCAAGAGGATGGAGAAAGCTGGGCAAAACTCCGATTTGGAACGCAAAGGTTAATTACTTATAAAACGAGTGCGGCTAGAGTGCTAGCGAGCTATATTGGCGGCGTAGAAGTAACGCGATTTGTGCAAGGCCAACCAAGTGATGCTCCTCCTTACAAACCGGTCGATAAAGAAACACAGCAACGTGCACTTCAAGTTTTATCAGAGCACGTGTTTGCACCCGATGCATTTTTACTGCCACAAGAATTAATCAAGCATTCTGCTTTGCAAAGACGCGGCTTTGACTATTATGGAAAAACAGAAGATCCAAAACTTCATACGCTTGGACTTGGGGTACAAAAAACCGCTCTTGACCGCATTCTTGACTCAACGGCAATGCTTCGTCTAAGTGATACCATGTTATATGGCAATACATATTCTGTTAATCAGATGATGTATGAATTAACTGATTCTATATTCAAAGCGGATCTTAAATCGCGGGTAAATACTCATCGACAGTTGTTGCAAAATGAATTTGTCACTAGGCTTATTGATATCCTGACACACGATCACCACGATTCTATTTCAAAAGCGGCGGTTTTTGAGCAGTTAGAGAGAATAAGAAATTGGATGAGTAAATCTAGAACAAAAGATTCTGCAACCAAAGCCCATCGTCAATATCTTACCTATCTGATTGAAGATGCCTTCAAAGACGCTTAATTTAAACAATAACCCTTGTCTTCATTTAGCGGGGAGGCATTCCCTGCTAATCACAGATGAATGTCGGTATCTCAAATCCAATACAGCGCGTATTTTGGGCGCTGTGTTTGAACGTCTTACAAAACACACCTAACGTTATTTGAATCATCACATCAGATGATGGGGTAGGCATTGGTCAGCCACTCACTCTAAAGCTTTATCTTATTTGATATGCAGAGTGTTATTATGGCTTGTCGGTATCTTTTATTTGTTTACCGCGTGGGTCCATATTCGCATAATAAGCGGCTAAGTCTACTATGTCTTGATCGGTTAAATGTTTAGCGTGGGGGGTCATGGCTGCATGTATGCGCTTGCCCGAGCGAAAAGCAAGCAACTGCAACTCAGTATAAGCTTGCTTCTGGCCTGCCAAATTTGGATAAATTGGGATTAACGAAATACCGTCTACTCCGTGACATTGAGCACAGATAGCAGATTTATCTTTGCCAGCGCTAACATCAGATTCCAATTTGTTATCAGAACATGCGCTTATGCTCATTATTGATATACTTAAAAAAAGCATTCTAACTGCATTTGTAATTTTAAAAGTGGTAATATTCGTCATGGGTTATTCTTTTTATCGTAACACTATTGAGGTAAGTTAAATCAAGTTGCGATGCCGATACACACCTTGAATTTTAGCCTATGCTTTATTTAAATTAGGGTCAACTCATAAAAGGTAAAAATAATGGAAAACAACAACCAACCTTGGGGCATACAACTCAACTCGTTTTTAATGCTAATGCATTTGAGTCAATTAGCTGGTTTAATCATTCCACTAGGGGGCTTAATCGTACCGATTATTATGTGGGCGACTAATAAAGATAGGTTTCCAGAAGTCGATAGACATGGGAAAGTAATTTTGAATTGGGTATTGAGCGCCTTGATATATGGTATCATTTGTTTTTTCTTAACGTTCATTGTGATTGGCCTGTTCGGTTATGCTCTATTGGGGATCCTAAGTCTCGTATTTTTAGTAATCGGGGCAATCAAAGCTAACCAAGGTGAGTTTTGGGAATACCCGCTTAGTATCAAATTTTTTAAGGTGTAACCCAAAGGTCATATTGTGGCGTGGCGACAGAACATTATGATAAGGGCACAGAGTCTAAAGATTTAATACTATGTCGCAGAAAAATTTAGAAAAAGGCATCACCAAACGCAAACAAGTAATGGGAGAGGCATTTGTCGATAGGGCGATGTCTAATACCAATAGCTTTACCGCCGATCTTCAAAATTGGATAAATGAACACGCTTGGGGTTCAACATGGCAGCGAGAAGCCATCACAGACCGTACTCGCTCACTTTGCACAATTGCAATGTTGACAGCACTGAAGGCCCCCACAGAGCTCAAGGGCCACATCAGAGGTGCTTTAAATAATGGATGCACAGTGATAGAAATCAAAGAAGTGTTGCTTCATTCTGCGCTATACTGTGGCGCTCCAGCAACCCAAGAAGCCTTTAGAGCTGCTGTAGAAGTTCTAGAACAAGAAGGTTACGATTTATAAAGTAAAAAATTAATTACATTTTTATTTTTTTTAGTCATGGATATTTGAACAAATACTTCATTTTTGAGGTAAATTAAATCCAGATAATACAACAGAATTTAATTTATATTCTAATTTTAACGACCAATGGCAAATATGACGACTACACAAACAAGAGAACAGATAAGAGCAATAATTAATGCAATAAGATCTGAAGAAGCAGCACTTCGCAAAAAATATAGCTTTTTGTCTCACCAAAACACCTTGGGCATGCTCATTCTGGTTTTATCCGCTAGCGCAATGGCTGGTCTTGGGTATATGTATTATCTTGAAATCGTGCCAGCTTGGCTGGCCATTATTTTAATTGCGATGGTCGCATCGATCTCACACGAGCTCGAACATGACCTTATTCATCGCCAATATTTCAGTAAAACCCCAATTGTCCATAACTTTATGATGTTGGTCGTTTGGATTATGCGCCCAAACACAGTTAACCCTTGGTTCAGGCGACAAATGCACTTGAATCATCATCAAGTGTCTGGCACTGACCAAGACTTAGAGGAAAGGCTTGTTGGCAATGGTATTAAAAACCCGTTTAAGCGTCTTTTGGTTATTATGGACGGTTTATTGGGACTTATTTTATTCAAAAAGGTATATGAAAAAGAAATCAGAGGATTCAGCTTTTCGAAGGTATTTCATGCCGCCTTTCCAATCGCAACGGCTTACTTTATAGTGTTGTACAGCATGATTGTATATCATTTACTCAATCTTTTTATGCCCATCGAAAACTACATACCTGCGTTTATGACTCCGGTAATAAATCTTTTCGAATTTCTAATGGTCGTATTAGTATTACCAAATATTGTCAGATCAATGTCACTCAATTTTGTAACATCGTCTATGCATTATTACGGCGGAGTTAATAATCTCCACCAACAAACACATATCATCACTAGTAAATGGTTTATTCCGTTTCATTTGTTTTGTTTTAACTTTGGCAAAACCCATACGATCCATCACTTTGTACCCAACCAGCCTTTTTATATTAGGCAGTGGATAAGCAACAAAGTAAATCAAGTAATGAAACAACAAGGCGTTAGGTTTAACGATTTTGAAAGCCTGAAAAACGCGAATTTATATACTGCAAGTTAAATTGGGTGAATTCATGAATCAGCATTAGGCTATCATTCTTTTGTTGGCTTGTTTAAGTGCTTCGTCCGCTGATTCATTTTGTTTACTTAGATGAGCGCCAATCTTAACGTGCACCTTTTGTTTATTTAAGCTATTGAACAGTTTGACTACCGTCTGGGTCAATGTCTTGTTATTGCTATCTGGCAGCAACACAACCACTCGGTCATTACTAAGCTTGAAAACCAAATCTTGCTTTCTTAAGCCTTTTTCTATTTCCTTAACGTCAATTTCCTGTTTAAGGTTGTAAACCGTTGTCTTTTTAATGTTTTTTTCTATTACAATGAAGCCTAACAACGCTCCTACTTCTTTAAGTTCCAGTTTAAACTGGCTTGCAAGCTTGTTAAACGATGTCACATAACTTTGGTCTGAAATGTGTTTTTGCATTAAATCCGGATAATTTTTAACGGTACTTCTCAACAAGCAAAGTTCATTATATTGACTCACTAAACACTGAATAATAAACACCTTTTTAACCAACTCAGCAGAATAGTTATGAAGTTCATCGGTTCCTTCATTAGGATCAATGGCGCAGAGAGTGCCAATTAATTTTCCATTTTCTTCTACTAATGGATACCCGATATAACAGTTGATGGGTATCTGGGAGACTATTGGCGCTTCACGGTACATTTCAACCTGAGATACTTTAGGGACAATATTAGGTCCGTTTTTAGTTGCCATTCTAGTGCAGATTGTATCTTGCCAAATCTTTACTTGGTCTGGTGCTACCCCATACTGGTTATCCGTTGTGGCGAGCATTATCCAATCGTCGTCCACTACTCGTGTAACCATCCATAGATCAAGTTGATACGTTTGTTTTAGGTCATCTATAATATTAGTTAAGGCTGTTCTTAAAGCACTCAAAACATCTCCAAATACTGCATTTAATCTGTGTTAATAATGAATTGAAATTAAACTATTTAACAAATTTATTTGGTTCATATAAAGGAGCTAGCCCGCTTCGCAGGGTCTATATCAATTTTATTTTGCTCCATTATATATGGTTGTATAAGAATAAAGAATCGGCACGACATTTCAATACTTTAGTCGTATAGGAGAGCGAAAAAAGAATTGGCAAATGAAAGGCGATTAAGATGCTTGAAAAACACGCCATAAAAAACCCAACAATCATATGCAGTAACAAGAAAATCAAACTAAATAGAAATAAAAGAGTATTGAATATAAACAGATTAATTGTACCTCTTGGATTTTCATGAACATTAATTTAGAACATACTTATGCTGATTCGTTAAAAGAATTCGTTGTTGAAAGCAAACCAGACAAAATCAAACAGCCTAAATTGGTTTACTTCAACCAAACCCTTTCATCAGCTCTTCAATTCGATATAAATGCGAATGAAGAAGACGAGTTAACTCAATGGCTATCCGGGCAAAAGCTACTAACCAAAACTTATGCTCAAGCATATGCTGGACACCAATTCGGACATTACAACCCGCAATTAGGAGATGGTCGTGCCCTGATTTTAGGTGAGTATGTTGACCCACTTGAACAACGTCACGATATTGCTTTAAAAGGCTCAGGAAAAACTGCTTTTTCTCGAGGAGGGGATGGAAAGGCAGCGCTTGGCCCTATGCTTAGAGAAGTTTTGATATCAGAAGCCATGCATGCACTTGGCATACCTACAACCAGAAGTCTTGCAGTAGTAGCAACTGGCGAAGACGTTTATCGACAGTTACTGAAACCGGGCGCTATCTTGTGCAGAACTGCCTCTAGTCACATTAGAATAGGGACTTTTCAATTTGTTTCCAACTACAGAGGCAAACAGGGCGTACAACGTCTGGCAGATTACACAATTAACAGACACTTCCCCTCATTATCCAATTTAACAAACCCATACTTAGCAATGCTAAAAGAAACGGTTAGGGATCAGGCATATCTAGTTGCCGCGTGGTCTTCTGTGGGCTTTATTCACGGGGTAATGAATACAGACAATGTGTGCTTGTCTGGTGAAACTATCGACTATGGTCCCTGTGCTTTTATGGAGTCATATGATCCTACGGTGGTATTTAGTTCAATCGACCAAGACGGTCGATATGCTTATCAAAATCAACCAGCTATCGCACAGTGGAATTTAGCAAGATTGGCCGAAACACTGCTACCACTGATATCAGAAGATGAACAAGAGGCCATTGAACTGGCCACAGACGTGGTTACTCGGTTTGGCGAAGAGTACAAACAAGCATGGCATCAAGCAATGCGAAGAAAGCTGGGGTTTTATAAACCGGTTACTGATAGCGAACAAGAACAAGAAATCCAGCTTCTCAACGAATTTTTGAGCCTACTTCATAAACAAAAAGCTGATTTCACCCTTTCGTGGCGGTATTTAATGCACCTTCTTTCGGACGACGATTTCCATTACGGAGAAATTATTCAACCATCTGAGGAATTTACACAATGGCTACTTCGATATAAATCAATGCAACAAATTCAAGCTACCGGCGATAAGAATAACGTCATTATAAAACCAATATTAGATACAATGGGAAAAGCAAACCCATTAATTATTCCACGTAATCATTTGGTTGAACAAGCACTTGACAGTGCCTCTGATAGAGATGATTTTACTGACTTTTATAATTTACTAGACAAGGTTACTTCTCCTTTTGAGCCTAAATCTTCAGAAGATAGATACGTGTTACCAGCGTCCGACAATTTTACCCGGTCATTTAGAACATTTTGCGGCACCTGACTCCAATAGGAAATTACGCCGTGTATAATTTTCCTATGAGTATTGCATTATTTTCTCAAACCAAAAATAAAGTCTCTTAACGCCAACTTTAATAGCTTAAATTCATGCACTTAGTAAATTAGTCTTTTGGTATGAGGTTTGCTCTGTGGTAATTATGAGTAAATAATCAAAAGGCTTTCATTATGAATTTACGTCAAATCGGGTATTTAATGCTGGGATTTATTATTGTCATTGGTTGTTTTTTGATTTTCATAAATTATCAGGCTGGCAATACTACTCAATCGGCTCTCAACGGTCCCTCAGATCTAGATTGGTCGGAGCAAAAACTAAAAGTATCCGTTAGTTCAGCATTGGCGGCATCGCCAAATGTTTCTGCACTTAATGTGGACGTAAAAGTGTCTGGCTCGAAAGTCACTTTAGTTGGTTCTGTGCAGTCTGAACAAGAAAAATTTTACGCAACCGATGTCGTTAGCAAGCTTGATGATGTAAATAATGTAGAAAACAATCTGACAATCAAACAAGTGGGGGTTGATGACGCGTACAAAACACTTCCTATGACACCCTCTCCCGGGTAAGTTAGAAGAAAAGCAGTAGGCCTAGAATTTTTTCTAGGCTTTTTTTTGTCCGTTGCTATTTAACGTTCATATCATTCTCTACTCTATGGTTTTAAGTCAATTTGTAATATTCTTACAGCATATGAATATAGCTTTTTATGTATCTAATATGTCTAATTTCATCTCAAATATGTTCGTAGTAGAAGATATTATTGCCATTCAACTTGACCATTATCCAATTAGCGATCATGAGCAATTCTTGCAAAAATTAGCAAAAAGAATTGAAAACTCGACAGATATCCGTGTGACAGATTTTCAATACCTAGGAGATTCTTGTGGATGTTGTTTAGTATTTGAAGACACCATCTTTATTTTACATGTAAATGAACTAGCCGAATGCACGTGGATTGAGCCGACTATTAAATGTTGTGAACAACTAATACGACTAAAAAATAGACTTTCGTTGATTGTAAGTTGTCCTTTTTTATAAATATCTATGAGTATTTGGAATTTAGACTTCACTAGTGCACTAATTTCTGGCTAAATAAGGCCTTTCCAAGCAATAAAATGAATGTTTTGCGGAATTTCCTGTTAATAGTTTTAGCCATTTTTGCTGTTTTTTTCAGTATTCAGTCAACCGCCAAAGTAGAAGCCGTTGATGCTGTTTTTCCGTCTTCGGTAAATCTGACAGAATACACTTATTATCACTTTGCACCGGTGAACTTGTTATTGTCCGATGTTCAATATTTAGATGAATGGAAACCACACACCAAGCAATTAACTATCCCTGACGATTCAGTTCTTTGGCTTACGTTCCAGATAAGAAATAACACTGCTTACAACCGAATGTTGACGCTCATCGCGGGCAGCACCTATGTGGAATCTGTAGATGTCTATTTGCTTGACGAACAAGGTCGAATTACTCAAAGCGGGCGCTCAAAAGATCCTTTGAGCCAGTCAAATAACTTAAGTCGCCGCAATTTCAAAATGGAAATTTTATCTAGGAGTGAAACGACTTACACCGTATATGTGAGAGTTGAGGATGACGGGCATACTTCAATCCCGTTGGAATTATGGCAAACTCAAAGTTATAGCGAACAATCTGCTGTTCGCTTGATCTTATTAGGTGCAATGAGTGGTGGCTTATCATTGCTAGCCACTTATTTCTTATTTACTTATATTTTGAGAAATACGCCTGCGCGATTTTGGTTCTGTGTATTTGCAAGTGGAGCCATGACAACCATGTTAAGTGCCGAAGGTATTTTACCTGCACTTTTTTTGTTGCCTTCTTTCACTGCGGAGCTTACCAGTCTGAGTCTAGTTGCAACTTTATTTGCAGCCATAAAAATCACAAAGATCATATTTGATCCAATTTCTAAATGGTGGTTGCGATCTCATTATGTACTGCTTTGCCTGCCGGTAATAGGCGTATTTATATTGCCAGATTTTTTTCAACTTGTGGGCATAGTTTGTTTTTCGGTAGCATTTATATTGAGCAAATTATTAGCGACTTTGGTGTATCGAAAAAGTATCGACTTGAGAAGCGCGAGTATCTATTTCCTTGGATGGATCTCTCTAAGTTTAGTGGGTTTTCTAGAGCTTGAAAACTTGCTTTCAACCTCGCTATCAACATCTTACACCGCGCCCTATCCTTTTGCCTTTACTTGCTTTGGGGTTATGTTAATTGGAGTTGCCATTATTAGTCGAGAGCAATCCGTGCAAACGCGTTGGATAATAAAGCAAGGGCAACAAATTAAGCAACTTCAGCAGTATAACGATCTCTTCATTCATGCAGCAGAGGGACTTTATACCGCATTACCAAATGGCGCATTAATCCATGTAAACCCTGCAATGTGCGCTTTATTTGGCTATGACAATAGCGATTCATTTTTGTCCTCTAAAAGTCAACTTAGTGACTTATTCAGCAAATCAAATGACGCCGACATTCTTCTTGGAGAGCTTAGCATTCAACAAACTGTTTTAGGCAAAGAAGTGAAAGGCCGACGAGCAGATGGCACTCAATTTTGGTTTTCTATTTCTTGTCAGCTACAAAAGGTTGATAACGAACAATTGCATTTTGGCTCTCTGTTCGACATCACAGAAAGACGTTTACACTTAAGTAATTTACAGTATTTAAATTGCCATGACCAACTGACGGGCTTATTCAATCGACGCTACTTTATTGAGTTGATGAACGAACGCATTAAAAACCATACTGCAGATAGCAACAAATTTGCACTTTTATTTATGGACGTTGATCAGTTTAAAGTTATCAATGATACCTGTGGACACTCTGCTGGCGACATATTCATAAAAGAATTGTCTCATGTTTTATTTTCAGTCATTGGCGAAAAATATCCTTTAGCTCGTCTTAGTGCTGACCAATTTGCCCTCTTGATAGATTTTAACAACAGTAACGAGCTGCGGAACTTGGCTTCTACGATTTTAAAGAAAGTTAATGCATTTGAATTTAAATGGGATAAACATACCTTTAATCAAAGTATGAGTGTGGGGATTGCACCCTATGATAAGACTATCCCTAGTGGTGAAGAACTTTTAGGCTATGCTGACACCGCATGTTTAATTTCCAAAGAAAGTGGCAGAGATCAAATACATATATACTCAGAAGAACTCGGTATGCACTCTAATTATAAGCGAGATCTATTCTGGGTAAACGAAGTAAAGGTGGCGTTAAAAGAAGAAACCTTTGAACTTTTTTATCAGCACTATCGTCCGTTAAATAATATCGACACAACTAATTATTATGAGATATTGGTCAGGCTAAGAACTAACGACAACGACTTAATTGCACCAGAATATTTTATGCCTAGCGCAGAAAAGTCTCACATCAGCAATAAAATAGATAAGCAAGTCGTCGAACAATATTTCAAATGGTTGAGCGAACACCCTGAGCATCTTGATAAACTAGGCAAAGCAAATATCAATTTATCCGGTTTATCTCTATCTGACGATGATTTCCAATTTTTCCTAAAAAATGCATTTGAAAAATATGCGGTTCCATACAATAAGATCTGTTTTGAGATCACTGAAACAATGGCCATCATTAAAATGAACGATGCCGTTGAGTTTATGAATAATTTCAAAAAGCTCGGCTGTACATTTGCATTAGATGATTTTGGTAGTGGTTTTTCAAGTTATAGCTACTTAAAACACTTACCAGTCGATTTTGTTAAAATTGACGGCAATTTTATTAGAGACATTTTGCACGACCCAATAGATCTTGCTATGGTTACTTCGATAAAAGACGTCGCCGAAGCTATGAATATAAAGACTGTGGCAGAATTTGTCGAAACATCTGATATTATGGTGCAAGTTGGTAAACTTGGAGTAGATTTTGCGCAAGGTTACTGCATTGCAGAGCCGGCTCCACTAAGATATTACACAGATTACGATGCCAAAAAATAAGCCCTTACTTTGATATATGATCTATCGTTAGAATATTGTTTTCCTACTAAACGCCCATATATTTAACTTTACGCAGGAAAGTTCAACTCATTGACCCTAGCCTTTCGAGGATAAATAAAAGTATTCATGACATCACCTTCACAATCAACACACTATGAGTTTGTTAGTAAAGCCAAGCTACCCACTAGGTTCGGAGACTTTACTATTCATGGCTTTATTGATACGACGAATGGACAAGAACATGTGGCCTTGTCATACGGGAATTGGGCAGATAAGCAATCAGTAGCGGTAAGAATACACTCCGAGTGTTTGACGGGTGACGCGCTTTTCAGTACTCGCTGTGACTGTGGATTTCAATTGGAACGCGCTCTTGAAAACGTTGTTAAACAAGGTTGTGGGGTTATACTGTATCTTCGACAAGAGGGTCGTGGCATTGGTCTGTTAAACAAGATTAGAGCGTATAGCTTGCAGGATGAAGGTTATGATACTGTAGAAGCAAACGAGCATTTAGGGTTTGACGCTGACATGCGTGATTACAGTATCTGCAAAATTATGCTCGACACTTTGGGTATAAAAAAAGTGGATATTATGACGAATAACCCAAAAAAAGTTCAAGCACTGGTAAGCTTAGGAATTACCGTCAATTCGCGAACTCCAATTGACCACGGCATTACGAAAGACAATCTTGGTTACTTACGCACTAAAACAGATAAACTCGGCCATCACTTTGATCCTGATAATTTAAAATAACCGTTTATGGCTTGAGCAAAATGCTTAGGTGAGTCGCTATCCATATTAAAATAAAGCGACGGCTCAATGAGTTCTACTTCAATAATTGCCAGTCCGTTGCCAGTCTCAAGTATATCGATACGAGCATACAAAGCTCGGCTTGGAAGTGCCTTCAATACATTTTGTGCAATCTTGTACATTTCAGGGCTTGGGGTAATACTGTCAAGGGTTCCACCATGCTCTTCTTGAACTCTAAAGTCACCCCTGGCAGGGCGTTTATTAATTGCATGGCTAAATATGTGATTAAAATAAAATAACGAATACTCACCTTGCTGAACGATAGACTTTTCGAAAGATTGAACCATAATCGCTCTATCTTTTAACGCGTTTTTTATTTGGGCCTGCTGTGAAATAAGCTGCTTTGACGTAAGTCGGTAGGTGTAATCAGCATTTGCGCTAACGAGCGGCTTAACAATTATCTCCTTTGTATTGAATCTTTCAAACGCTTTAGAAACGTCTTCGTATGTAAAACACGAAAGCCACATAGTCGGTAAGATTAGTATTCCTTGCGCTTCAAGGTCTTTAAGATAGGATTTTGAAAAATTCCATTTCAACATATTAAAAGGGTTTTCTAATCTTGCGGTAGAGTTTTCAATTGATTCCAAAACACTCATAAATTCTTCGCTATTCGCCTGATAGTCCCAAGTACTTCGCACGACTACAATATCAAATTGGTTGTAGTTTACGGACTTATCGTGCCAAGAAACGTCGTCAACCTCCCAACCTAACTCGTTTAGATAAGGCTTGACTAAGTCATCGTATACGAAAAAGTCTTCAAGATTATCTGTACTAAGAAAAGCGCAACGTGGCATAGATAGAGCCTCTGTGTTTATTTTGTTCGGTAGAGTAGTGGAGTGAAAAGCAAAGGTAAAGAATGTGAAAGCTAAAAACGATTATTTTCTAAGTAAGGGCAAGCACTGTAGTCTTATTTATGTGGCGTGTAAATTCAGAGAACCTGAGCATTGTTACTATTTATATTTTAGTCAACGCTAATGAGGCCACAAAAATTTATTAGCATTGAACGCCAAAATAATTGGCGTTCAATCTTACATATCGTATGTTAAGCGAATGCGTCTTGTAAAGGTGGTACAACTTGCTTTTTGCGACTTAGCACACCATCAAGCCATAACTTACCTGATTCTGGCGTGGCCTCGTAAGCCTTCGAGATAACACCTTCATCATCTGAAGCGATGAGCATTTGTGAACCTTCTTTCATAATATCCGTCAACAGGAGAAGAACGGAATGTCTGTTTCCTTCTTCTTTGAGTTTAGCGATATCAGCTGCTAAATCGGCTTTAATATCGTCAAAAACTGACAGGTCGATTACTTCTAGTTGACCAATTCCTACCAAGTTACCGTTCATATTAAAATCTTTGAAATCTCTTAAAACTAAATCGCGCACTGGCGTACCTTCAACGGCGGATTTCACTTTAAACATTTCCATGCCAAGCGCCTTATAGTCTTCTATTCCAGCGATTTCGGCCAATGCTTCTACGCATTTTATGTCAGCCGTTGTGCAGGTTGGTGATTTGAATATAACGGTATCAGACAAAATTGCGCACATCATAATGCCCGCGATGTCTTTTGGGATCTCGACATCGTAAAAATCGTACATCATTTTCACAATAGTATTACTGCAACCAACAGGCCGGATCCAGCATTCTAAAGGCGTTGAAGTAGTTAAGTCACCCAATTTGTGATGGTCAACAACCCCTACCACTGTAGCTTGGTCGATATCATCTGGCGCCTGAGTTTTCTCAGTATGATCAACAATATATACTTTTTCTCCAGCGTAGCTCAATTTGAGTTCAGGTGCTTCAAAACCAAATTTATCCAAAATAAACTGAGTTTCAGGAGATGGGTCACCTAACCTGGCAGGCGTCGCGGTTTCACCAATTTGGTTTTTCAAATATGCAATCGCGATTGCACCACAAATGGAATCGGAATCTGGGACCTTGTGCCCAACAACGTACATTGTCATTATTGATTTGCCTCTAAATTTGTTAAATCGGCTTAGAATATACACTATTTTTAAGCTTCGCAACTACGCTTTTAGTAGAGTTATAAATCATGGGACATAGGCTTCACATACTATATAAACACGACTGTAACTGAGCAGATACTCTAGTTGTCAAGTAGACTAAATAGAGACCACTGCTTTAATAGATAGTTTGTATCTGCGAAAGGTGAATGTGTGTAAGCGTTTACTAGTAATCATCTTCATGTTTTCCCTGTTCATTATGATTATTTGCGCGGATAAATTGGTTGCCAACGCAAGTCACTTTGCACAAACATTCAAAGTGACTAAACTTAAGTATAAGTTCAATTTAACTTACTCGGCAGGACTTGGAACAGTCACGCACCAAGTTTAGCGAGTACCATTATAATTCATGGACGACCTCGTTTTCTCATTTAAACAAGGTCGATGTAGGTGAACTTGCAAGCAAAGCCACCACAGAATAATGCAAGCGTTGTTGAAATTAGGAGTTAGCTTTGACTGAAAGAATTGTAGAAGTCGCTCGAGGAATGTTCATTAAATCTATTGACGGTAATATTGAATTACCAGAAATGCTGATGGAATGTTCTATTTCCGAAGAAACTTTTTACCAAAATTTTAAAGATTTGAATGCCTTACTTATTGAGATTATGCAAGCAGAGGCGCATAAAATCGCTACTTGTGTCTATAATTTGCCGAATACCCACGAGCAATTAATGGATGTATTGTATTTGATGGGTTTGAATACTTACGATGTGTCAACCGATAGCGAAACTGGCCAGTTAGAGTTTATAATGCTTTTGCGAGCTAAAGCATTTCCCAATATAGCTCGGCAATTTTATGATCATTATTACGGGCATTGTGTTTCGTTAATACAAACTCAGCTGGGGTATGCTTGCTCCAAAGACCTATTCAGTGCAGAGTTTGATGACCTAGAGTCAGCAGAAACACTATTTTCACTATGGCAATGTCTAAACTCTGCCCGCACTCGGTTAGGGTTAAGCGAATTTGATATTGGCTCGAAAGAGCATCATGTAAAAAGTGGCATTGAAAAGGTGATTATACCTTACATGCAGAATAAAGACGCAACTCTTGAATATTTGAAGAGCTTATAAATTATTTTTGAAGTAAAACAAAGGATCGCATTGGACTGTTGGGAATTCACCAATAGTATTGTAAGACGTTTGGAATCAAAAGTTGCTACTTATACTAGTATTATTATTTATCATTTAGAAAGTCTCCGCTTGTGCGGAGACAACGTGTAATAAGTGAATTAACTATTTTTGTTTGGTTTTCAGCACTTCTTCTTTAACTTCTTCTAGCGACGCTTTGAAACGGGAGTGGATCGTGTCAAAGGCCACCGCATTTGATTGGCCCGCCATAGATGCCAGCTCGTGCATGTTAAAAATCGCTTTTTCTACCGCTACCTTGACTAAATCGGTCTGTTCTGCAACTTTATCTTGTGGTTCACCCTCGACTGAAAGCTCCTGGAAAACCTGTTGCATTTCGACCATAGCGGTATTCATAATTTCTGCTTGTCGTTGAAAAACTGACTGCATACCCTCTATCGCCTGCTTGTTCGCTTGGGCTAGTGCTTCAAGGTTTTTGCGTTGGCTCTCCACTATTACATTGCCATCTAATCCTGGAATTTTATATTCAGAAAACGCCTTTGAAAAATCCCCCATAAAGTTGTTTGGATCAAACTGCTCAAACATTTTGGTTGGGTCAAATGCAAAAGGATTATTGGGTTGCTTGTTAGATGACATAAGTCGCTCCAGTTATTAGTTAATGTGGTGTGCAAGTGAGAAAGTATGTATATGACAGCATTACGTTAACACCTCTCTATCGACATTAACAATTCAAGCGATGTGGCACAACAAGCCTATAGTCTAGTGTTACAAATTTGTTATTTTTCTTGAACTAAGCTTATTTGGAAATAAAGGTTCCATTATTATCTCTTGCTACGGCAGTCATTAATGTAGCAAACCGAACTGAATCATTACTAAGGTTTCCACGTGCTTCTCTAAATCCTATTGCATGAATTCTTGCCAACTTTTGCCCTTTCCCATTCGTATTGAAGCGATTGATACTGGCAAGCGTAGCGTCATAAGACCCACCTGAATAGTCGTCTCCAAACACATAAAGGGCGAGCGATTGAGTCCTGCTGCCATAAGTTTGAAGAGACTTCTCAATGCCTTCTACTGGCGAACTATTAGAACTTCCAGACCAAGTATTCATTGCTCTAAGTATGGCCTGTCGTTGTATCCTAGTATCTTTGCGCCACCGTCCTGCCGACGCAGGTAGCAAATATTCGCCATTATCTGACATTACCTGAAATCCCTTCACCTCTGGATGGTTATTCAATACCTCTCGCATACTGTTCACCACTTTACTCCACATACTTTTCATACTTCCAGAAGTGTCTATTATGAATATAACGTAGTCGCTATCAACGGGTATTCCGCCTACTTCGTCATCTCGCTCTTCAGCGTCTCCTTCGCTTATTGCCGCTCGATTGGCTCTTTCTAACACTAATTCTAGACCCGAGGCTTTGCTCGTCAGTTCTTGTAAAGTGCGCTGTGCCCTTGCTATTTCTGTCTCAAGGGCAGTTTTACGGTCTGAATTGCTCGCGCTTTGCGACTCAGCCTGACGACGCTTAGCTTGGATATTATCTAATTGCGCCTGCAAATCATTCACTCGACGTTCAGCACTAGACAGTGATGTGATATTTTGCGTGATATCTGCCAAATTTGCAGTTTGACTGAACTCTCCTTGTTCTCCATTCTTAGCCAATAAGATAAGCATCACTACAGCACCAAACGCGCAAGAAATCACGTCTAAAAAAGACAAGCTAAATACCTCTATAGGCGTTCGTCGTTTTTTCATGGCCACGTGCCTGCTGGGCTAATAAAGGTCCCTCCGGTATAACTTGCCCATTGCCAATAAAGCGGGCTGGCTTGAGGGTCGCCTTCTAAAGGCAATAGCACTATGTTTGTCCTCACACCCGCGAGTCGATTGACAGCAAGAGTGCGCTTGAGGACGTCAACTCTGCACTCGCCAGTAATGGTCGCTTGCTTTCCCTTAAATGGGTTGCAACGCCTGCTTGGAGAAAACCCGCTTGAAGGTTCTATCAACGATGGTAATCCGTCTGTCACTATATATAAATCAGTCATGTTGGGCATTGCTTGCGCTATTTCTTCAAGGCCCAACTGAAGGTTCGTTCCATTTTTAGGAACCAAGCTTCCGATGTGTTCACTGAGCTTTTCAAGGTTCGACGGCACGTTCGCATTATAGACTTTTCGATTGCCCAAAACTTTTGCACTATCGTTAAATGTTACAACAGAGACTTTAGACGTATCTGGCACTCTGGCTAAGAGCCAATTTGAGATGGCAACGGCGCGTTGCCACTTTGGACCAGATTGCTTGGTTGTATCGCTTGTAAACTTCCGTTTTATGATATTGATGAGCGACTCATCGGTCATAGAAGCGCTAGAGTCTAACAATATGCCGATATTGCGCCCTTCGACAATAAGCCCAAGTAAATAAGTTTCTTCTTTGACATCGGGTAATTGAATTGGGTCGTTTGCAGTTTCAGGCGCCACAGCAGCAATTGCATCTTCTAATTCTGCAATAATCGCTTTTTTTTCGTCTATTTCCTGGTTTAATTGTTGCTTTTGTAGCTCCAACTGAGCTATCTCGGTATTCTTTTGCTCTGCCTGTTTTGTGGTTTCGTCTGCTAATTGGCTTTGTTCAGTCAAATTATTAGAAAGCGTTTGAGACAGTGTTTTTAGGGCAGCTAGCTCTTGTTCTAGGCGTTCAATCTGGTCTGAAGGTATGGGCGTGTCATCGTTGAAATTGACTATTATCAAGATGAGCAAAACTGCGCCGAGACCACAAGCCATGACGTCTAGAAATGCTAGGTTAAAGCCGTTTTCTCGCCTTCTTTTAAACATGCATTAATCGTTATTTGTGCAGTTGTGTGAGCAGGTGCTTTTCACAATTTTTCTGTGTATTTATCACCATCTCATCTTGTCTGTTGTTCAATACATGCAACAGATACATCAAAATAATCGATATTACTAAGCTAACTAAGGTTGAATTAAACGCAACCCCTAACTTGTCGACCATGCCAGAAATATCACCAGCAACAGCTTCTTCTGCCTTAGCAAGGGCAGAGCCTATGCCCCTTACCGTACCGATAAATCCAATACTAGGAATTGCCCAGATGAAGTATCTGATCATGCCATTTCCCGACTCTAATTGAGCGGCAAGAATGTCAACGCTGTCTGATATTGCAGCTGAAGCGTGTTGAACATTTTGCGTATTTTTATAGCGCCTCAAACAGTTTATCCATGTGGACATAGAGCTGTTTTCTGCATAAGCACTTTGCTCAAGCTCTTGCAAAGCCCCCGCCACATTAAGAGGCTCATTTTTATCATGCCCAGAAAGATAGTCCATAGTAAATAAGGGCTCTTCGTGAAACACGATCCTTTGGTATTTATAGATAATTAAAAATGCACAAAATATCCCTATGCTCACACTTGCTTGTTGCTCAAAATCTTTGAAAATCACCCAAATATTGCTGGTAGCACCACTACCGTATGCTGCAATAGCGGCATTGGCCATTGGGCGAATAAAACCTTCATAGGCTAAATGAACTATGGCGACAATGCCTAGAAAAACACCCAATGACAAAAAGGGTGAAGGGTTCATGCTTGATTGATGTGGATTATTTGTCTTTAACATTAAATATCACTCGGTAGGCTAGCAGGCGAATCTAAACTGATTTGGTCTGCAGTAACAGCAATCGTAAATGCTCCAATTAAGCATAGAAGTGCAAATATGATGCTTGCTATTTTTGACTTTTTCATAACGACCCCAAATTCATCAACATGATAGTAAAACTTCAGCTAATTATGGTAACGAGCGATCCTAAACCCTATATTTTTAGAACCTTCACTGCCGAACTCTCTAAATGCAGCGCGCAGTTCTCTTAAGCGACCAGACTCATAATTACCACCTTTTATGACCCAAGATTCACCAGATGGAGAGCCTAAATAATCGGTATAGACTTTAGATGTATCAGGAAGAGAAGTGGTGTAAAAATCATGTACCCACTCGCTGACATTACCATCTAGGTCATATATTCCTGAACGGTCTGGTTTAAAGCTTCCTACCGGCGCGGTGCCACTAAATCCATCTTCGTAATCTTCAAAGAAAATAAGTTGACTGCCTTGGGTACTTTTATCAGCAAAATTACCTTGATTGTCCCTCAACTTTGTTTGATTGCCCCATACATAGACCGTGCTAATGGTTCGTCGTGATTTTTTCGCGAGCCATTCCCATTCAGCCTCAGTAGGTAACCGATAGCCTTTAGAAGTTTCATTGATGCCTACATATCGACCGTTTATAAACCGATAAAATACGGGTAGCCCTTCTTGCTGGCTCAACCAATTACAAAATTGAGCCGCCTCCAACCAAGATATGTCAGTGACAGGCAAGTTCGATGCATTCGCTGAGTTTCCGGTAAAAGCAGAATACTGTGCTCTTGTTATTTCTTTTTCAGACATCCAAAACTGTCGACTAAATTCAATATTTATTTGATGCTCATTGCGTCTTCTGCCGGTCTCGTTTGCTGGAGACCCCATAACAAAGGCCGCTCCAGAAAATCGGATCATGTTGATACCAAGTTGTTCAGCCACTAAAGGTTTCCCCTCTCTTCTTCTAGCTTCAAACTCGGTTAACATATCAACCTCAATTGGGATTATTTGATTCGCTTTAGGTATGACGGTAGTCTTTACACTTCTGTATCCTGCAGCGCTAAACTCTATAGTTTGAGGGACAGTATTTAGTGACAATGTAGCGGGTAAATTACCTTTTAGCGATCCATTAACGCTAACGTTCGCTGGGATATTTGCAGTAAGTTGTACTTTCCCAAATGTTTTGTTGAGGTCAATATCAACACTAGTGGGTTGTTGTTCGTCGACTTTTAATACTTTTTTAAAATTGCTATAACCCGCTTTGGTGTACTCGATAGTGTGCGATTTATTGGCATCAAGCAACACGTCACCAAGGGGATATTCGATATTATTTATCAACAGTGTGCCATCCTCTGGTGTAGCATTTACCGTTAAAACGGCTTGAACGGGCTCCAAATTATATTTTCGTTTTTGATCTAAAAATCCGACAGTTATTGGTATTAACTCTTCAATAGCTTGCATATTATCTTTTTTAACCTGAACGTCATAGTTGCCGGTCGCCAGCGTTATCTTCACAGGTGTATTACCTACTTCAATATTATTGACTGTTACAAGAGCACCGATAGGTTCTGAGTCGAGCGTTAAACTGCCAAATTCAGGCTTTAGAAGGACTTCTAGAGTTCTTTTTTCTGCTCGGTTTAAGACTAAATCAATGGATTGAGAATTAAAATAAGGATTGTCAGCCGTTAATTGATATTCGCCTGGGGCTGTACTGTGTTGAAATGAGCTTCCCACACTTTTTAGTTGACCGTTTAAAAACCACTGAGTGCGGTCCAAATAGCTTTTCATGCTGCTGTCTTTACTTGGAACCTCAACCCGTGCTTTTTCAATTGTATTGATAATTTTCAAGGTAGCTAATAGCTCTGCTGGGCTGGGCACTAAAACCACTTGCACCGTGGCGGGGCTACTGCTGTCTAAAGATACCATTGCGGATTGAAAGGTTTGGGCAGAGACTTTTATATTAACCGAAGCGCCTAGTGAATATACTGTGTTTCCCTGCACATAGCTAAATGACGACAGGGATGTTATCTGACTTGACTCAACGGCTTGATCGGGTCCAACGACTATCGTATAAGCCCTAACCAAAAATAACCATAGCATAAAGGCAATAATCGCTATACCAGTTAATAATCCTGTTATTAGGTAAATGCCAATCCCTTTGCGTTGTGCCTTTTTTATTCGTTTGTCGATATCTTGCGACATACTATTCCTTCATAGTAGCGTTTTCAGATTACTGAGTTGGGCTGTCATACAGTGAGAGTTGCCAATTAATTCACTATAGGCTCATCGCATATTAACTTAACCGTTAATGGCTGATTGGCCTCAATCATAATTTCTTTTCTTTTACTTCTGAAACCTTCTCTTCTTCCTTCCAGCGTATACTTGCCAGGCTTTAACAAAATCGTTTTTGCGACCTGTTGACCCACGTGCCCAATACCTAATACTACAATGTAAGTTTCACCGTCTGAGTTAATGGTAACGGGAACATCAAGTTCATACTTATCAATCTGCTCTGACAGAGTCTGGATTTTAGCTGCAAGTGTTGGCGATAACAAAGAAGGGCCAAATGCTTTTGTAATCGCTGATTTAGCAGCCTCTCGAATTCCCTCGTCTGCCAACCGTTGGGGCTTAGCAATAAATTGATTAATACGAGTGGTTGCTGACTGCACTTGGGAAGCTTTTTGTTGATAATCAAAGAGCTCTGAGTCATCAAGATAAGTCTCTAGACTATTACTTGCAAGAGTACTTACAGCAGTCCAGTTGTCATTACTGGCGTATTGTTTTAGCTGAGATAATATTTGAGCTAACGCATTCTTACTCGCCAATTCGTTGAGTTTGGCTTGCAATCTTTTTAGTCCTGTTGAATCAGGCTTAATCGATTTGGCAACATCTAACATGTCTTGTGCTTGTGCCAAGTTCCCCTGATTCATTAGACTTTGGGCTCTGTTGAGTGTGTTTTCTAGTTGCTCTCTATCATAGTCTGTCTGCGCCTTTTCAAGATCATCGGACAAATCATTCCTACTCGGGTCTAAGTCAACAATATCAGAAAGAATATCGATTTGTTTTGGCAAGTTATTTTCTATTTTGGCGACTCGTAATTCAGACAATAATTGAGACACTTCAGAATACGCGTCAATTCTAGTCTGCAATTCAATTGCTTGAGCGTTGGTAGGCATAAGATTCAATGCTCTATTCACATTTATCTGTGCTAGGGGGATATTATCTTGTTCAAAAGCCACGTTTGCAGCATTTACGTATTCAAGCGTCTGATCCTTGTGCTCTGCTATTAACGCATTTGATCTCGATAGCAAATCATCATAATGTTGCTTTGCTTGCAAAAACGCCCCTTGAGCAAATGCAGTAAGCGCTTTTTCTTTTATCAAATTTAATTCGTTGACCCTCGAAGTTTCCCATTGGGATAGCAAAATGGTATTGATATCTGGCTGTATTTCAATTTCATATCGGGTCAATGCTTGTTTAAACTCTGTTCTGTACGTTTCGATTTGCTCTGCAGAAAATTCTTGCGCTACGTCACTTGAACGCGAAGATGGCATCTTAGTGGTAGTTGCCGAAAAATTTTGAGTAACAACGAATAAAATCAGAGCAACCGCAAGGACGGCGCTAGATACTAGCACCACCTTTTTAATTTTGTTTCTTTGTTCTAAACGACTCGACTCTATCCGTTGGTCTGGTGTTAATTTTTCACCAGACTCAGACGGAGCTTGCGTTTCGCTATTTTGCGAGTTTTCATTGGGCAACTTGCTCATAGTTGAATATCAGGAGTTTCCTCTTCCTTAAAAATTTTACGCAAGTGCGTTTTCCATTGTAAATATTGTTCTTGTGCTGTACCTTGAAGCTCCAATGTCTGGTCTTCAAATTCAATCACTGTTGGGCTGACGCTTAAATCCAACGCCTGTCCTTGCTCGTCTATCACTTCGCTATGAACCTTTAATCGCGCATTACTTTTAAAAGCTTCGTTAATCGCATAAATGGACCCTAATCCAGCCGCGACGGCGCCTAAATTCAAATCTGAATTATCGCTGCCTCTGTCTATTCTATCAGACGCTTTTTTAACTAAGACCGCTGTTAAAATTGCTGCTCCAACGCCCAGAAGTGCTTGTGTGTTGCGTTTCGCTCTGGCTTCTCTCGCTGCTATAATTTCGGGTAAAGTTTCTTCTTGCCATGTAGAATATGCGGTTTTAGTTTCTGCTTGAAATACCTCATAATTGTCTTGTAAGCGATCCACAAATAATAGTTCTTGTGCTCTTAAATCTCTTATTCTCTCAAGCATGGGATCATTTTCATCTGGTAAACCAGTAAGTTCGAACCGATAATAGGACTGTCCATTTTTTCTCTTTACTTCTGTAGATAAATATTGGTCGTAGCTTTCTGGAGAGTAGTAGCGTGCATATCGCATTAGAGACATATTTTTAATATACGTTTTTTCTTGGGTAGATAATTCTGCTAACAAAGACACTATGTAATCGCTGGCTTTTTTAAATACTGGTTGGTAGGGGTTTTTTCCCCTGTTTAACTGGTCTCGCATAAAACCCTTGGAGACTGTATGGTCAAACTTCTTTTGTCCCATAATCTCTCCAGTACTATTAACCACCATTACCTCAATTTCAACTTGTTCGCTGTCTGACGTAATAATCTCGCCTAGCACGAACAAATCCGATGGCGTGCTAGCGTCTGGCACCACGCTAACACTGCCGAAGACTTTTCTTGCATCAAGCGCCTTTTTCATGTCTGCAGCAAAAAGTTTTGCTTCTGTTCGACGAAGTTGAGGCCATATCCCTTCCTCTTCTAACTCATCACCATCTAAGTCGCCGAATGAATCTACAGGTAAACCCGGATCGAACACTGGAATCGCGACGTCAAGAAACAGCTCTGCGTTTCTCAATTTAGAGTCGCGCAGACCGCTGCGAGTTTGTTCAATCGGACTAGGACCGACTAATAAGGGGGCATCACTTGCATTTCCTCTATTTATCGAATTACAACCCGTAAGCATAATAACAGCGCTTAATATACCGAAAGTCGCCTGTTTGCTGAGCTTTATGAACGAAGATTGCTGCCTATCTGTTCTAATCATATTGGTGGTTTTCCTATTTTACTGGCCACATTTATAGTTAGCATATTGCTGTTTCAATCCCTCTAGCATGCCGGGATCTGTGGTTTTCATAATCTCTTGATACAAAAGTTTACAAATAACTTTGTCGTTGTTTTTGGGTGGTATAAGGTCACGCGCAGTTGGCGTAGTGCCTTTTATATCGTTTTCTTTTGATGAATTTTTTTGATTGTCTATGGTTATTTCTTGACTTTCATTTATCAAACCTTCGGTTGATTGGGAATTATTAACGTTTGATCCATTATTGTCTTGAGAAGTGCTTTCACCAGTTCCACCTTTCTCTCCTCCTAAGCCGCCACGTGTCATTTCTTGTTGAGCCACACTGACACAGTGACTGAAACTATTCATCGATCTGTCTAAATTCTTATCGAGAAGGGCAATTCTTTCTTCTTTAGTCAGCAATGCTGGAGCAATTTCATCTATTCCCACTTGAGTACAATCGTAGGCACTTGTTGCAGAAATTTCTGACTGTAGGGATAACATTGTCGGCACTGTAAAAGCGGGTTGCGAAAATGTTGGTCCAGAAGGTAGGCTTAACACTAAGACACAAGCAACCCTAACGAAAGAGCTATTCGCGAAAGAAGACTTAGTGATGTTAATCTGCCTCATTTTTTCATCCTTTTTTATTGCCAAAAAATTCTCCTGAAAACCACTATCTACTGTCGCTAAAGCTCAAGATTGAAGGTGTCTCGTATGCTCTGATAACGACCTAAACGGATATCTAGACACATTCGGTAGATTATTAAGGCGCTAGCTTGCGCCAATTATGCACCTTAAATGCTATTTGCAGACCCTATATGCCAACCTTTAGTTCGGCAAGCACAAAGAATAATCCTTTGTTTAGAATATCACACATTAAAAAGGTTCAGATGGGCTAAAAGTAACAATTTGTGTAAGCGTGCGCTCTTTTAGTGGCGGCGTGAAAACACGTCTGCGTATTGCGATAGCTTGTGTCAACATATATGCAGTAAACACGATAATAAAACGTGTTATTGCACCTTACTAATAATGAATACTCATTAAAGATACGAGTGAAAAGATTTTTTGTATAGTTTAGTCATATTTTACGTTTAGTAGTATACTTATGAATCCAAATCGCAGTTATCATAAAGTCAAAATTTAGGTGCGTTAGCAGTCAAAGCAAGCAACTTGTTGAAAATGAACCTAACGTAATCTTGGAGCGAACATGACAGTTGCCGTTTGGATAAAAAGAATAATAAATTTAATCATGCAGTAAAAGGTGTTGTTAATTCACATACCTTTTAAGGGGAAGCAAAAAATGTGGCTGAATAATTTGGTTAGTATTTTGACCATGGATGTAAAGAGAGGTAGAGGCTTTTTTTTCGCGATTATAGCAGTGTGTTTACTATCAGCCTGTTCTGAAAAATCGCCCGAGGACTATTTAAACCAAGCGAAAACCTTTATTCAAAATGGCGATGATGCAGCCGCCGTCATTGAACTTAAAAATGCTATTCAGTCGGATCCTACAAACGCCGTTTTTCGATTTGAACTCGGTAAACTCTATGTCAGTCAACAAGACTTTGAGTCAGCGGAAAAAGAGCTTTCTAAAGCGTTGGAGCTAGGCTATCCCGAGCAACAGATAGTCCCATTATTATCAGAAGCCTATCAAAGAGTAGGGGCAAATGTCGCTCTTGTAGAGTTAAAGGTAGATGAACAAGCATTAACCACGCCTGAAAGGCTCGAGCTAAACTTTAGAAAATTACAATCGCTACTAGCATTAGCCAAATTAAGCGAAGCCTCTACTCTTATTGAAGATATGAGCAAATTAGAGTCAAGCTCTATTTACAAAGACCTGATCAGTGCGCATAAATTTCTAATACAAGAAGACGTTACTACCGCGCTTGAAAAAGCCTTGTTCATATACGAAAAAGCGCCCCTGAATAGAGATGTTTTGAATTTTACTGCAAGGCTATATCAATTAAATCAAGAGAAAGAGAAAGCGGCCGAAGTTTACGAAGATTATATTAAAGTGGCCAATGACGACATTGAAGCTAAATTTCTACTAGCAGGTTTGCTTGTGGAAATAGGGGAAATGGATAAAGCTGAAGTAATTGTCGATGAACTTTTGACTGTGAGCGAAACAAATGCGTTTCTCAATCAACTCAAAGGCACTATTCGGTCTGCTAACGAAGATTATAAAAATGGCCTACTGTATAGTGAGCGAGCTATTCAATTCGGCCGCAACGATCCAAAACTTCGCCTAATTGCAGGGTTCTCTGCATATCGACTTGACGATTTTGAAAAAGCAATTTTCCACTTTTCAGACGTAGAAAGAATTTTGGCAGATGGCCACCCTGCCTTGCGATTTTTAGTGGTAAGTTACCTTAGGAGCAATCAAGCATCGTTGGCTATCGACCTTTTGCCAAGACTTGGTGACTTAAGAGAAGACGATGCTGGTTTGTTATCAAGAGCAGCCTACGATTTGTTGTTGCAAGGTAATGTAGATGCAGCCAAAAGCATAATTGAACGAGCTGAGGAACTATCGACTGAATCAGACGACTTACTTCGATTAGGGCTTCTTCAATATTCAATAAACGATGAGCAAGGCATAAACAACCTCCAAAGAGCAGTTTCTCAATCCCCTGAATCAATTATTGCTAATACTAGCCTTTCTGCAGCTTACTTGAATACTGGCGAGTTAGAAAAGGCATTAGAATTGGCTAAAATCTGGAAACAAGCAAGCAAAGATATGGTGGAGCCCTATTTGCTAGAAGCTGAAATATTGCAACGCCAGAGAAATTTTAAAGAAGCTTACCAAGTATTAGAAAATGTTGAGTCCTTTGCCCCGAAAAACCCAGCTTTGTTAGTTGCTCAGTTAAGATTTTTTACTAGACAAAGCCAAGCCGAAGCGGCTTTGGATAAGGCCAATGAATTACTCCAAGTAGAGCCCGACAACTTAGTAGGGCTAGCCGGCTACTTTTATATTCATCACCAACAAAACAATACTCTAAAAGGTCTCAACAGAGTAAAGACAGCCTTTGACACTAATCCTTCAAATTACGACCTAGCACTTTTACTTGGACGAGTAGCCTTAATAGCTAATGATTCAAAGCTTAGTCTTAGTGCACTTAACACTATTACTCCTAACCGACAAGCGACGTCAGAATTTTGGACTTTAAAGGGAGAAGCGCTAGAGCAAGATAATCAGATAGATGCTGCTGAAAAGCACTATGAGGCATGGCATAAAATATCCCCATATAATGAGGCTGCGATCGTTGGACAATTGAAAATACTTAACGACAAACGAGAGTACAGTAAAGCGAATGATTTAGCCGACAATTTTTTGTTGAGAAAAGATAACTCTCAAATCAGAATCCTCAACGCGCATTTTTACGCAATGCAAAACGATAGCGCTAATGCGAAGAAGATGTTAGCCGGACTTGAAGACAGGTTTATGGTAAATCCTTTTGTGCAAAGCGTATTGGCAAAGATTGATTTACAGGAAGGGAACTTCGCAAGTGCATTAGAAAATGCATCTGCAGCATACGAGGGCGCTAAAACAAGTGAAAATTTATTCCTTTTAGTACGTTCATTGCAAAGCAATAGAAGAGCGTCTCAAATAAATAAGGTCATTGGCGCGCACATTCAGCAATTCCCAGACGACTTGAGCGTTAAGTTGTTATACGCAGAACGATTGATTAGAACCGATGTGAATAAAGCAATCGAACTTTATAAAGAAATTGAGCAATCTGCACCTAATAACTTCCTAGCGTTAAATAATCTAGGCTTTTTATTAATGACTAAAGGTGAACTTGATGATGCCTTGCAGTTTGCAGAACGTGCGTATAAGTTGGAACCCAACAATATTGGCATCGTCGACACCTATGCCCAGGTGCTGGTCCAACGTGGTGAGCTAGAACGAGCAGTAGAGGTTTACAGCAGCGTTATGGATGATAGCGTAAATAACGAGGACATCGTTCTTAATTACATAGAAGCGCTACTTAAAAATGGATCTACCGTATTAGCTAAGAGAAGGCTCAATACACGCGACTTCAGAAGCCCTCTTTCGACAATACGAATAAGAGAATTACGTGATACTTATAATCTAGACATGTAAATATTGATAACCCATATTTCAGGGTAAGCTATTTATGTAGTTTAACCTGAAATTTTTTCTGTAATTAGAAAAACATCATCAATAGATGAAACATTTGTTAAGAAAAGCACTTTTTCAATCGGTATTTTCCTTTGGGCCCACGAACCTATTGGCTAACTCAACTGCTTTTTGTCGGTGGTAATCGATTACTTCGCTCATTTGTCCGGATGCTATAAATTCACTAATATGATGATTAATTAAAGTCAGTGATCGTTGATGCTTCGGATGAAATGCAAAAACAAAGTCAGATTGGTCGACCAAAAAAGTAGAGCGATAAACTCTATTACCAAGTGAGTTTTTTTCGATAATAGCGTCTGCGACAAATTCATTGGTAGCAACATAATGACATCGCCCGCGAAGCAGTAAATTGAATGATATCTCTTCGCTAGAACTGTCAATTCGATTAGCTAATCCAGACTCAAAATATTTTTCCAACTTTGGGTAAGTGAAACCTTGTTGGGTACAAACTTTCTTGCGGTCTACAGCATCTTTAATATTTTTTGCAGTATCCGGCCCCAATGTATATAGGAATTCTCTATGAACATAAATTGGCTGTGAAAACGCTTACTTTTCGGGATGTTCTAACCAATTAGGGGAAATTATTGTAAAGTCAACGTTTCCAAGGTAGAGCTCTAACTCACCTCTTTTTCGACTTATGAGTTTTACAGTAATAGTTTGAGAGAACTCATTGGAAAAACTCTTTAAAACCTCCGCGACTATACCATCATGCTCATTTATATCTGATAAATTTTGAGTATGCTTAGATGTATAGATGATAGGATCTAAAAACAAAGACCACGTGAACATAGTCAAATGCTTTTCAGAGTTAGCGTTAGTAGATGCGCTAATCCCAGAAATCAGAGCAAATAAACAAACTTTAACGAAATTCATAAATCTCAATACAGTTATCCAATTGTAATGTAAGTGACGGTAACTGCCTATACACCTTTGATATTGCCCTTTCTATTGGACTGAGCATAGAAGTCGGATTTTACAGGTCTAGAGTAGTAATTAACAGGGTTTATAGTTAAATCACAAACGAATTCATTTTAATGATAACAATGAAATGAAGAAGAGCTTATCGATTGCCACTAAACACTGTGGAAATATGTTTAAATGGATCCAAGTAGTTAAATTTTTGATTCATCAAATATTTTTGATACCAAACTTCTATAAAAATTCGAACCAAAAATGGGAGTTCTAACCATTTAAAAATGATTAAAAAAAAATCCCACCGAAAGGTGGGATTTAATCGTTATATCTTAGCGTATATGTTTGATTAGCTTCGAATTTTACGACGAAGGCCCATTAACGCTAGCGGAGCAAGTAAGAAAGCGATACCTGCTGGCGCTGAAACCTGCTGCATACCACTTACAATGTCGTCGATCCAAGCGAGGTACGGCGCATAAATGTTGCCACCAAAACCAGAACCGAAACTACCGTCTCCAGAACCGAAGGTATTGTTACCAATTAGTTCATATTGGCCGCTCATTTCGTTAAATACGAACGAAGGACCGCCTGAGTCGCCACCGCCGATATTCGCTTCAAAGAATTCTGCGGCAAAATCATTACCCAAAACCGGACCACAAACATTAACTGCTGCGCAGAAGAAATCCTGTAACACACCATTTTCGTCAACGCCATCAAAGTCTGCACGCCATACTTCACCAAATGAACCAACGCCTGCACAAGCAGCAGTGTTTGTATAGCCACCCGGTTGCGTCACCGTTTCATCGTCACACTCGAATAACTCTGGAATATTAAAACCAAAACGTTTAACAAAGAAATCGGGGGCTGCCGCATCGCCTTCTATGCCATTACCACCAGTTCCATGACCGACCATTTTCCAAATTTGGTCGCCGGATAGTTCTTCACCACCACGATAAAACTCGTGTATTGCAACGCCGTCTGGAATATCAGTAGGCAGAGTTAATATAGCGATATCGTCACCTAAACATTGACTACCGAATCCCGGGGTGTCTCCCGGTCCACAAATACCAAAACCTGCATAGTCAGGGTGTATAACAACTTCAGTAGCGGTAACTAAACTTTCATCAGAGCTGCCCGTGAACCAATCGCCACCGTCATTAAATACGACGCGTACATCTTGATTGGGATTAGAAATATCAATTTCGCTTCCGTCAGGATTATCCAAACAGTGAGCCGCAGTTACTACATGACGTTTACTTATAACAGTACCAGTACAGATAAAACTGCCACCATCTTCATAGCGAGTGTTAATACTGACAACACCTGTGAATTCACCCGCGGGAACAACTGGAGCCAAATCGCCAGGATTTCCACCGGCTAAAATTTTGGGATCCACCTCTCCGCTGATAGATGGGGTATTTGGATTGATTATAGATTTAACCTCTCCTTTCATGTTACTTACGTTCAACAGGCCGGCGTTAGACACTAAAGGAGCAGCTAGAATAGCGGCACCTATAAGCAGTTTAGATTTGTTCAACTTCAACGTTTTCATAGACTTCTATTATCCTTTTTATTTTGTTGAGTTAGAACAACAGCATAAATTGATCCAGTATTAGCTGATATACCATCTCAATTTATATATGCCTGTTTTAAATGGATTTTTATTAAAAAAAAGGTGTGGAATGTTATGCACAAACATAATCATTGATGAACATGTAAAATTTACTGACACCTAGGTGGTTGATTTACAGTCTTAATTTATAGTTATTATTGAGAGTATTTACTTAACGTATAGTGCAAGATTATCACTACATTATTTTTCTTGTCCTCTAATTTTAAGACGATGGGATTATAAGTCCTGTTCGCTTTAACACATAAATGTATAAGGTAGTGACAAGCAGCAAGTAGTGTAAAATTTTTTGACACAGATTGGCGAGCTGTTCGCCAATCTGTGTTTGTTCCCTTTAAAAACTGGGGGTAAGCGTAATAAAATATGACTGGGCCACTTAAAAGCCATCCGTAATAGCGCCAGTAGATGCACTACTTACTAATTTTTCATACTTAGCAAGCAAACCTTTTTTATATCTTGGATCAGGCGCTTTCCACGATTGCTTTCTTTGCAATAATTCCTCGTCGCTCACTTCAAGATCAATCGTTCTTTTAACTGCGTCTATGGTAATAACATCCCCATCTTGAATGAGCGCTATTGCTCCACCGACTTGGGCTTCAGGTGTCACGTGGCCGACCACGAACCCTCTGCTACCGCCGGAAAACCTGCCATCCGTAATAAGCGCAACATCTGCACCGAGTCCTTTACCCATAATAGCTGACGTTGGGCTAAGCATTTCACGCATTCCTGGTCCCCCTTTTGGCCCTTCATACCTGATCACGACAACGTTACCTGCTACCACCTTATCGCTCATAATGGCTTCAAATGCGGACTCTTCTGAATCAAATACTTTGGCAGAGCCAGAAAATGTTAAACCTTCTTTGCCGGTTATTTTAGAAACAGCGCCTTCGTTAGCAATGTTTCCTCTGAGTATAACCAAATGACTGTCTGGCTTTATTGGGTTTTCAAAGTCTCTTATAATGTCTTGGTCTGCTGGATAATCCTCTACATTTTCAAGGTTCTCAGCCAATGTTTTTCCAGTGACCGTTAAGCAACTGCCATCCAGCAACCCTCGATCTAGCATTCGCTTCATCAGTGGTAGTATGCCCCCAATTTCTATAAGCTCTGACATCAAGTACTGACCACTTGGGCGCAAATCGGCTAGCACAGGGATTTGGTCTCCAATTCTTTCGAAATCTTCTAGTTTAAAATCAACGCCTATAGTGTGTGCCATGGCAATTAAATGCAAAACTGCGTTGGTTGAACCACCTAGTGTTATTATGACTTTGAGCGCATTTTCAAAGGCTGCCTTAGTCATGATGTCGGAAGGCTTTATGTCATGCTCTAACAAATGCATAATTGCGGAGCCAGCATCATAACAATCGTTTTGCTTTTGCTCAGATACAGCATTTTGCGCAGAACTATTTGGTAAGCTCATGCCCATAGCTTCAATCGCCGATGCCATAGTGTTTGCTGTATACATACCTCCACAAGAGCCAGGACCAGGAATAGACTTCTTTTCAATTTCTTCTAGCATGGTTATGGGAATATCGCCTTTTGATGCCGCACCAACCGCTTCAAAAACAGATACGATGTCTGTATGGTCCTCTCCGGGTAAAATAGTACCTCCATATATAAATAATGCAGGCCGATTCAAACGGGCAAGGCCCATTAAACATCCTGGCATATTTTTATCACAGCCACCTATTGCAATGATTCCATCGTGGCCCATACAAGCAGACACTGCTTCAATGCTATCTGCAATGACCTCTCGAGACACTAAAGAATACTTCATTCCTTCGGTACCCATTGATATCCCATCAGAGATAGTGATGGTATTATATATGACCCCTTTGCCGCCGGCATTATCCACGCCATCGCAGACCTTCTTGGCCAAGTTATCGATGTGCATATTACAGGGAGTGACCATACTCCATGTAGATGCAATACCTACTTGGCTTTTCTTAAAGTCTTCGTCATTGAAACCAACCGCTCTTAACATTGCTCTGCTGGGCGCTTGAGAATTGCCATCTACAATCTTTTTTGAATGGGTTCTATTTTTATCTATTGTCATAATTTTCTTCTAAGTTGAGGTTTTTGTTACTATAGGAAGAAATGCAATGAATGACATCACTTCCTATCAAGTTTTAGCTTCTTTTTACGACTGTCCGATGAGTAAGATTACTTAATACTCGTGCTTAATATTCTTTATTAACGCGTTATTCATTAGTCCTTTAACGCCCCGTTTGTCTCTATTGATTAAAATAGTATTTACCAATTAGATAAACGCATCAATATTTAAATCTGCATTGAATTAAAAAGTTTTAATGTACTTTTTTTATACAAAATACACAGCGTACAAGTACCAATTCTATTAGATAGATTGGAAGAGAGGCGATTATGCAACTAAAATTACTGTACTTAATAAGCGGATTTATACTGTTTGCTTTTATGCTATTTAAACCGGTGTTAGAAGTGAATTGTTTAGTCGGCAGTGGGTATTTGTTAATGTTTGTTTCCATTTTAGTTTACCCGTTAAATATTACATTCGAGCAAGCTGTCGGATTATACAAAGACAGAAAAGCTCCTTTCGTTCGAAGGTTTTTAATGAAAAATATCGTGTCATTATGGTTTTCAATAAGCATTATATTGGTGTACTTAAATTTACCAGCACCAATAAATTAACTAATGCAATGATAATCACATACAAATAGACTCTGGCTCGTTTTTAGTTCTATTCTCATCTTGGCGTCGCTGCTTTTCGCGTCCAAGGGTCTTCAGACCTTGGCTGTACTGGTGTGACAAATAATATATCCAGCCGGCGATTGAACAAAGCCTTTTTCTACATGCGTTTATCGCAAAAACATCATTCCAATTAAAGCTTCAAGTGTGAGTAAGCAGTCGAAGCCAAAGCCAATCACGTATGCTTAAAAATACGCTTTTCATCAAAAACCAACACTTGAAGATTCACCCTAAACATCTGATTTTATTGTCTATATTTTTTACACAACGAATTTTCAAAAATATCTTTTAAAAAAAAGCGCTTTGATTTCATCACATTGCTATTTTGGCATAACGCATGCATTACAGTATGTATAGAAGTAAACTGGCTTCTATACATTTTAATTAAACATTCGGTTTTGGGGTATGAAATGAAATCACTAAACAAACTAATTATTGCATCTATCACTGCGCTTATTAGCTTAAGTTCACACGCTAATTTAATCACAAATGGATCTTTTGAAGACAACACGCTTAAAGCAGGAACTTGGAGCTTATACAATAGTTCAAGCGTTAATGGATGGGAGGCGCAAAGAATAGAGATTTGGAACAACCTGTTCGGCACGCCAGCTTACGAAGGTAACAACTTAACAGAATTGAATTCAATCTCAATTAAAAACGGTTCTCATATTTTATCTCAAACTTTTAACACGAGTATTAACACTGCCTACACAATAGATTTCGCTTACAGAGCCAGAAGTAATAGCAATGAATCCTTCAAGGTCGATATATTTTCTACAAATGGCAACGTTTTTTCTCAGGTATTTGAAGACCACACCAAGTCACAATGGTCAACATTCTCGTCTGCGTTCACTGCAAATGGCGCTGAAAGCGTGATTCAGTTTACTTCTATAGCGCCCTCTTCATCTGTTGGTAATTTAATAGACGATGTCGTTGTTGAAGCGAAAAGTGTTTCTGCACCAACCACCCTATTGCTTATTTTAATGGCAGTTCCTGCAATGTTGAGAAGAAGGTTTTCGAAATAAGACCTGTTTAGTATCAAACCATAAAGCCTGTGCAAATTTGTACGGGCTTTTCTATGTTTATCTAGCTATCAGATCTATACATACCTAAGCATATTAACCTTTGCCAAAATACCATTTAGTGTGCGTATGAACACTTTGTGAATTCATTATCTGATTTTCAGACATCCATTTATACGCGTTGTGTTGCGATTTCGGAAGTCCGACTAATGGATGACTAATTTTAATCTTATGCGCAAGCACGATATAATGAGTCGCAATCTGGTCCCCAAAAACGCTGTCTTTGTAGAAGTGCTCGTATACCCCCATAAACAAACTATTTTTTCTTTCGCGGTCGACGTCTAGTTCAACTTTGCATAAACGTGCAAACGCATCATCAAGGGTTTCACTCTTTTGAACTCGCCCCCCTGGGACAAACCATGTGTTCTTAGCGGGTCGGTTATTTCGTATGCCTAGTAAAAATTGACCTTCGGGGTTTTCGATTATGAGGTCAATCGAAATTAAGGGAGAACTATCCACAACGGTCTTAAAAGTTTCGGAAGATAAAAACATTTATAACTCAGTAAAAAATTAAACCCACTTGATACCACTGAACTTAAGATATCAATAAAGCGTAAAGATAGCATGAAATCTCTCTTAATTCTTATAATATGTTTGGCTATCTCGGGTTGCACAAAAGTAATTTTTGCGACCGCTAATGCTCCAAAAGTTGCCTTTGATGGCGAGATCATACATGACATCGCCTATGGATCAGGCCAAGAACAAACGCTTGATATTTACGTTCCTGAGTCGGCTAAACAAGGTTCATTGCCTGTTGTTGTATTTTTTCACGGTGGAAGATGGACGTTTGGAAATAAGCAGCAATACGCCTTTGTTGGTATTAGCTTGGCCAAACTTGGCTATATAGCAGTGCTACCCAACACAAGACTGTATCCAGAAGTGAAATTTCCAACGTTCGTGGATGACGGCGCTGCTGCGGTTGCATGGGTATACAAAAATATTGAACAATATGGTGGCAACCAAAATTTATTCATTTCTGGGCACTCGTCTGGCGCTCATATCGGAGCATTGATTGTTGCAAACGATGAATACCTAAGCGCGGAAGGCTTATCCAATCAAATTATCAATGCATTTGCTGGTATGGCTGGCCCCTACGATTTTGAACCAAAAGCGAAAGACCTCAAAGATATGTTCGGGCCTCCAAGCAATTACCCAAATATGGCTGTGACCACCTTTATAGAAGGAAATGAGCCTCCTATGTTACTGCTGTACTCGAAAGATGACGATACTGTTCATATAAGGAACCTGCAAAAATTACGGTCGAAAATACAATCAGAAAACGGAATTGTTAAAACTATTATGTATGAGACGGGTGAACATACAGGTACCGTAGCGGCATTTAGTTGGGCAAATCCCTCCGATTTACCAGTGGAGCGAGACATAGACCAATTCTTTAATCAGTATATGAACGACTAGAAATCGATAGCTATAGCAATAACAGGCTTCCTAACCCTAAAAAGGCTACAAAACCAACGATATCTGTGACCGTAGTTAAGATCACTGATCCAGAAAGTGCGGGATCGATTTTTAGTTTTGACAGAACAACGGGTAACAAAACGCCCGTTATTGCTGCCATAACAATGTTCAACAAAATAGCACAGGCTATTACAACTCCCAGTAAACTGCTGTCAAACCAAAAATAAGCAATAGCACCCACTACAACAGCCCATATAATCCCGTTTAAAGCGCCCACTTTTAGCTCTTTTTTCAATAACGCTTTACGATTGATGTCGGTAACTTGACCTAAGGCTAATCCACGAACAATAAGCGTCAGAGTTTGACTACCAGCAATTCCCCCCATACTTGCCACCACCGGCATTAATACGGCCAACGCAACGACTTGTTGTAAAGTGGCTTCAAACAAACCAATGAACCAAGATGCTAAAAATGCAGTCAGTAGATTCACTCCCAGCCAGACCGCTCTTTTTTTAGCACTTTGACCGGTGGATGAAAATAAATCTTCGTTTTCATCCATGCCGGCAGAAGACATCACCTGTCGTTCGTAATATTCATTAACCAGTTCACAGGCGGTTGTAATATCCACCCGTCCAAGAAGTTTGTTATTTACGTCAGTTACCGGCAGTGACACAAAGTTGCTATACTGAACTTCTCGTGCAGCCTGAACCGCGTCTTGGCTGTCTGATAACACATCGATAAACTCTATTGCTAATTCCACGAGCGGCAGGTGCTCAGCCGCAGAATATAGTGAATGTATTTTTACTGCCCCAGAAAACTGCCCGGCTCGATTGGTTAAAAAAATACTTTCTGTCTGTTCTGGCAATTGTCTTCTGATTAAGCGCAATCCGTCACGAACTTTCGCATTAATTGGCAACACTAATAGCTCGTGATTGAGCCAATGACCTATTTCGTTGTCGTTGTACTGAGAAGCGTCTTGGAAAAACTTTCTTTGTTGTTTATCCATTGCTTGGACGGCAAGGTCCAACAAGGAGCTAGGCAAACTATCACTTATCTCAAGCAGTTGTTCTGCATCAACGCCTTGAAAAATTTCATCCCACTCCTCTTTAGGTGTGGATTCAATGAGAGTGATCCGCGGATCTCCGCGCATTTCCACCAGTACATCAAGGCGTTTTGCAATGGGGATTTGGTGCCAACTGATCAATCGTTGTTCTAATGGAATAGATTCAAGCACTAATGCCAAAGATTCAGCGTCGGTAGTCGCTAAAGTTGACGCTACCTGAGAATCATTTGACTCGGTTGCTAACACTACCTCTTGAATAAGATCGGGTAGCTGGTCGGCCATAAAATTTCCTTTAAGTGGTAATCAATATGATAAACAATTAATAAAATTAGATTTTTTATTTTTAAAAGATTGGCTCCTTAACCAATTACTATAATAGTAAAAACGTATATTGCCAATGTATGAGCAGCAGAATTCACATAGCCATATGTTGCTACAAATGCGTACAAAATTCGTAAAAACGCGTTTGTATTTGGGGTAATGTCGGTGTTGAATGCATAGGTAAAATTGTAACTAAAAAGTCCCGTGATGCGTTAATAAAGGGATTATTTCCCATTAAAAAGACGCTGGGCAAACCGATATTTTTTGACTACGTATTGATGAAACCCGAACGAAATAGAGAAAGTGGCGAACAGTATGATAAAAAATAAAAAGTTGGCATCTAATCTTCCATAAAATAATTCAATCGCAACTAATGTTAACAAAACAACCACTATATGGTGGACCAGATAAACCGAATAAGACGCGTCAAACACTTTTTGTATGGTTGCATTGGTATTGTTCAAGCAATATTTAGAAGCGGTCAGTAACAACATACATACCCCAATGACTTGCCAGCGCTCAAAAAATACTGTCAGCACCATGCCTATGATAGTGTTGCCATCGATATTTAATAAGTTATCTGTACACAATTTAACTAGGATCAAAACAGTTGCTGTAATTATCCATCGCTTCTGGGTCAAGACATAATCTAGTTTGCTTGATAGCATCCAATACAAAAGACCACCAAACATAAAATAGTCAAATTGCAACATCACACTATATAAACTGCCGATAATTGGGAAATATTCGTAGATGGGTATTGAAAAACGAGTAAGACTTAAAAGCGCAATATGCAGGACAGGTATCAGTAATATGGTTAACAATAGTAGCGTGTTATTCCAATTAGTTTTTATTCCTCTAATCCAAATATTAACAATTGGATAAACAAAAGAAATAAAGCAAAAATAGACCAATAAGTTAACTAGAAACCACAGGTGCCCAGTAAGATTCGGGCGATTGATGTTTGACGCTAAATAATCATCGAGATTAATTAGCAGAAGTTGCTGAGGTAAATTAAAGAGAAACAAGGCCGCTATAAAAGGTAGCCCAATTCTATAGACCTTGTTGGCAACAAAGTCTGCTATTGTGCGCTTTTTTAGCAACAGTATTGAAAAGAAGCCTGCGATAATAAAAAACGCGGGCATTCTAAACAAGTGGATAGCACTGTTAATGCTATCTGCCCAAGCGAGGGGCTGAGGAAAACTTATCACCCAATATTTGTTGACAGAGAAAGCTGCACAGGTGTGTAGTACAACTCCAAGCATCATTAAGATGGCTCTTAGGTTATCCAAGTAATAGTATCTCACAGCGTCGCAAATCCTTTTATGTGTTTATACATGTGGCATTTATCATTTCACTGAGCACATTGTATCCTGCATTATTAAGATGAACGCCATCGCGCGAATAATAAATGACGTTACTGATATTATGAAAAGGAATAAAGGATACTCTTTTGGTGTTGCTATTTGACTCTTCTAGTTGTGACCAATCTTCTTTTAAAGCCTGATTAAATTTAGTGAAATCTAAGTGATGTCTTACTCTGCGCGGCGACGGTTTGACCGTCATTATTGAAATTTCAAGATGCTGCAAGGTGAGAAGCTCTGTTATGATTCGATTGACCTGAGATAAAGTGACTAAGGGTTGCTCCCCCTGCGCAATATCATTTTCTCCGATATATACGATCACTCTACTCGCTTTTTCTAATTCGGCAAATTTAAGATACATAAGAATATCTTCAGCGACGCCATTTTCAAACCCATATATTACTGTTGGTTTGCAGGCAGTAACCATATTGGCTGGCAGCCTAGCAATACTTGAACTGCCGAGAAACAAGGTATATGAGGCCTCATCTCGCACTCTATCCTGATACCAGTAATTCACCATTTGATTATTAGAGAATACATAAACGCAAATAGCAACGAACGCGATTGCAACGAACGCTAAGGAATACCAAACGAGCGTATTTAGCCTGTATTTACTTGTGTCTGACAAAATTTAATACCATCGCTAATGTCTATTTATTTAATGTTTTATTTAAGAGGCAAGATCGAACATGTTTGGTAAAGATTTAAATTTATAAAGCATAACAAAGCAACCATTCAATAATATATCCCGCGCCTCAAAAAGATTATTAAAACGTTCACTGCACGCCCTAAAATAATATCTATAATAGTATCAGCAAGGCAGGAGATTTGCCCGTTTACGCCCCCAGCCAGTCCAGCATATTTTGATTTCCAAAACCAGGCGCATCCGTAAGTTCAATATAAGGCGCTGATAGTCTAATTCCGAAACTAGATTGTTCTCGTTCAGGCATTTCTGCTGTCAAAAAAGCACCGTCTAAATCAATAAACTCAATCACATCGGGAAAGGCCGCAGCCATATGCGCCGCCGCACTAATGCCGATTGGCCCCTCAAGCATACAGCCAATCATACACGGCATGTTGTAATGTCTGGCCTTATTTACCATCTCAATGGCTTGAGTTAATCCGCCGGTTTTCATCAACTTAATGTTTGCAATATTAGCCGCCTTGTTTTGATATAAACAGGACAATTGCCTGGCATTAAACGCGCTTTCGTCAGCCATAATTGGATAAGGTGAATTTGCACATACGCGAGCCATACCGGCTATGTCTTCATAGTTTACCGGTTGTTCTACCAGAACTAGCTCGACTTTTTTTTGGTAGAGTTGTTGCAAAATATCAAGGCTCTGTGAGGCATCCCAAGCTTGATTGACATCCAATAGCAAATGCGCCCTTTGGCCCACTTCATCTGCAATTGCTATAACGGTCTCGATGTCTTGCGCAGGTGCTTGTCCTACTTTGATTTTAAGTTCAGTAAAGCCTCTTTGTATCGCTTGCTCACAATCTTCTATCATGGTCGAGGCAGAATTTAAACTGATGGTTATATCTGATTTTAACGCAATTCTAGCTCCCCCCAATACTTCATAGACTGGCTTTTGCAAAAATTGTCCCCAAAGGTCATACAGTGCTATTTCTAGAGCGGCCTTGGCGTTTGTATTATGAATCACACTATTTTTGACAATATCACACAAGTGCGTAAATTCTTCTATGGACTTGCCGACTAGTTTGGGCACTATATACTGCTCAATAATAGCTTTGATAGACTCATGAGTATCCCCAGTGATTACCGGAGTTGAAGGCGCAGAACCAATGCCTATAGCTCCACTGTCTGTATGCAACAAGATAACGATATCTTTGCAATGTGTCACTTCTCTTAATGCTGTTTTAAATGGTGTAATTAGAGGTATTTCTAAGAATCTAAATTCAACTTTCGTGATGTTCACTTCGCACCCTGTCCCAATAGCTTTTGCATTGCATTATCCAGAATCGATTGCATTTTCTGACCAGACCTCCATACTGATTCTTCAGTTGGCCCCGGATGCGAGGCTTGGGCAGCCACAGTAAACGAAGCTGTTCTATTTTCTAGTGGTAAACACACATGAGCCAGCATAACATTCTCTCCAGTACCCCTAGTTTCCGATGGTCCCCAGCCAATCTTTTGGTAAATTCTCCATTGCCCATCAGTGAACTCATTTAATATTTGTTCAGCAGAGTGTGCATCTAGCGAACTTCTTCCAGTTAATCCTTTGGCTATGGCCAAGCCTAATTGAAGACTAATACCGCGCATCATGCCTGCAGTTTTCTTGTCTTTTGACGTATGTCCCGTTCCATGAAAGAGCACATCTATATCAGAATCAGTCAGATGCGGATGAGATGTTTTTGGGTCGACTGAATGCATGGCCAGACGTTTTAACCATTCGGCTATCGCCAGCGTGCTCATGGCTTTGTTTCCAGTTGTTCCACAAGTGTCGCACCTATAGGGCAAATAACCTGGATCCTTATTATTTATTAGCAAATTTCTTAGCAAGATAGGAGCGTCTTGAGCTTTGCGTTGCCATTGATGAGGCTCTGGAGACAACACATCCGCTCCATAAGCACCAGAGAAAATAATATGCGCATTGCTTAAATTGAGCCAATTTTTATGCAACAGTCGATTTAGCCTGTCTCTTGTGGCTAAATTCACAAAATAGCTGGCGATTGAATTTGAGTCCCCATTTGCCGTCCCGTGATTCTCATAACTATGGATGCTGGTAATTAAATCAGCGATATTGTACTCACCAATAGAGCCATCTGCGCCTACATTATGGTTTTCTCTAAGCGACGCGATTGCCCCTGTATATGCAAACACTTTTGATGAACTCCAAGGTTCGAACAAATCATTTTGTGTGCCGTTTGATAAATATCTATAACTGGGAGTTGCTTGATTAATTTGATGGTCTATCACCAGTATTTTGCCTTCTGAAGCTTGCGTATTAAAGAACGCCCAATCGCTGCTGATTCGTTCTTCCCAATCATTGGCGTCATAATCGACTTCTTGGCTAGTAAAATAATCGCCTCTTGTATTAGCGTCTGCATTTGAGCATTCTACCGTCAAATTCTTCAGGTTAGCAGGCTCCCATAAAACGGCGCTCATATTCTCTTGAGTTTGCATTGAATTGGACTCTTGCTCTTGATTAGCAGCACAACCTTGGCTGCTTATTGATGATAGAATGGACACTAAAATTATTATATTTTTTTTGGACAGTGACATAGGTAAAGCTCATTATTGAATTATATTTTTGGGTCTATACACCCTGTAATGATGCTTATACTAAACAACTTAGTGAAGAATGGGTACTGTCTGATCGTTATTAACAGGAAGAATCGTCTAAAAATACTATTTCTATGAGCTTCGTCGTGCCAGTTCTCTAGACGCTGCAATTAAGGCTTGCCCATAACTAAGACCGCCATTATTTGATGGCAAAGCAGAATGCGTCAGTACTGTGAGACCCTGCTCTTCTAATTTACACGCTAATTCTTGTATCAGTCTTTTGTTGACAAATACTCCTCCAGACAGTGCTGCAGTGTCAATATTGTGAACAGTGGAAAGGATTGAGACAACATGAGCAAATGACGCTGCCAACCCGCTGTGGAAGCGCTGACTTATCATGCCCTTTGGGACATTCATTATGAGATCATTCAGCATCTCTACAAACATTGGAGCAGGATCTATTTGAAGACGGCCCCCAGTATCTAAAATTTCGAAGGTATAAGGCGATACGTCACTGAAAGACTGGTTGGTAACGAGCGACTCTAGCATCATCGCAACTTGCCCCTCGTAACTAATTTCTTCCTCTTCAAACGCACCAATTAGATACGCAACGGCGTCAAACAAACGCCCACAAGAAGAAGTAAGAGGAGCGTTAAATGCGTGATTTTGCATATACAGTAACGTATCAATCGGTTTCTTTTGAAAGCGTTGTATAGGCAACAATGAAGAAAAGTTATTTTGTAATGTCTTGTAACCAATGGCTTGATGTAAGTGAGCAAAAGCGTTTCGCCACGGTTGAACATTTGCTAAGTCACCGCCCAAAAGGGGAATCGCTTTTAATCCTCCGAAATTTGTGGCTTTGTTATAATCAGCAATGAGTATTTCAGCGCCCCAGGTTTGATGTTCACCACCCACCCTATGGCTTTTATCAACGGTGGAGATATCAACATTTAGTGAAAGGTAAGGATCACTTTTTGTATTTGCGTAACCCCGCTCATCCAATGCAATGCCAATCACATTCCCGTTATTTCTAGAGTACAGATTTTCGCCCATACAACTTGCAATATGAGCATGATGATGCTGAACGGCCTCTAGTGTGCTTATGCCCTGAAATTGCTGTAATCGTTCACAACCTAGCTGACTACTTTTGTACTCAGGGTTCGCATCAACCGCAATAACCTTAGGTGTAAAATTTAAGAATTGGAGATACGCGTTAACGCTGTTAGCTTGTTCCTCTACATTCTTAATATTGGTAAGCTCACCAAAATGTTGAGTAATCACTGCATTTCGACCAGATAAAAAACACGCCGTGTTTTTTGTATCGGCTCCCATTGCTAATACTGGGACAGCGTCCTCAAAACCCTCAGGAACGGGCAAAGACTCAGGCACGTATCCTCTTGCACGCCTTAAGACATTGGTTTTTCCACCGACCACCTGCGCAATAGAATCATCTAATCGGTGAGTAATTTGAATGTCGTGGAGTAAAAAAAAGTCGGCCAGTTTATTTAATTCAAATAATGCTCTTTGATTGTCAATAATTTGGGGCTCGCCGGGTTTATTAGCGGATGTAATGATCAGTGGGATGTTCGCTTCTGTGAGCAACAAATGATGCATAGAAGTGCTGGGCAACATGATGCCAATATGAGACTGGTCAGGCGCAAGGCCGGTAAGACTGTCACACAAAGCGCGTTTTTTTAATAGAACAATTGGCGCTTCTGGGCTTTCTAATAATGCCTGCTCGTATTCGTTAATAAATGCTAGTGTTTTAGCCGTAGCTATGTCTTTTACCATTACACCAAAAGGCTTATGAGGTCGGTTTTTCCGTTTTCGTAAATCTTCTACTGCTTCTGCGTGAAAAGCATTGACGGCTATCTGAAAGCCCCCTATTCCTTTAACTGCTACTAATTTCCCTGCGTTAATTGCTTTTACCGCATGCTTGATAGGCTCTTTTTTTGCCAAAACTCGGTTTTCTTCATCGACAAATAATAATTTAGGCCCACATATCTCGCATGTATTTGGACGCTCTTGATATGCTTCTTCACGCGAACATTCAGATTCGTGTTCACAACTTTGGCACATATGAAATGGTTGCATGCTGATGTTTGAGCATCCATTAGGACTTATTTTTGAAATAGACAAACGAGGCCCACAGTTGGCACAACAAGTAAATGCGTGATTCTGCCTTGCTTCATCTTGGAGCGAATCATTTGTGCAACACTTACAAGCCGCTTTGTCCGCAGCGACTGTAATAAGAGTAGGGTGACGTTCACTGGTACTGGCGCTGATAGAAAATGTATGGTTGTTTATTGACTTGTTTATCACCTTGCACTGAACCGCTCTAATGTGCGCCAAGGTGAGTGTTTGCTCTATTAATTCATTGATAAATTCAATTATAACTTCAACTTTTGCTTTACATTCAACCACCACATCTTGGTCACTATTATATACCTCTCCTGAAACTTTGAGATTTTTTGCCAATTTTAAAACAATTGGTTTAACACTAAACCCTTGGACAACCCCTTTTATAATAATACATACGGTCGTAGTTACGTTTGTTGGGAGCGCTTGAAAATCATCGTCAAATAAACATAATTTTGCCGTTTTACTTGTGACTAATTCAGTTTGTGGAATTGTCATAGCTTCGTATTCCTAGATGGTATATATGATGACTCTAAGAATTTTGCAGAAGATGTGTGAAAACTGTCTGATGAAACACTTTAGTCATAGAGTGGTTGCAAGGGTACTCTTGATGGCCGTAAATCGCTAGAACCGTAAGGTGTTTTTAAACTTAGCTCCTGTAAAGTTTCCTGTAAACCCTCTGAATCCGAACGGCTTTTTGTTGTGTGACAACGATCAAACCAATGCGTAGCGGTTACCCATCTATTTCTATACAACTTGCGTACATTGGTCTTGTTTAAAGTAAGATAAAATGAATCAAATATTACTCGTTCAATATCAACAACCCTCGGCTTTGACATAGTGCAAAGTCTCTTCTTTTAGGCACATACCCCAATAAAACATTGAGGCATAAAATTTGAAGATCATTTGAAGATAACAAGTATTCAGAGTTTAACTTTTGCAAACCCTAAACAAGCTTTGTATTGTAACGCTCCGAGTATCTTAATGTAATAAATTACGGCATCACAAAGAAATACTCCTTTAGCATGATCTCAGCCACTCAATACTGCGATGGAATCGATAAGCTAAACGGCTGTTTTAATTGCTTAATGTAATCTACCGTCGCATCAATATCTAGGCCGTAGATACCGATTATTTCCCCATGCTTAAAATCATCACTATTCAATACGTAGGCATTCCCTCCAAGAGTATAAAATTGGCCCTCTTCCAAAGGTTGGCCATCTAGTAAAACTACTCCCTCCATAGTTTTTTCTACATTACTGCTGAAAAAGTAATTTTTCAGCAGTAATAATTCGAGTTGCGATTTTGAGTATTTACGGATAACCAGCGGATTGTTAAAGGGTTGGATGGCAAACAGTTCACCCCATGTCACCTCACCTTCACTTAGGCTTGCCCTGACTCCACCTCTATTCATAAGAGCAAGATCTGATTTAAGCGCAAAACGATGAGAATCGGCTATAAACTGTCCCAAAGGAATGTCATCTTTATCTGTTTCATACATGCCAACTACTTTATCAGTATACGATTGGGCAAATTCTATAGAAGACTGTTCTAATGAAACTACCTTATTTAGCAAATTCTCGGCTTCTTTATCTAGTGGCAATTCAACGCTTGCCTCTGTCATAATAACTTGTGCGCTTGACTCTACAATATCTTGGCTTTGACTATTTATGGTTACGCTTATATCCGAGTAAGCGCGTCCGCTTGAAAATGCCTGCGTGACCAAAAATTTCTTTCCATTTTTATTTGCTACATAAGCATTGGTAAAGCGATGAGAATGTCCGCTAACAATGACGTCTACCTCATCTGGTAGTTGTTGTAAAAATCGACCAAATCTACTGTCTAAAATAATGCCTGAATCTTGTCTTGTTTCACCTTCATAATATTCATCGTAACTGCCATCGTGCACTATAACAACGATAGACTTTACGCCTTGTTGGGTAATTTCATCCACAAGCTCAGCGACTATTTGAGCTTGGTTATTAAACATTAAATTGTCCACAATGCCTGGCACGACAAGTTCAGGTGTAATATCTAAGGTTATGCCAATAAAGCCAATAGGTACGCCATTAACCTCGTGTATAACATAAGGTGGCAGGATGGGTTGAAGTGTCGTTTTATCGACGACGTTCGCACCTAACGTAACATAGTTTGCGCCTTTCCAATTTGAATGGATAAAAGGACCGTTTTTATGATTACCTCCTTCAAGTAAACGCTTTAATTCATCGCTACCTTCATCAAACTCGTGGTTGCCTGCAACACCGATTACCTCACAGGGATTAGTTTTGAGGGCTTGACAGTAATTATTTAGCAGATTTAAAAGATCAATCGCGGGTTCATCTTGCAAAAGTGCAGATTCCGCTGGGCTAGCACCTATATGATCTCCTGCGTGCAAAATAAAACTGTGCTCCTGAGTTGAGGAAATTTTGTGAGATAGGTGCCTGATTAATTGAACCATGCCTCCGCGAGTTTCTCGCGGTTTAACTTGACCGTGATAATCGTTTATACCGAGTATCTGTACAGTAAAGTTATCTGGCGAATTTAAGATGCTCGTATCACTATCTGCAGTGTCATTATTCAGCTGATTGGAACACGCTAATAACATGCTAACAACCGGTATTATGCCAATCAGGGCCGATTTTTTAATCATTTTTCTATAGCCTTTTTAGATATATGTCTTTAGTGTCTATTTAGTATAGTGTATCTAGTGTTACATAAATGTGGTATTCAAATGATTATATTTGGAATACGAGACATCTACATCTATAACTAATGTGAACGATGTAAAGTCAATGCATCGGCAATATTAGACCTTTTACAGTTAAACTAATGTGCTATCAAAGGGTCTATCATTTGATGTTTCATTTTTTATTAACAAGAGTTGTAAACTAAAAAAACGCAGTAAAAATCGAAAGCGCTCCCGCATATAACTCTTACGATTGCCGAAGCCTTAGTCAAATTTGTTTGCAACCAAGGAATATTATGAATTTAAGAAATACATTCGCATTTGCCATTTTATTGTGTTTGGCAGCACTCACCCAACCGGCAAAGTCAACTACCTTACCCAGCTTTCCGTTTGTGACAGTATCGGGGACGAGCACGGAAGAAGTTAAGCCAGACATCGCTGAAATCAGCTTTCAACTAACCACTTTTGATAAGAGCTCAGATAAAGCCAGTGAGGTATTATCTGATGCCACGCAATCAGTGTTAACTATATTAAGCAAAAATGCTATTCAATCTTCTGATATAGAAGCTTACGAAGTAAACAAATCTATTCGAAGGGGCAAGGACAAAAACTACAATCAAACGGGTATTATAGGATATGAGTTTACTCGCAGCTTTACTGTAAAAATGTCTGGATTGGATAATTATCCAAACATCATCAGAGCACTTTATAAAATAGACAATCTTAGTAACATAAGGTCAAAATTTGACACATCAGAACGCGATGATATTCAACTCGCTCTGATTTCAAAAGCAACAGAGAAAGCTAAGAAGAAAGCGTCATTAATGGCCCAAGGATTGGGCGTTAGGCTTGATGGGGTGTTTGCATTTAACGACACTGGCTCTTTTACTTCGTTTTTTGCCACGTTTGGATTGTCTGATAATGCGAGGTACTCAGTCAGCGAAATGGTGAGAAGCGATGTTAACCACCTGAACAAATCCGACATGCCAATTTTTATACCAGCGCATATTGAGATTTCAAAAACGATTAATGTAATTTATAAAATTACAAGGTAGATTGATAAGTCTGTCGCTTAATATGTGATCCATACGCAGTGCAGAGCGTTGGAATAAGACCAGGACTAGAAAAGGAGGCCTGACATGTTTACTAAACAACCAACCATGACCGACTTGTTCACTCAATTAGGTTTGGATAGTTCAGAAGAAGCAGTAGAAAAATTCATTGAAGACCACAAGGGCTTAAACCAAAGTACTTATTTACACCAAGCGCCCTATTGGAATAACGCTCAAACGACGTTTTTAAAAGAAGCGATTGTAGAAGATGCAGCTTGGGCGGAAGTTATTGACGAATTAAACGCCAGGTTACACTAATTAAGAAGTCTAAGCGAAGACCGCGACCAAGACATTTGTAATGCATTGTTAAAGAAACAAAAAAAGCCGCTAACTAATTTTATGTTAGCGGCTTTTTGTGGGTATGGATTATACAGCCAATACTTTCGGGCCTGATTTTACTAAGTCTTCGCCTTGCTGTGTATCGGTAAATTTCTCAAAGTTTTCCACGAATAAGTTGGCTAAGTTGTCTGCCTTTATTGTCCACTCTGATTCATCTTCATATGTCGCTCGAGGATCCAAGGTTTTAGAGTCCACACCAGGTAACTCGGTAGGTACATCTAATCCAAAAATAGGCACTGTCTGACTAGGAGCTGAATCTATGCTTCCATCTAAAATAGCGTCTATTATAGCACGCGTTTCTTTAATCGAGATTCGTTTCCCTGTTCCATTCCATCCGGTATTCACCAAATACGCCGTTGCGTTAGATGCAATCATTCGTTGCTCTAATACTCTTGCATAGGTGGTAGGATGAAGAGTCAAGAAAGCCGCGCCAAAACAACTAGAGAAAGTAGGAGTTGGTTCGGTGATGCCTCGTTCAGTTCCTGCTAACTTCGCAGTGAAACCAGATAATAAATAATATTGAGCTTGAGCAGATGTTAATTTTGATACAGCTGGCAACACCCCAAAAGCGTCAGCCGTCAAGAAGATTACTTTATTAGCATGACCTGCTTTTGAAACTGGTTTAACGATGTTATCGATGTGATAAATTGGATATGAAACTCGAGTATTTTCTGTGATCGAGTTGTCGTCGTAGTCAATTTTGCCATTGTCGTCGACTGTAACGTTTTCTAATAGTGCATCGCGCTTGATTGCATGATATATATCAGGCTCATTTTCTTTGCTTAAATTGATGGTTTTTGCATAGCAGCCACCTTCAAAATTAAATACGCCATTGTCGTCCCAACCATGCTCATCGTCGCCAATTAGCTGTCGTTTAGGATCAGTAGAAAGAGTTGTTTTTCCGGTTCCCGACAAGCCAAAGAAGATAGCAACATCACCTTTTTCACACACGTTAGCACTGCAGTGCATGCTCGCAATACCTTGAAGTGGAAGGTAATAGTTCATAATGCTGAACATGCCCTTCTTCATCTCGCCGCCATACCATGTTCCACCGATTAACTGAATACGCTCGGTTAAGTTAAAGGCAACAAAGTTCTCCGAATTTAAACCTTGCTCCTTATATTGCGGGTTAGTGGTTTTCGCTCCATTCATTACGATGAAGTCTGGGGTAAAGTCAGTTAGCTCTTCTTGGCTTGGGCGAATGAACATATTGGTGACAAAATGCGCTTGCCAAGCAACTTCAGTAACAAAACGAACCGCTAAACGCGTATTTTTGTTTGCACCGCAATAAGCGTCTACAACAAATAGGCGCTGACCACTTAATTGAGAGGTGACCAATCCTTTCAGGTGACTCCAAACCTTTTGGTCAATTGGCTTATTGTCGTTTTTACCCTGATCTGACCACCAAATAGTATCTTTGGTCACGTCGTCTTTTACGATGTACTTATCTTTGGGAGACCTACCGGTAAATTGGCCAGTTTTCACGCATATTGCACCAGATTCTGTCTCGTATCCTTTTTCGTAACCAGATAAGCTCGGATCAGTGACTTCGTTGAATAAAGTCTCGTAACTTGGATTGTGAAGAATTTCTTGGTCAGTGTTAATTCCGTAAGTTTTCAGTGCTTTGATCAATTCCACGCGTCTGTCTCATTTGGTTGATTACAAGATAAGGAGTACAGTAATAATAGGCCAGGAGCCTTTTAAATTATAGGGTTTAAGACTAATTTATTACTACAAATTTTTAATTCTATTTGAATTACAAAAATTATTGATCAAAATGTCGAAAACCAGGGCTTATACATAAGTGTTTTTTGTAATTTTTTTACAAAAATAAATAATGGTACATTTATGCATAGCGAATTTCTGCACGCCACTGGTTAAACAATAAACAGCCCTGTAAGTAATGACCAATTAAAACGGCAACTACTCAACATCATTCTTATTTATATGTAAGCTATTAACATTAGTTTAATGAATGTAAGTTATGCTGATTGATACGCTTGTTTAACTGTCATTTTATACTGGACGTTGAATCCCTAGCTTCTTTTGACAAAAGCGCAATACAAATTTAATACGACAAAAAGCTAGTAGGTTTGTACTTATCCAACTATTATCTTAAACAATCTCATGCTAAGAGCGTATAAGAATCACTATTAACGATATTTTTTACCAGTGAGTAATGTGACCAAACAAATAGAACGACATTCATATTTAGTAGGTGGAGCAGTTCGCGACAGTCTTTTAGGGTTAGAGGTCAGTGATAAAGACTACGTTGTGGTTCAAGTAACAGCCAATAAAATGCTTAACTTAGGATTCAAACCAGTAGGAAAAGACTTTCCTGTCTTTTTGCACCCAAAGACAAAAGATGAGTACGCTCTTGCAAGAACTGAGAGGAAGATCGGTCGAGGCTATTCCGGTTTTAGTGTCGATGCGAGCGTTGATGTGACCTTAGAGCAAGATTTAGCGCGTCGAGACCTCACAATAAATTCAATGGCGTTAGACAATGCCCGCAACCTCATCGACCCCTTTAACGGCAAACGTGATCTCGAAAATAAAGTATTAAGGCATACGACTGAAGCTTTCAAAGAAGATCCAGTTCGAGTATTACGACTTGCAAGATTTAGAGCTCGATATGGATATGAATGGCAGATTGCTGATGAAACAAAGGATCTGGTACTGGACATGCGAGACAGTTCTGAACTTGATTACTTGGTCGCCGAGCGGATTTGGAAAGAAACTGAAAAAGCGCTGATGGAAAAAACGCCTCAGTTATTCTTCGAAACGCTTGATGAATTAGGAGTGTTAGAAGTTTTGTTTCCCGAAATCGCGGAAATGCAACACATCCCCCAGCCCGCTCAATATCATCCAGAGGGAGATGTATACAAGCACACTCTTTTGGTTCTTAAAAGATCAGCCGATTATGAATTTGATTTAGAGACTAGATTTGCAGCCTTAACGCACGATTTTGGCAAAGCTCAAAATTATAAAGAATACGGCCATCTCAGAGGACACGAACTTCGTGGTGTATCTGTTATCGACGACTTTTGTGCGAGGTTAAAGATCCCAAATAAGCTTAAAAACCTTGCTACTCTAACAAGTGAGTTGCATTTGTACTGCCATAAGCTTTTAGAACTTAGACCCAAAACGCTGCAAAAATTATTGATTCAGCGCCTAAATGCTTTGAAAAATCCAATATTGTTCGAAAGGTTCATCAATGCTTGTCTATGTGATACGCAGGGTCGAGGCCCAGCATATGAGCATATTGATTATCCTCAGGCACGATTTGCGAAATCATTAATAGAAGCTCTTAGCGCATTGGATATAAGAACGGTTGTAAAAGAAGCTCAACGCAATGGAAAAGAAGGACCTGAACTAGGAGAAATAGTAAGACAGGCACAGATAAAGTGCATTAAAGAGACACAAAAAGAGTTTTCTAACTCGACACAGTGAACACTGCTTGTTTGGCTGAAATTATGCGCTATCGCAAGTTGTATATATAAACCAATACCTTCTAAAAACTCATGTAAATAGCGCCTAGAGGTATTTTTCTTCATTGAAGAACAATTAACGAACTAAGCAGACTTTATTTTTATACTCAAGACGTTATACTATAACAATTATATCGTTATAACATAACATAAGTGGATAAAAATGAACAAAGTTACAAGCGCACTATTACTCGCTATGGCGAGTTCTACAACATTCGCAAATACAATTACCGGCAAGGTCGTTGACCAATCGGGAAACTCAGTCAATGAAGGTGAAGTAACTATTGTTGGAACTTCAATGAGTGTGCCGATCAATGCAGACGGCACATTTACTATAAGATCAATAAGACTAGGCAATATCGAATTGCATGTCTCAGCACCAGACTATGTCCACAACCACCTCCCCATTAATATTGACTCTACAGGCATTAATGGCCTCGAAATAGTCGTCAACAACTCTAGCGTTGAAGTTTTGGATATAACCGGTACTTTGATTCATACATCAACCATTGAATCGGCGTTACCCGTCAATGTTTTATCAATGGATGCTCTAAATAGAGAGCAAATGGCTACTCTTGGCGACTCGCTTACCAATCAAGTCGGTATCCATTCGAGTTCGCACGGCTCAGTTACCAGTACTCCGATTATCCGCGGATTAAGTGGGCCTAGAGTCTTAATTGCTCAAAATGGTCTTGATGCGGGTGATGTAAGCCGAGTAGGCCCAGACCATTTTGTGTCAACTGACGCTTCATCTGCAGAACAAATTGAAGTACTTCGTGGACCAGCTACGTTGTTTTATGGGAGTGGCGCAATTGGTGGCGTGGTAAATGTTGTGGACAATCGAATACCGACTTCTCAAACGCAAAGTGGTGAATTGGCGGTGTCAAATAACACAAACAACAATGAAAACGCTCTCAATGGCCAATTCGCAACTGGAAACAATGATTTTGCATTTAATATGCAAGGCTTTTATCGGGATGCAGATGAATACAAAATTCCCGGAATGGCTGAAGATCATAGTGAGCGTGGCCACGAAGAACATGCTCATGAGGAAGGACATGAACACGAGCATGAAAATAACGATATTGTAGACAGCTCTGATTACGAGTCTCAGGGATTTACAATTGGGGCAAGCCGTTTATTCGACAATGGACATATTGGCTTTGCTGTCGAAACTCAAGACCACAACTACGGCATACCTGGCCATTCACATGATGACGCAGCGCATGACCATGAGGGCGAACATGAAGAAGAGCATGATCATGAAGAACACAGTCATGAAGAAGAGCAAGTTCGACTGGATATGAAACAAACTCGTTATCAACTTTCTGGAGCCTATCAGTTCGAACAAGGCTTTATCCAGTCATTAGAATATTCAGGTGCTTACACTGACTATGAACATACTGAATTAGAAAATGGAGAGCCAGGTACTAGTTACAATAGTGAATCGACGGAACTTCGCTTTTCAGCAGTACATGAACAGTGGAATGGTTGGAATGGCGGCTTGAGCTTGCACTATAAAAGTACCGACTTAGCCGCTTTTGGCGACGAAGCCTTTACTCCTCCTTCTGAGTCTGAAATGTTTGCAATAGGATGGCTAGAAGAAAAAGAATACGGGGATGTATTACTTCAGTTGGGTGCGCGAGTAGAACGCATTGAGATCAATGTACCAGACTTAATTCATCCCGACATTGACTTAACAGAGCTTGAATATGATGGGCACGAACATGAACATGCAGGGCACGATGAGCACGAGAATGAACATGAAGGGCATAATGAGCACGAGCATGACCATGAGGAAGCACTAACAAGTGCAAAAGAAACCTTTACTCCTGTAAGCTTATCAGCTGGCTTAGTTTGGAATTTTCAGCCGGGCTATAATGTAAGCGCGTCTTTTAGCAGAGCCGAAAGAGCGCCATCAAGCGCTGAACTTTTTTCATTAGGGCCGCATTTAGGATCAGGGTTTTATGAAATTGGCGCATTATATGAAATAGACGATGAAGGCCACGTCGTAGTTGGCAACGCAGATTTTGATGTTGAGACTTCAAATAACCTAGACGTCTCATTCAAGAAATTCGAAGGCGATTTAGGGATTATTTTCAATGTTTTCTATAACCAAGTAGATAATTATTATTTTGATGCAAACACTGGTTTTGCCGCAGAGTTTGCGCATGATCACGCTGACGAGCATGGTGAAGAAATGCATGACGAGCATGGTCATGATGACCACGAACATGATCACGGTAATGAGCATGAACATGGAGGCGAACTACTGCCAGTTATTAACTTTATGTCAGCCGATGTAGACCTTTACGGAGCAGAACTCCAAGTTAACTATAAACTCACTGATACATTAACCTTAATAACACAAGCAGACATGGTAAGAGCAAGAGTAGATTCCGATGAAAGTAGCACTGAATTGCCTAGAACCTCTCCGATGAGATGGTCGGCAAAAGCCCAATATGAAGTCAACAATTGGTATGCTGACTTCAGTGTCAGACATGTTTTTGAGCAAGACAAGGTAGCCACTTTTGAAGAAAAAACCGATGGCTATACGTTTGTCGACTTTAATGTTTCATATTACATGCCAGTCAACGAATATGAAGTCGAGTTCTTCCTAAAAGGCAGAAACATCACTGATGAAGAGGCCCGCGTTCACACGTCGTACTTAAAAAGTGAAGCTCCACTTCCAGGAAGAAGCTTTATTGTAGGAGCAAGAGCGTCCTTCTAATGTAAGGCTCTTTTAACACAACCATATAGGCCTTGAACAATTATTCGAGGCCTTTTTGATCGGAAATAGTTCCTAAACCTCTATTATTGAATAATGAATTATTAGAAATGGCAACATCCCATGAGCAAACAGCACAACCAATCCGCCCAATTTCAGCAAGTTCTTTCTATGAGAATGTCGCGCCGCAACCTTCTCAAGGCGATGGGGGCGACTACTCTATCAGCTGTGCTCACCGGATGTGATCTAGATCCTCAGCAAAATACGGCTAAAAATACGCTTTCATCTTCACTGAAGTTTAAAGAAGTTCCGCAAGGACTGGACCAATATTTTACGGTTGCCGATGGCTATAACCATCAAGTACTTATTCGTTGGGGCGATCCAATTTTCTCTAATTCACCCGTATTCGACCCAATGAATCAAACAGAAGAGTCTCAGCTACAGCAATTTGGCTTCAATAACGATTTTATTGGATTTGTTCCATTGCCATTTGGTTCTGGCAACTCATCTCATGGTTTGTTAGTCGTAAATCATGAATACGTGCGCAGCGAAATGATGTTTCCTGGATCACCAAAAAACAACGCACTTGATCTTAAACAGACTAAAGTGAATATGGCTGCGCATGGTCTAAGCGTCATAGAAATTGTCAAACAAGCCAATGGCGAATGGCAGACTGTGCTCGACTCTAAATATAATCGCAGAATCACCCCTAATACTAGAATGCAACTTACGGGACAAGCCGCTGGAAATGAGCGATTTAAATCTAAATACTCACCTGACGGAATAACTACCTTTGGCACTTATGGGAACTGCGCCGGAGGCATAACCCCTTGGGGGACAATTCTTACTGGGGAAGAAAATATCGATTTCATGTTTGGCGGCAGTTACGAAAATAGCAACGAAATTGATAACTATCAAAGATTTGGGATGCGAGATTCCTTCCGAAGTAGCTGGGGAATTCATGATGAAAGATTCGACATGAGCAAAACACCTAGTGAGCCTCTTCATGCAGGCTGGATCGTTGAAATTGATCCATACGACCCCGAGTCTTTACCCAAAAAACGAACAGCCTTAGGACGATTCAAGCACGAAGGAGCTAATGTTTTTGTAAATGCTGATAATCATGTAGTGGCCTATTCAGGTGATGATCAACGGTTCGAGTATTTATACAAATTTGTCAGCAAAAATAAGTATCAGCAGGATAATAGAGAAGCTAACTTAAATCTCTTAGAAGAAGGCACGCTATTTTGCGCTAAATTTGAAGACATAGGCATCGTCAAATGGCTCCCGTTAGAATATGGGAAAGGTCCACTGAACAAAGAAAACGGATTTAATTCACAAGGTGATGTTTTATTAGACTGCAGAAAAGCAGCGGACCTGTTAGGTGCCACTCCTATGGATAGACCAGAAGATGTGGATATTAATCCAGTAACAGGCAAAATCTATGTGATGTTGACCAATAATCACCAGCGCGAAACCAATGAAGTCGATGGTCCTAACCCTAGAGCAAATAATAGAGCAGGACAAATTGTCGAATTAACCCCACCGGACTCAGACCATTTATCAGAGGTTTTCAATTGGGAAATGCTCTTAATTTGCGGGCCTAAAGATGACAATAGCACTCAATATCACCCTGCGACTACACAAAATGGTTGGTTAGCCTGCCCCGATAACTGTGCGTTTGACAACTTAGGAAACCTTTGGATAACCAGTGATGGCGCCGAAAAATTTGGAGTAGCAGATGGCGTGTGGGCAACGGAACTTTCTGGGATTAACAGAGGCTTAACTAAGAGGTTTCTTCGAAGCCCCATTGGTGCGGAGATGTGTGGTCCGTTCTTTACTCCTAATTCAGAAAACTTTTTCTGCGCAGTGCAACACCCGGGAGAAGGCAGCAGCTTTGATCACCCTAACACCAGGTGGCCCGATTTTGATGACGCTATGCCGCCTCGACCTGCAGTGGTTGCAATAACCAAGAAGGGTGGCGGGCGAATAGGCAGTTAGACGGTTGCCGTGCGCTTTTTCTTAAGTTCGTTAAAAACTTTCATCATTAAAATGATACTCGCTAAAGCTAATGTAATGGTATTGGCGAGGATCATGGGCAGATCTGATAGTAATAAGCCGTAAATTAACCACATGGAAACGCCGAATACAAAAACGACATACATTAAAAGTGATAAAGACTCAGTGTCTTTTGTTTTAATTACTTTTATCGCTTGGGGCAAAAAAGAAATAGAGGTGCATAAAGCCGCAGTTAAACCAATATATTCAGTCATAAATGAGCATGTGTCCGATTAACTTAATTAATTAAGAAGTGTACCCTTTATCAGGCAAATTAAAAGTTAAATTTGAATAGAAACCTATCATTCCAACTTAATGATTACCCTTCACTATCAACTAAGATCGACAACATGAGTAGCACTCATTCATTACTCTTGTTTATTTAAAAGAGGTTATTAGACAAGCAATTAACTCATAAATGATTTAAGTTGAGAGTTTATCGCCTGCTGAATAGTTTTGGCAGGTGCATTCATTCTAGTTAAAGAAGAACAGCCATAAAATAAAACAGTCAAACAAGCCGCGGCATCACTCACATTTACATCTTGATGTATTTGTGACTTATCTTTTGCATTAGATAACGCATTTTCAAAGCCGGCTACTTGTCTATTAAAGGTTCTTTGTAAAATATCTTTGATCGGTCCAGACGCTTCTCCAAACTCCAAAGCTGTGTTTGCAATAAAACAACCGTGTTTGAAATATTTGTCGTCTTTGGCCGCTAACATAAAATTAAACAGTTTTTGTATGTCTTTTAATTCTGCACGTTCAGATTCTATGCCAGCAAATAAATATTTAAATATTCGCTCCTCATATCGTTCAAGCGATGACTGAAACAACCCATCTTTCCCGCCAAAAGCTGTGTATAACCCCGCATGAGCGACCCCAGTATGCTTTACCATATCTCGCATTGAAGTATTTGCGTAGCCCTTTTCCCAGAACATTTCAACCGCTTTGTTCAATGCTATCTCTGCGCTGAATTCACGTACCCTGGCCATTATTGTCTCCAACTTATATTTAACTGTTTAATTTTACAACAATCTCCTATACTTTAAGATCGTGCGAACTATAACGCAAGTACTTACAGTCATTATTTTGACAATATTAGTTTAATCGTGTTTTCTACGGCTGCAATAGCCCCCTCTAAATAACCCGCCTGATCCTCCGCGTACTCACTACCCGCAAAAAACATGTTCTGCAAGGCGAAAGCCTCACTAAAGAGACTTGTTTGAATACTCGGATGCCTCGAACCTTCAGATTGGTCTTGTCCGGTGCATAAAAGGGGGTCTTTTGCCCAATCTTTTAGATAACAGGCCTCAAATTTGAACGCTTGCTGGCCAAATAATACGCCTAGCTGCCGGATACATGCCTGCTTGAGTTCTTTAACGGGTTCATAAATTCGTTGGGTCGCTGGGATACCAATGAAGCCAAATAAAGCAAAACCTGTTATATCGGAAAGGCAAGCGTCATGAATTTCAACAAGAGGACCCTTTTGACTATATGCTTGCCCAGAGAGTCCTTGCTCTCGCCAAAAGGGTTGCCCGTATTTGACCAAAAATTTAGCTTGTGATGCCATCCATGTTTGGCTACTTAACAATTGTTGTTTTAATGAGAGTGTCATCCATGAATCTTCACAAAAATCTCTGGCTAAAATTCGAGGCGGAATTGCAATTATGACTTGCAAACATTTGATTGTATGGATGACATTTTTATGGCTAATACTGACGCGCCATACGCTACCTAACTTCTCTAGTTTAATTACTCGATGATCGCTATAAAGTGTTGACGGTTGAAGCGAAGAAAGGATCTTATTGAGCAGTGCAGTTGTTCCACCTTTTATTCTCAACATCCGGTTACCGATATGGCCGTTCATCCTCTGGGGCTCTTTTATGTTTTCAAATTGATACAGCACTTCTCCCTGATTTGGCTGTTCAAACAAATCGACGTTGAATTTGTTAGCCAATGTTTGGATCCTCGAATGCTGGGGAAAGATCCAAGAAGGACCCATGTCAAAGAACTCTTGTTTATTGTCGTTTAAAGGTATGCCCGCGATACGACCTCCAAAACGCGGATTAGCATCAAACAATAAATAATTTTTTTTCAATTCTTGTAACCGGCTAGCGGCATACAGCCCAGCCAAACCACCCCCAATAATGACAACCTCTGTGTTATTCACATATTCCTCTTGTTAACTGCCTATACATCGCTTTACCCTATTTTTCGAATTGATTGAATAATCCATTGTTTGAGTTGAGACTGGTTCAATGCGCCAGACATCCTGTCTATCTCCTTACCCTCTCTGAAAAAAATTAACGTAGGAATAGAGCGGATGTTCGCTTGGGAGGCAACTTGTTGAGAGGCTTGAGTATCGAGTTTTGCAAAAATCAAACCGTCAGACTCGCCGGCTACTGCTTCAAAGTTTGGAGCCATACTTAAACATGGACCGCACCATGGCGCCCAAAAATCTACAATAATTGGTAGTTCCGTTTTCTCAATAAACCTATAAAAGTTCTGATCATTTAGTTCCAAAGGTCTATTTTGATAAATTGAACGCTTGCACTTGCCACATTTTGCGTCAGAGATCTGCGCTTTCTCAGGCAAGCGATTAATCGCTCCACAATGAGAACAAACAAGATGCATTTAGTCACTCCTTTTATGATTGGTCTATATTAACCGCTTGAAATTAAAACTTCTTTTCCAAGTCTAGGACTAGGTTTTTTATTAACTCACTCGATTTAAAACGTATTTATATTTAGAAATTATGCTAATTTTATACAAATGAAACTCATCTAACCGGCAACAATATTTAAAACTTTTCTTGGTTTGTATAACACTCGTTTTTTAATTGCAAGTAAATCAACTTTGGTTTTATAGATTAACCCTATCTTTCGTAAATATTAAGAGCATATATTCATAAGTAGACAGTTTAAAAGACAAACTTTGCACCTTAAATGGAGGAAGAAAAAATACTTCTATATAATGTTGGCAAATAGGAATTAAATGCACCTTTAACATATCACTAGGAAACGTTTTTGAATTACGATGCGATTATAATAGGGGCGGGTGCAGCAGGGCTGTTGTGCGCTGCCAGTGCTGGGGCGTTGGGTAAAAAAGTGCTGGTGGTTGATCATGCAAAAAGACCTGGTAAAAAAATACTCATATCTGGTGGTGGGCGCTGCAATTTTACTAACTACTACATAGAACCTGAAAAATACTTGAGTAAAAATCCTCATTTTTGCAAATCCGCATTAAACCAATATACTCAATGGGACTTTATCGCATTGGTGGAAAAACACGGAATTAAATATCACGAAAAGACACTAGGCCAACTGTTCTGCGATAATTCAGCGAAAGATATCGTCAAGATGCTAACAAAAGAGTGTGACCAAGCCAAAGTGGACATTCGTTATCAAACGGATGTTTCTAATATTGAGCAGCGCGAACAAGGTGGATTTAGTCTCAGTATCAATAATCAAAAAATGATCTGTAAT
>CBFIBG010000004.1:0-116271 GCA_965660815.1 Glaciecola sp.
ATACATTATTAGCACGATCAAGATGTATTGAACCATCGCTATCAACCACGTTTCCCATACCAGCAGGTTGACAACTTGCTTGATTGTAGGTTGCACTGCCTCCAAAACCCCCATCAACGTCTATCACGTTAAAAACTACATCTATATGTACAACTCGATTACTCGCCATATCTTTTCACCTTATTCACTCAATTGTAAAAATAAGAGCCAAGCTATAACCATTACTACGTACCTGAGAGGCTCATTCCTCTGGCAACAAAGGCACATTACAATCCATACATAATCAAAACGCAACAGAAAGCGCTTAGAAGCACTTGGCGAATATTTGTCAAAAGTTACAAATTAATCGTAAGCGCTCGAACCATTTATGTCAAAGATGGCTTTGATGCACTTGCTAAATGGATAAAACTAAACACAAAATTGTGTGGCTTTATTAAAGCAAGAATATCAACCTTATAATCTTGTCCACGACCCGTGTGGTTTGTGCCAAATAACTAAGGTCTGTGGACCTGTTGATTTTCAACAGGCCATAATAGTTGTTATATATATATTAAGTGTTTACACTTGGCATAGAACTTTAGTTGAGTTTTTATTTAAAAACACAATACTACCGAGACATTTGTGAAGAAAAAGTCAAAGAAGTTTCGCGCATTTATTAGCTATAGCCATGCGGATGTAAAAGTAGCAGCTTGGTTACATCGCACGCTAGAATCTTACCGCCTCCCTGCCTCACTCGTTGGCAAACGAACCTCTGTTTGTAAAGTACCTGTCAAATTAGGGCCGATATTTCGTGATCGCGACGAGCTAGCAGCTGCTGGTGATTTGTCTGAAGTATTAGTCAAGGCGCTAAAACAATCCACTTTTTTAATTGTTATCGCATCCCCCGCAGCTGCAAAATCACGATGGGTTAATGAAGAGGTCAAAACCTTCAAACAAACCCATTCGAATCACCGCGTACTTGTGCTCATTGTTGAAGGGACACCTGGGTCTGATGATGAGTATGAATGCCTTCCGCTAGCGACAAGACGTAAAGTTAACTCAGAGGGCGAGATTACTGATGATGTTATTGAACCTCTCGCAGCTGATTTACGGTCAGAGGGGGACGGTAAAAAATTAGCTAAACTGAAATTGGTCGCTGGGCTAACCGGACTTAACTTAGATACACTAGTACAACGTGAACAAGCGCGTCGATATTATCGGCTCGCTACATTGGCAACTATTGCCGTATTTATTTCAATAAGCATGACAATAATGGCTGTTTTAGCGGTTCGAGGCCAAAGTGAAGCAGAGCGGCAACGCACAGAAGCAGTCGGTTTGGTCGAATTTATGCTGACTGACTTGCGAATGCAACTTGAGCCTGTGGGCCGATTGGAAATTTTTGATGCCGTCGGAAAACGTGCGCTTGAATATTTTGCCAAACAGAATATAAACAAGCTTGACGCTGATTCATTAGGGCACCGGGCTCGTGCGCTGCATTTGGTTGGAGAAGTACACAACCTTCGTGCCGATACACAAGAAGCACTCAAAGCATTTATTGAAGCAGAAAAAACAACTGCTGAATTGCTACAACGCTATCCAAATGATATCAGCAGAGTGTACGATCACGCACAAAGTACATTTTGGGTGGGTTATGTAGCATGGAAACGTAGCGAGTTCGAAAACGCTGAGAGACTGTTTTTAGAGTATCATCGACTCGCCTCCCAACTAGTTGACCTTGAGCCTGACAATGAAAATTGGTTGTTAGAAAAATCAAGTGCATTGGTGAACCTTGGCGTGATGATGCATAATCAAAATTTAAACGAGGAAGCGATAAATTATTTTCAACAAGCGCTTGAGATTGATGCACAGTTAGTTGCCACAAACCCAAATGATCGAGAAAAACAATGGAGTAAAGCACAAAGCCATGCTTGGCTAGCAGACGCATTCAAAATGACTTGGCAATTCACTAAAGCAATGGAACAAAGACAAGCAGAATTTGATATTTATTCACAAATACTCGCACTTGACAATCTCGACGCCCGCGCTTTGGAAGGTATATCAGTTGGGCTTATGGATATCGCCAATTTGCATTTGATTATGGGCAACTATTCACAAGCAGAAAAATATTCACGTCAAAGTCTTTCAAATATTAATCGTTTAATCAAAGACGATCCGAGTAATAAACTGTGGAAGGACTTTTCTATTGCTGCCAATAATCAAATGACTGAAGTTTTAATGTCTTTAGGTCGTTGGGACGAAGCACAACAGTTGAATAAAATAACACTGAGATCCGCAGATAAATTGGTTAAAGAAGACCCGACCGTTATCTACTGGCAAACCCATAGACTAATGTTTTCGCGATTTATGGAAATATTCATTGCGATCAATAAAACCGAGCCAAATATTGCATTATCAAAGATTACGGCATTTAAACACGAATTTGGCGATGATCCAGATTTATCCAGAGAATCAGCAAGAATTCCTTGGATAATGGTACTGGCGGCAGAAATTGCCATTAACAAAGACAGTGAAATAGATCAGAAACTTGAACAGATGTATGCTCTAACACCTATTTTGCCACGAGAATTAGCAATACATAAATATTTTTCTTCTATCAAAAATCGTGCTTATAAACCTGTAATTGACCCAGAAAAAACCAAACTTATCAAATATGATCCAAATAGACTGTTGAACTGAAGCATTAGTAAGAGGCTGTATATTGACTTAGATACCAAAGAATACAACCTCTAAGACGATATACTTATTCTTTAGCCTTAAACACTTCTGCTTTTATTTCTTCCAAAGACTCGGTAAAACGAGCGTGAATAGTTTCAAAGGCCTGTGTGTTAGATTGGCCAGCAAATCCATGGGGTGGCACGACTTTTACCCGCATCAAAGCGCCGTCCCATTGCGACATGGTTGAGCTAGTTCACACCATTAGCCAACGAATTGCGCGTTATTTAGAAAAAGTCGGCTTGGTAAAGCGTGATATGGAAAACAGCTTTCTCAATTTACCTATTGATGATGAAGATAGTCTTCTCCAATTGCGAGGGGCTTCCTTCAGCTATCGCGTTGCAATGGGGCCTCAGCAAGGCCAGAAAGTATTTAGACTGCAAACCTTACCGGCTAGCAATGAAGGCGAGTATGGTCAGGTAGCCAATACAAGTGGATTCTCACTACATGCGGGCGTGTTTGCCAATACCTTTGGTTGTTCAAAATCTTCTGGAAAGATTTTGAACAACCAAAGGTTGGCCAAGCTGGAAATACAGAGAAAAATTGCCTGAATGACAAAAGCTTGATAGTGTAACTACGTCAAAGTCGCTTGGTAATTATATCGTCAGTTTCCCTTGGTAATCACACTTCTATACATAATCTAATACCGCATCTGTGATATCTAGATGCAACCATTGTTAATCACACTACTGCAACTGAATAAAACGACAATTGAATAGTCTCGACTACAGCCATAATTAAGCTCTCAAAATGAGAATAACGCATTTAGCCGTGCTTTTATTCGATGTGTTCAAACTCAAATATTTGCTCTATCGCTGTATTGAATAAATGGGCTATTTTAAATGCGAGTGGCAAGCTAGGATCAAACTTCCCTTTTTCAATTGCATTGATAGTTTGTCTCGACACCTTAAGATGTGTAGCCAATTCAGCTTGAGTATAATTAAACTCAGCTCTTAGCAATTTTATCTTATTTTTCATTGATACTTCCTGTGACCAATATACGTCGCTAAGATGAAAGTTATGCCCATTACAAAATACATATGCGATATCCGCGGCTCAAATGCATTTATTAAATCGGTATAGAATATTAGCTCGTAACAGACACCTACCACCATAAGAACACCCAAAGTAATAGCTGCACTGTTTAAAAATATTTTTTGCGCCAACTCGTCTAGCTTTTTTAAATGGGAAATATTGGCTTTTATCATGAACCCGCCACTAATTAAATTGATGAGAATAGCAAGTATGTTGAGTACTGGTAGCTGCGCCCATAAAAGCTTTGGACCAAAGGCTAACAAAGCCGTGCTTGCCAACCAAATACCAGTGTAAAATGCGAGCTTCTTATTACTACTGCGTTCTTCTTTTATATATTGATTTTCATTATTTGACATAGTTTTGTCCTACTTGGGAAGTTGATTCCATTACCAAATGTAAAGTAAACTTAACTTTATAGTAATTGAATTATAAGTCAAGTTAACTTTACAAAAAGTTTGGTTTGTTTGACAATCTACGCTCATGGTATATGTAACAGAATTTTATTTGTCTACACAAATAAACCATTTCTTCTATTTAATATGTATTGTAAGAGAACCAGTTTATGACCATCAGAATAATAAAAAGGGTATTTAATGCGTGTATTTGAGGTATTTTGGTTTTTTTTAAAACTGGGATGTACAAGTTTTGGTGGTCCTATAGCTCATCTTGGATATTTTCGAGAAGCATTTGTTCACAAATATCAATGGCTGAGCGAAAAGCATTACGCATATTTAGTCAGTGTAAGCCAAGTTATTCCAGGACCCGCTAGCAGTCAAGTTGGTTTCGCAATTGGGCTTCATCGAGCCGGTCTGTTTGGAGGTATCGCTGCATTTATTGGGTTTACGCTCCCCTCGGTATTTTTATTATTAATTTTTGCGAGTCAAGCGCTCACCTTAAGCAGTGATTATACTCAAAAAATAGTGAGCGGGCTTGTTATTGTCGCATTTGTAGTGGTTTTTCAGGCCGTAGTTGGAATGTCCAAACAACTTCTATTAGAGAGGCAACATTGGATAATTGCAGTCTCTGTGGCCCTCGTCGTTTTATTTACGAACAGTATTTTGACACAGGCGCTTTGCGTAATTTTTGCGGCTTTCATTAACCTACTAATGACTCGAATTCTTAAGAGCGAGTTTCAAACTAGAATATCGTTCGACCATATAATAGTAACTAAAAATTCCGGAACAATCAGTCTAATTCTATTTATAAGCTTATTCATAATCTTACCATTGATAGGAACACCTTTTTTTCAACTTGCGAGTAACTTTTATATTTCGGGATCTTTGGTATTTGGAGGTGGTCACGTAGTGCTTCCATTTTTAGAGTCGGTGACTGTAGACCAAGGACTGATCTCCGAAAATATGTTTTTTTCTGGATATGGGTTTACGCAAGCAATGCCCGGTCCCATGTTTTCATTTGCAGCCTATTTAGGCTATATGGTAGAAACTAGTAAAGGGGAAGTGGCCCTTTACGCACTCTTATCTTCACTCAATGCCCTAATTTTTGTATTTCTTCCTGGGTTTTTATTAATGCTATCAGCATTGTCATTTCTGGGTAGTAAGCTTCATAATAAAAACTTCAATATTGCCTTAGACGGCGCAAATTCTGCGGTAGTGGGGGTGCTCACGGCTACGTTGTACGACCCAATTTTTATTCATGCAATAGATTCAATATTTTCTGCGATTTTGGCGCTGATTGGGATATTCGCATTGATGTTTTTTAAACTGCCTATTCTAATCGTAGTAGCCGCTGCGGTATTGGCTAATGTTTTTTTCACCTAGCATTGGTCATATGTATTTAATGTTTTCACGTTAAAAGATAATTGAGAAGGAGTCACGGCTCTCATTATCTGGTCTATAGCTTCGACTTGCGACTTATTGACCGTTTTTTTCGAAAACATCAAATAAGAGGCTAATGTTTCAGGCTTAGATAAATCATAAGCACTGTAAAATGGATTACTTTCGCAGTTCTTTAGTAACGCCCATCTTAGCATTTCTTGATTAGAGATAATTCCATCTATCCTGCCTCTTCGGGCAAGTTTGATGCCCTGTTCAATGCTTTGTATAGGCAAAAGTTTATTACTAAACATTTTGTTTTCAAGGAGTAAACTATATTCATCAGAATACGAGGCGCCTTGCGTCACTGCGATAATTAAGTCTGTGGAATTTAGGTCGGACAGTGAGTTAAATTCTGGGTATTGGCTCTTTAGCGTTTTTTTTAAAAATAAGTTGTTTGTTCCGTAGGTAAAAGCCTCATTTGAAAAGTATGCGAACCGTTCTCTCTGAGGGATTTTCGCTGCGCCCATAACGACATCTAGTTGACCAGCTTCAACTAGTTTTAAAATGCGTTTCCATGGAAATTCGTAGAACTGTAACTTGATATTAGTATGCTTAAATATTTCTTTCAAACGCTCAATGTCTGAGCCTATAGGTTCGCCTGTTGCACTTGTGAAGTTATGAGGGGGTTGTATATCGTAACCCACTTTAAAAACGACTTGCTCCTCAGCAGAGGAAGCGCTAATAAAAAGTAAGATTAGTAAAGGTGATGCGGTTCGTAGCGTCCTGATTAGTATTAGGTCAAGAAATTTTATTTTCATTATTCTGTTACTTCCTTGCACTTATAATAGCCCTTCAATCTACATGGCATTTAATCTGCTAATTGTAGTGTAAATTGAAGTCGTGTCACTAAACGATATTTTTTTATTGTCAATGTTAGCATATTTACAATTAAAGCCCAGTGTAAACTAGTACGCATAGCGCACTCGTCATATAGACAAAGTAAAATCTGAAAAACTAAGAATTTTAAAATTTTGTTTAATCAATAGTTCTGGATAATACGTATTATATACTCATTTTTATAGACTTTAGGTGAATACAATATGAAAGGAACATTGTCCATACTCGGCTGGCTAGCGCTGATTTTTTTTCAATCTGTGCAAGCGTCGACAAATGTTAGGTTCGTCACAGAAACATCAAAGCCAACACCAACGCAGGTGATTTTTGTCAATGAACTTGATGCTCCCACGAAAAGTTTGTCGTCACTTAATGACGCTTCTAATGGACAGCTTATGAAGCTATTGGAGTTAAATACATTTGTTCCTGACTTTGGAAATATCGAGCACTTTCAACTTATTTCAGGCGTTGAAAATATATTAGTTGTAGGCACAAAACAAGGCACCCCGATAAGCTCTCCTGATTTGCAAAATCTCGGTGGAAAAATAGCGGCAAAACTGTCTGCAACCACAACAAACGTTGATGCACAAATCCACCTTGATAATATGTTCTCTAATATCGATACTCCAAGTGCGCTTATTGCCTCTGGTTACTATTTGCGAAACTACAGCTTTGATAAATACAAGACAGAAAAAGATGGTGGTGTATCCAATTTAACCTTTGTTACACCGAATGCAGACCAATCCGAACAAGCTTACAACGCTGACTTGGTTCACGTGGCTGCGGGTGTTCATATGGCTAGAGACTTTGCCACTGAACCTGGCAAGTCGGTATACCCAGAAGTATTTGTTGATAAGGTTAAGCAAGCATTTAAAGGGTTAAAAAATATTGATATCGAAGTGCTTGATGTTAAAGATATGGAAAAGCTTAACATGGGCGCATTAATGGGAGTGGGCAAAGGTTCTATTAATGACCCTAGATTATTGATCATTGAATATATGGGCGGAGGAAAAGGTGAAGCACCAATAGCTTTGGCTGGTAAAGGAATTACATTCGACACTGGAGGTATAAGCATAAAGGGTAATTCAGGCATGTGGGCTATGAAATCCGACTTATCCGGAGCCGCTGCCGTAGCAGGAACTATGTATGCCATTGCGCAAAGGGGAGAAAATATTAATGTGGTGGGTTTGATGGCCTTGGCTGAGAATATGCCAAGCCAAGATGCAATTCGACCAGGAGATGTCTTAGAAACTATGAAAGGCACTACAATAGAAATTATGAGCACAGACGCTGAAGGCAGACTAGTTCTATCGGATGCAGTGTATTACGCTCAACAAGAATACAACCCCAAACTTCTATTGAATATTGCAACTCTCACTGGCTCTGCTGCTAGGGCGTTAAGTGATGAATATGCCGCACTTATCACCAGAGATTTTGATTATTCTACTGAAATAATGGAAATTGGTAAGCGCTCTGGCGAGCACGTATGGCCTTTGCCTCTTCATCCTAATCACTTCGAACAGATAAAGTCACCCATTGCTGATATTAAAAACTCTGGCGCTGGAAACCCGGGAGCCAGCATAGGAGCTGCCGTTATTGGTACCTTCGTGGATGAAGATTTACCTTGGATCCATTTAGACATTGCGGGAGTGGACTGGTTAGACAGTGATATTGACGTTGCGCCTAAAGGTAGCCAAGGCTGGGGCGTTAGATTTATGGACCAGCTAATTAGGGAGCATGCAGCGAAATAGGGGATAATTGTATACATGACTCAAATAAAAGAGCGACAAGGTCTGTTGTCCTTATCGCTCTTTCGTAACGTCTTAGAATCCAAGTAAGCGATTAAATATTTGCATCGCCTACTTCAGTTCTCTGCTATACCTAATTGGTATTAAACTGCTGAAACAGGAATTCTTTGCCCTGGTGCAGTGGTCAGTTTTTCTGTTGGTGGAGCAAATTTAGTTAAATTAATTCCATCCAATGCTGCTCTATATTCTTCAATAGTTGGTGCTCTTCCTAAAACTGCTGATAGCACAACCACTGGAGTAGAGGCTAAAAGAGATTCACCCTTTTTGCTGTCAGTATCTTCTACCACTCTGCCTTGGAAAAGCCTTGTTGACGTAGCGAAAACTGTATCACCTTTTTCGGCTTTTTCTTGGTTACCCATACATAAATTACAACCCGGACGTTCTAAATAAAGAATGTTTTCGTATTCTGTTCGAGCTTCTTGTTTAGGCGAATCATCGCTAAATTCAAAACCTGCAAATTTTCGAAGCACATCCCAGTCACCTTCTTTTTTCAATTCGTCGATAATATTGTAAGTGGGTGAAGCAATCACTAATGGGGCTTTAAATTCTACCGTACCGTTCTGCTTTTCTAGGTTTTTCAAAATTTCTATTACAATTTTGATGTCTCCTTTATGCACCATGCACGAACCAACAAACCCTAAGTCAACTTTCTTTTCAGGACCATAATAGGATAGGTTTCTGATCACATCATGGGTATATCGCTTAGATACGTCTTGGTTATTTACATCGGGGTCTGCAATCATAGGCTCATTGATTGAGTCTAAGTCAACCGTTAACTCAGCAAAATATTCGCAGTTATCATCAGGCATTAATACAGGACGACCCGTGTTATTGCGGATATCATTAACGCGTTGGTCAGCAAGATTGATCAGTCCTTGTAAAGTACCCGCTTCGTTGTCCATTCCTTTATCGATCATTATTTGAATTCTGCTTTTTGCAATTTCAATAGATTCGATCAATGTATCTGGTTTTGAAATACAAATAGATGCTTTAGCTTTCATTTCAGCTGTCCAATCCGTGAAAGTAAAGGCTTGGTCTGCTTGTAACGTGCCAATATGCACTTCAATCACTCGTCCTTGGAAGACATTATCTCCAAACTTCTTCAGCATTTGAGCTTGAGTCGCATGAACGATGTCTCTAAAGTCCATGTTTTCTTGCATGTCGCCAGTAAAGGTGACCTTAACAGACTCTGGAATAGGCATGGTTGCTTCACCTGTAGCGAGTGCCAATGCAACTGTGCCTGAATCTGCGCCAAATGCTACGCCCTTTGACATTCTAGTATGCGAATCACCGCCTATTATAATTGCCCATTCATCTACGGTAATGTCATTCAACACTTTGTGAATAACATCGGTCATTGAGTGATACACGCCCTTAGGATCTCGGGCTGTGATTAAACCAAATTTGTTCATAAAGCTCATTAGTTTAGGAATATTGGTTTGTGCTTTTTTGTCCCATACAGAAGCGGTATGACAACCAGATTGATACGCACCATCTAAAGAAGGAGAGATCACAGTCGCAGCCATTGCTTCTAATTCTTGTGAGGTCATTAATCCAGTCGTGTCTTGTGAACCAACAATATTTACTTTGACTCTTACATCTGAACCGGCGTGTAACGAAACATCTTGTGCCACACCAACAGCGTTGTTATTAAATATTTTTTCAACTGCGGTTAGACCTTGACCGTCAATGGAAATTTCTTTGGATGGAGCAAAGACTGGCTTAACAGGTACGCCTAATGTTTCAGAGGCAAAGTTTTGCAGTTTTTTACCGAAAACAATCGCGTATGAACTGCCTGCTTTCATAAATTCTACTTTTTGAGGGGTAAATGCATCAGAAATATCTGCGACTTCTTCACCATCTTTGTATAACTTTTTCAATTTAGTATTGATGGTTAGAACCGTGCCTGTTTCTACCGAATAGACTTGCTCTAAGACAGGGTCTCCGTTGTCATCTAAAACCGGATTTCCATTTTCATCTCGTTTTTTAACCCAATTTTTAAGATCCAAACCTATACCACCAGTAACGCCAACGGTAGTTAAAAATATTGGAGAGATACCATTGGTGCCTGCAACAATTGGTGCGAAGTTAACAAAGGGAACGTAAGGGCTTGCTTGCTCGCCGGCCCACAAAGCTACATTATTTACGCCTGACATACGAGATGAACCAACGCCCATCGTGCCTTTTTCTGCGATCATCATCACTTTTTTGCCAGGGAATTCTTTTTGCAACTCAACAATTTTCTGCTGCTCGGCTTCAGAGCACATGCATTTTCCGTGTAATTCTCTATCAGAACGAGAGTGCGCTTGGTTTCCAGGAGACAACAAGTCAGTAGAAATATCACCCTCTGCTGCGATAAGCGTAACTACTTCAATTTCTTCCTTAATTTCAGGTAAGTTAGTAAAAAACTCTGCGTTGGCATAGCTTTCTAACAGTTCTTTAGCGATCGCATTTTGGTCTTTGTAAGCCTGCTCTAGACGAGCTGTATCAGCTTCGTACAAAAAGGTTTGTGTTTTGAGTACTTCAGCTGCCTTTTTAGCGGTTTGTGCATCGTTTCCTAAGGCAAAGTCTAATAATACTTCTACTGAAGGACCGCCTTTCATGTGTGATAATAATTCAAAAGCGAAGTCTTGAGAGATTTCGTCAACGACAACATCATTGGCGATGATTTCTTTTAGAAAAGCAGCTTTTGACGAAGCTGCACTGGTTGTGCCTGGCAACGTGTTGTAAATTAAATAATGTAATGAGTCTTGTCTGTATTCATTATTTACATCTTTAATTTGCGCAATTATTTCGTCTAGCAAATCGCTACTATCGATAGGTTTAGGGTGAAGCCCTTCGGCTTTACGGTCTTCTATTTCTTGTAAATAATCTAAATATAGGCTCATGATACACTCTTTTTGTTGGGAAAATGTTTGAAAAAAGTGCGCAGATGTTATGGCAAATAGCTTAAGATGTATATTATACGTTGGACTAAGGATTGAAATAACTCAATTATCAGTCAAAGATGCATATTTAAATCATATTCGAGCGGCACCTGTTGCTTTGAAATTGGCAATGAAATACACAACAGTTAGTGATGAGCTTAATGCTAATGAGTAATTACAAACAAAGAATATATAGGTATACACAAAGCAACTATAAAAAAATGTTAGAAAAAGAAACTAACATGATCGCTTTGATGCAAAATGGTCAACTAGAGCAGTGTTTACATTTATATCAGTGTGATATAGACACCTTAGTACTCCCCTCAGGAAAGAAATGGCAGCAAACAAATAAAGTTACGGCTGCGTTGAAAAATATTGGTTGGTCTGTCATGCAAAGAAGATCAGGAGGGGCACCTGTTCCCCAAACGCCTGGGCTAATTAACTTATCTCACCTCTATACTTGGGATGACTCACACCCTTATTCAGTTTCTAAAGCGTATGAAAACTTATGCACCGTGCTACAGATGTTTTTTAATGGCTATGGAATTGATACTCAAGTTCATGCCACCCCATATTCATATTGTGATGGGGCTTACAATATAAATATAAATGGAAAAAAGGTGGTTGGAACGGCTCAGCGAGTTCTGCATAAACAAGGAGGTGGGAAACTTGTATTGGCTCAAGCCTGTATTATATTGCACGAAGATTTATCGAGAGTGGTTCAGCCGGTCAATTTAATCAATGAGTTACATCACATACCGGATAGGGTGAAAGCTGAAGCCCACACATGTTTGACACACCATATTAACTTTATACCAACTTATGATGAGATCTTTAATAGAATTATAGAAGCTTTCATTAAAAGTAAATTATATTCGTCGAAAAATTAATCTCTTTTGATGCCCTAATTTTTAATGCTATCAAGAAAACGCTGTTTTAAAGAGTGATAGTCAGAGCAAGACACTCAATTAGCCTGACGCAGCAGGTCATAACCGATTATTTTCCTAAACGACAAATCGATATAAACAATTCGTGCGTTATCTACGTACTAGACCAATTAACATAACCGGAGAATTCAATTTATGGAGCTTATATTTTTTGACCTAGACGGCACCTTACTGAATGCTTCTTCTACAATTTCACCCTACACCGTGGAGACTTTACATTTACTGAGCGAAAAAGACATTGCTTTCACCGTTGCCACGGGTCGCTCAATGTTATCTGCTCAGACAATTATCAAAGCTCACAACTTTGATTTGCCTCATATTTATAATAATGGTGTTACTATTTACAATCCGAAAGATAATGCGATTACTCTTAAAAATTTATTGGAAGGCGATGAAATAAACAGGATAATTGAATGCGCGGTACATAATGGCATTGCCCCGTTTGTGCACGTTATTGACTCCGATAACAATGAACACTCGCACGCTGTTTATCATGGAGTCGCTCAACATCCTATTGAGCAAAGTCTTATTCAAAATTATTTTTCAAAAACGCAAGCGACTATGGAGCCGATCGACTCGTTACCTAAAACTTGTCAGGTAACGAATATAAGCATGATTGGAGACGCTGAGGTAATTCATAAAATGTGGCAATACCTCAACAGTTTCGAAAGTTTAATCGCTTATTCTGGACCTGCTATTGAAGGTCAAAATTACAGTTGGATGGATGTGCATCATAAACTCGCTAGTAAGGGGAGCGCTGTTGAAAACTTAAAAGCCACTCTTGGCGCAAGTAAAGTTATTAGCTTTGGAGATAGTGATAACGATTTAAGTATGTTTCAACTTTCAGATGAGTGCTATGCGCCCTCTAATGCCAAAAGTGCGATTAAAAAGGCTGCGGACCGTATCATTGGTCATCATCATGAAGATGGTGTCGCTCACTTCTTACGAGAGCGGTTTTCGCTGTAAACTATTTTTTAAACAAACGGAGTTAACCACATATAACCTAATATGGTACAAGGTACTGATAATACCGTACTTATCGCAATGATTTGTGCGGCTAATTCATGGTTGCCACCAATTTTTCTTACCATAACATAGCTTGCTGCTGCGGTTGGGCAGATTGCCATAAAGAACAAAACCATCAGTGCCATTCCTTTTACGTCGAACAACACGGCCATGGCGACAACAAAAAATGGATATACTATGCACTTGGAGCCAATACTCAATAATCCTGCAATAGAATTTTGTTTCATGGTGGAAAATTTGAGCGCTGCGCCAGTGCATAATAAAGCCAATGGAAGGGTTAATTGGGCAAAATAACCTGCGCTGTTTAAAACAATTTGTGGAAGTCGAATCTGAAAAAAAGCCACCGTTACGCCGGCACAGATCCCAATGATGATTGGATTTGATACAACCCCCTTAACTATTTTCCAATAAGAAAAACGGGTGCCTTGGAAGATATTCAAAACTGCGACAGAAAGCACATTGTAAAGGATAGTAAGTGCTCCCATATAAACTGAGCCGTATGCCAAACCTTCTGGGCCAAATGCATTTGCGCAATAAGCAAGTCCAATTATCCCCATGTTAGACCTAAAGGCGCCTTGAATTACCACTCCCTTGTCGGATTTTTGTTTCACTAAGACGTTGCAAACTAAAAGAATGATAATAAACATTATGACTGTGGCGACCAGTCCGATTGTTATTACTTTAATATTGGCGAGTTGATTTATGGCGCTTGTACTTATAGAGGTAAACAATAGGGCGGGCAAAGCGAAATTAAACACAAGCCGCGACGCTTTTTCCACAAAACTGTCGTCAAGCTTACCAAGTTTATTCAGTAGATAGCCGAAACTAATTAAGACGACAACAGGCCCTATTACTTCTATCGCAAATGTAAATAAATCAATTTGAGCGGTGATAATGGTTACAACCCTAAGCGATTATAATATTTTCGTTGCTCAAATATGCACGACGACTTAATGTTTTGCATCATTTTTTAAGATTATTGCGGATACGAATGAAACTTATCCCTCCAATTAACCCCGCGCTCATTTGCAAAATAATGCCAGTGGCTGTTCTAGCGCCAGCGAGCAGTGTGACGCCGAGAATGGGCTGCATTGCTAGTAATATTGCCAGCATGGTTATTGCGCCAGATAATGGCAGTAAATACGTTTTGCTCAAGTGTGTGAACTTGGTGATAAGCTTTGCGACACTAAACCCAACAGCCAAGCCAACAAGTATCACTAAGCCATAGGTGGGCAATAAGCCCACAATATCTTGCCAAGTCATTAACAACCGGTCGCTAAGAGCAATATGAACATCAATTTGAGCCAGACCATAAAGTACCACTTGAGTCTGTAAAATGCTGGCAACGACAAAAGTGGCAAGCCAGGCCAAAATAAAGGGGATGTAAAGATGCAATATTGCTTTTTTCATTCGTTGTTTAACTTTTATTTTTAATTACGGCTCGTTTACTCATTTGGATTGTTAGTAGGCGTCTTTGAATACCTTGCATTATAATTGAATTGGATTGGTTTTATTTAAAAGATCGACAACCGGTCAATAAATTCATTTTTCTATATAGGAAACTAAAAATTTGGGCTTTTTTAATAAGAAAGTGTAACAACTATAAAATGATTGAGCGTGAAGGTAACAATCAAGTCATATTCGTTTTTGGATGGTTATACTAACAATAAAAAACATAAAGCATTTAACACCTTGTAATTAACGTTATTAGTCAGTGAGATATGAGCGTAATCGATATTAATAGATGAGAAATGAGCAAGACAAAGATGGATAAAATTTTAAAGCCAATGCACAACAGAATTTACAAAACTAAAATCTTTTTAGCAGGTTTTTTTCAAGTGGGCATTATCGCGTTACTAACCTTAATTAGTGCCAAAATGCATGCTATAGAAGAACATACAAATGGGTCATTAGTCCTTAAGAATTTGATAGAAAATTTACCTAACTCTTGGGCCTTAGAATATTCGAATAATGATAGCTTATTTATTACTCATAGAAATGGCTCTGTCAGTGAATATTCGATGGATGGCAACTTGCTTTATAGCTACGATTTAAAATTATCTGACTTGTATGTGGCGGGGCAAGGCGGTCTTATGGACATTGAGTTCCATCCGAATTTTCAATCAAACGGTTGGATTTACTTTTCTTACTCGTTTGGAGATGCAAACGCAAATGGCTTAAAAGTGATCAGAGCCAAATTTGACATTGTCGAAGATAAAACGGTTTTGCTCGCTAAGGAAGATATCTTTGTTCAATCCGATCTAAGAGCAACGGCCGCTCATTATGGCGCGCGCCTAGCATTTATGCCAGACAACACGTTGCTTATTACAACAGGTGATGGCTTTGATTACAGAGAACAAGCTCAAGTTCATAATTCTGAGTTAGGAAAAATACTACGGGTAACTGATTCTGGAGGGGTACCCCCAAACAATCCCATTTTCTCTGCCAGCATGGATTTCCCCTCTAAGATTTATTCGCTAGGCCATAGAAACCCTCAAGGCTTGCTGGTACTTCCTAATGGAGACGTGTGGGCAAATGAGCACGGACCCGATGGCGGTGATGAAATCAATAAAATTGAAAAATCTCATAACTACGGCTGGCCAGTAGTGACTCAGGGCAAAGATTATATAGGCAGTCAAATTACACCGTTTGATGAGTATAAAGGCATGGAGCCACCCAAGTATAACTGGACACCATCTATTGCACCGTCATCCATGGCGTTCTATTCACACTCAAAATTTAAATCTTTACATCAACGTTTGTTGGTGCCGTCTTTAAAGTACAAACAATTGCACACACTGCGAATAAACGACAATAAAATTGAAGACGAACGAATTATTTTTGCAAACAGTGATTATAGAATGCGAGATGTCGCCATTTCAGGCGTTGGAGATGTATTTATTCTAAGTGATAAAGCGCCATCTAGAATATTCAAGGTTGTTATGGAATGATTTTTGGATATAACTATCCTGAATGTCAAATATAAGCTCCAATTTCTAGGGAGATTATTCATTTTTATGCTTCAAATGATATACTAAGGTCTGACATTCTGATGCTGACCAGAATTTGCCGGTCAAACCAATCTGTTCAACTCGGTCAGCCCATACTAGAGGACAATAACGTGTTAGAAAACTATCGCAAACATGTAGAAGAGCGCGCACAGGAAGGTATACCACCCAAGCCGCTTAATCCAGAACAAGTTGCAGAACTCGTAGAACTACTTAAAAATCCTCCAGCAGGAGAAGAAGAGTTCTTAGTTGAATTATTAGCAGAGCGAGTGCCTCCGGGTGTTGATGAAGCTGCATATGTAAAGGCCGGTTTCTTAAGCGCGATAGCAAAGAGCGAGGAGACCTGTGCTTTAATCAGTAAAGAAGCTGCAGTGCAATTGCTTGGGAATATGCATGGCGGATACAATATTACAACCTTAGTTGAGCTGCTCGATGATGCAGATCTAGCAGAGCTGGCAGCGGAAGAGCTGAAGCATACTCTACTGATGTTTGATACTTTCCACGACGTTGAGGAAAAGCATAAAGCAGGTAACCAATATGCGACTGATATCATGCATTCTTGGGCAGAGGCTGAGTGGTTTACTTCTCGTAATGACCTTCCCGAAAAAATCACCGCAAATGTGTTCAAGGTGACTGGTGAGACAAACACAGACGATTTGTCTCCAGCGCCTGATGCTTGGTCGCGTCCAGACATTCCCTTGCACGCCAGGGCTATGTATAAAATGACCCGAGATGGGCTTGAGCCTGAAAAGCACGGTGAAATAGGTCCCTTGACTCAAATAGAAGAAATACAGTCAAAAGGTTTACCGGTAGCATTCGTAGGTGATGTTGTTGGCACAGGTTCTTCACGTAAGTCTGCCACAAATTCGGTCCTTTGGTTTTTTGGTGAAGACCTTCCAGGCGTCCCCAATAAAAAGGGCGGCGGTATTTGCATCGGTTCAAAAGTGGCTCCAATCTTCTTTAATACTATGGAAGATGCGGGCGCATTGGTTTTTGAAGCAGACGTCGAAAAAATGAATATGGGCGATACCATTGACATTTATCCCATGGACGGTGTCATAAAGAACGCTGATTCAGGAGAAGTACTTGCTGAGTACAGCTACAAATCAAAGGTTATCTTGGACGAAGTCCGAGCTGGTGGACGCATCAACCTAATAATCGGTCGTGGTTTGACTCAAAAAGCGAGAGAATCGCTTGGGTTAGGTCCCACAGATATTTTCCGCACTCCAGAAGTGCCAGCATCAAGCAATGCTGGATTTACTCTTGCTCAAAAAATGGTGGGTAAAGCGTGTGGGGTTGAGGGTATTAGACCAGGCACTTATTGCGAGCCAAAAATGACCACCGTCGGTTCGCAAGATACCACAGGCCCTATGACTCGCGATGAGTTGAAAGACTTGGCTTGTCTAGGATTTTCAGCGGATCTAACAATGCAGTCATTCTGTCACACCGCTGCGTATCCGAAACCGGTAGACATTGAAACCCAACACACCCTGCCAGACTTTATCATGAACAGAGGCGGCGTTTCATTACGACCGGGAGATGGTATTATTCACTCTTGGTTAAATCGCATGTTGTTGCCTGATACCGTTGGAACCGGTGGTGACTCCCACACTCGTTTTCCTATGGGTATTTCTTTCCCAGCGGGCTCTGGATTGGTTGCATTCGCAGCGGCCACAGGTGTTATGCCTTTAGACATGCCTGAGTCTGTTCTTGTTCGTTTTAAAGGCAAAATGAAACCAGGTATTACATTAAGAGACTTAGTCCACGCTATTCCACTCTATGGGATTAAGCAAGGGTTACTAACCGTCGCTAAAAAGGGTAAGGTCAACGCATTCAGTGGCCGGATTTTAGAAATTGAAGGGCTAGAGCATTTGACTGTCGAGCAGGCATTTGAGTTATCGGATGCATCGGCTGAGCGTTCTGCAGCAGGTTGTACTATCAAGCTATCTGAAGAATCAGTAGGTGAATATCTTCGCTCGAATATCACCATGCTTCGTTGGATGATAAACGAAGGATACGGTGATCCTCGTACTCTTGAGCGTCGTGCTCAAAAAATGGAAGAGTGGCTGGCTAATCCAAGCTTAATGCAGGCAGATGCAGACGCAGAATATGCTGAAGTGATTGAAATAGACTTAAATGACATAGATGAGCCAATTTTATGTTGCCCTAACGATCCAGATGATGCCAAGACGCTGTCTGACGTAGCAGGTGATAATATTGATGAAGTATTCATTGGTTCTTGCATGACCAATATTGGACATTTCAGAGCAGCTGGTAAGCTTCTAGACCAATATGGTGGTACTTTGCCCACTCGTTTGTGGGTGTCTCCGCCTACGAAAATGGATAAAGCCAAGTTAATGGAAGAGGGCTACTATAATATCTATGGTAGGGCGGGCGTAAGAACTGAAATGCCAGGGTGTTCGTTATGTATGGGTAACCAAGCTAGGGTTCTAGCAGGAGCTACTGTTCTGTCTACATCGACAAGAAATTTCCCTAACCGTTTGGGTGATGGTGCAAATGTGTACTTATGTTCTGCTGAAATGGCAGCGGTTGGCGCTATTTTAGGTAAAATCCCCTCTAAAGAAGAGTACATGGATTATGCCGATAAAATTGATTCTATGAGCAGCGAAGTCTATCGTTACCTTAATTTTGATCAGATAGAGTCTTTTGCACAAGCCGAAGAGACTGCAAAAGCGAATATAATACCGACGCTTAGCTTGGCGTAAACGACGGTTAATATTTGCACATCCTAAAAAGCTAGTTGAGCATTACGTTTAACTAGCTTTTTTATTTGTGAGGTAAATAAGAAGAAAAAACTCAGTTGCAGGTATCTTTATGCTAGTTCAACTCTTGAGCACACTGTTTACATCGAAGAGCTTCCAAGAACGAGAATTCAGTCGCACTCTTAATCATTAAATTACTTGAAACTTAATAATAAATAATATCTATTGGATACTTATTGTCGCTTTGAAAAGAGAATGTTATGCCAGCAATTTTAGCTTTGCTAATTATTATAATTTCAGTTTATTTCAGCGGTTGTGCGAATGCTAACTACACTAACCGTCAGTTGGATAAATCTAATATAAATGCTCCCATAGCAGATGATGTCATTGAAATAGAAATAAATGGGACAGTTATACAAGTAGAGTATGCTGACACTCCTGCAGAGAGGCAATTAGGCCTAATGTACCGCCGTTCGCTCTGCGAAAATTGTGGCATGTTGTTTAGATTCGACACTTCGAGAATAGGAAGTATTTGGATGAAAAATACTTACATACCATTGGATTTAGCCTATATAAGTGAAGACGGTGAGATTATTGACATACGACAGTTACAACCTCTTGATTTAACTCCAGTGACATCTTCGCAGAAAGTGCGATTCGCATTAGAAATGAACAAAGGGTGGTTTGCGAACAAAGACATAAGAGAAGGGGACTTCGTTAAGATCAAGCCTTCGCAGCAATGATCACGTGAACTATAAAATAAGAGTCGTTTTCTATTGATTTTGGTAGATTTATATATCAACTATTACCTACTATTAGACTATATTTTTTTGTGTTCAAGCGAACATAATACCCTTTTCAATATCCCTAATTCTAATTTCATAAGGAATATTTATGTCAGATTTGAATGTCGCTAAATTTGGCGGCACAAGCGTAGCAAACTACGACACTATAAAAAATTGTGCTTCGATTGTGATCAATAATTCAAACACTAAGGTCATGGTAGTCAGTGCTGCAGCAGGCGTCACAAATCAACTTGTGCTTCTTGCGAATACACCTCTCACGTCAGAACAAATAACTGATGTGGTTGAAAGTATAAGAAAAATAGAATTTTCAATCTTAAATAAATTAAAAAAACCAAGTGAAGTAGAAGACAAGCTATTTGCGTTGCTTGATGAGCTAGATACCCTTGCCAGACATGAAGAAATCATTTATCGCGATGATTTAAAAGATGCCGTTTTATCTATGGGCGAAAGAATGTCATCCCTACTTTGCGCCGCTGTTATTCGTGAACAAGGCGTATCTGCAATTAACTTTGATGTGAGAAAAGTTCTGAGAACCGATTCTAAGTTCACTGAGGCAATCCCCGATGTCCCTAATATCAAGACCTTGGTGCATCAATTGTTACTGCCTGAAACTGAAAATAATATTGTTGTGACCCAAGGCTTCGTTGGCGCTGATGAGCAAGGCAGAACAACCACGCTAGGTCGAGGAGGTTCAGACTTCACTGCTGCTCTTTTGGCTGAGGCGCTCGATGCCGCCACTTGTGAGATATGGACAGATGTAATTGGTGTCTATACAACCGATCCTAGAATTACTGATAAAGCTAAGCCATTACCTGAATTAAGTTTTGAAGAGGCCGCTGAGATGGCCACTTTTGGGGCCAAAGTTTTACATCCTGCAACCATGGAGCCAGCTTTAAGAAAAGACATTGCTGTGTTTGTTGGTTCAAGCAAGGAGCCTGATAAGGGAGGGACTTGGATAAAGCGTAATTGCGACCATGAACCGGCATTTAGAGCGGTAACTCGACGCAAAGATCAAGTTTTAGTCACCGTGAAGACGCCGAAGATGATGTATGCAAAGGGTTTTCTAGAGCGAGTATTTCATATTATCGCTAAACACGAGTTAAGTGTTGACTTGATCACTACTTCAGAAATTTCAGTCTCTTTTACACTAGACAATCCTCCAAACTCAATGTCTGAGAAAATGAACAAGGAAACGCTTATTGAATTGAGCAACATATGTGAGGTGTCTGTAGAGCGAAATTTAGATGCAGTGACCGTTGTTGGAAATAATATGCACAGTGAAGCCGGGGTATCATCTAGTATTTTCTCTGCTATTTCCGATTTCAATCTAAGAATGATTTGTTTTGGCGCAAACGTGCATAACTTGTCATTTGTAGTCAACAATCAAGACAGCGATGACATCGTGAGGCGCTTACATAGCGCACTATTTGAATAATCTTTTGCATAGTGCGCTACCTGAATAACGAATTGAAGTTAATAAGACTATGAGTCAATCAATTAGACTTTAAATCTGCCTATCGATTCTTGTAATTCTTCTGCTAGTCTAGCAACCTCAGAGCTTGATTCTGAGGTTTGTTTGGCCCCGATAGTCGTTTGTTCCGCAATACCGACAATATTTTCTAATCGCTCACTTATCTGAGACGACACTGTATGCTGCTCTCTTGCTGCATGTTCTATTCTCGTGCTTACCTCATATGCCTTGTGAACCGCATCAGTAATTAGGTTTAGTGCATTTGCTGCATTCTCGGTCTGCTCAACGCATACGAAGGTTTGTTCTTTGCCTTGGTTCATCACATCAACGGCTTTTTCCGCACCGGCTTGCAATACCTCGATCATTGCATTAATTTCTTGTGTGGACTCTTGCGTTCTGCTTGCTAAGGTTCTAACTTCGTCCGCGACAACCGCAAAACCACGACCTTGTTCACCGGCTCTAGCTGCTTCAATAGCGGCGTTGAGAGCCAATAAATTTGTTTGGTCTGCCACCCCTCTTATCACATCCAAAATTCCACCAATACTGGCACTGTCTTGGTGAAGTTTATTAATAACTTCAGCAGCTTGTTCAACGTCTTTGGCTAATATTTGTATTGTCGTTTTGTTTTCAGCAGATATTGCTTTAACCTTTTCCGCTTCTTCATCAGCGTGCTTTATCTGTTGTAATGTATCGTCCGCACTGTTTGACACAAGCTCTGATGTTGTATGCATCTCCGTTGTTGCCGCCGCAACCTGAGAAATCTGAGATTTTTGATTCTCGATTGAGTCCGTTGTTTGCATAGTGACGGTAGACGTTTCAACGCTGGCTGCAGCTAATTGATCAGCTCTCTGGTTAATTGAAAATATAAGTTCCTTGAGACTATCAATTAATTGGTTGCAGTTTTTAGATAGTAAACCAAATTCATCTTTAGAAGACTCATCTAAACGTTGAGTTAAATCTCCAGAAGAGGCGATCTTCAGCAAGCTATTTACTCGGTCAAGTGGGATAGTTATGGCTCTTACGCTCACGTAGGCAATGCCGGCAGCAAGCAATAAAGAACCAATAATGACTGCGATCACAATCAACGTACTATTGGATATTTGACCATCAACACGGGCTTTTATATCAACTGCTTTATTATCCCCCAATGCATTTAGCTTTTGTAACTGAGACAATGCCATTTCAATGGCAGCGTCTGATTTCTTTAGACTTTCACCTGCCTCTAAACTGCTTCTAATTTGGTTTAGTTTCGTGGACAAAATCCCATCGTTTGAGGTAATTAAACTGTTTATGCCATTCATTAATTCGGATATTTCATCAAGCGTTCCGGAGGAGTCTTGACCATTGGCGACGTTTGCTATTTCAAGCATCCGTTCATTTGCTTGTTCCAAAAGCACTTCCACTTCTTGGACACGAAGTTCAGCTCTTTGCAACATTAAAGTGTTTTTATATTCTGCTATAACCGTAAAAAGTGTCAGTAAGCCTGATTCCATCGGCTCCGCTAACACTGAAGCTTGTTGCAAGCTAGCTGAGTTTTCGAGATCTTCAAGGTAAGTAAAATCCAACAGTAAAGAAGATGCGTCATCAATTTTCTCTTCTACGTCATCCGTTAATTCTTCAAGCTTTAGTTGTAATTCTATGTTGCGGATATGAGCAATGAATGTGTTATTAGCATTTTGCTGATAATCATTGTATGTGGATTGTATGGATGAGACAGAAGCAGATAACTCTCTGTCACCTTTTACCACGTCAGTCAGCTTTAAAATGGTTTGGTCGAAGTTTTTTTGTGCATTTTTGAAGCTTGCTTGTTTTTCTTTCACGTCATCTAAGTTTTCTGAAACAAAACTTTCAAAAGTAAGACGACCCAAGTTAAGGAAGCTCGCCTTTAGATTAGAAGTCCCCGCAACAGTAGGCAAAGCTACATCACTAAGTTCAGAGGATGCGTTTCCAATGCGATTTACGCTAGTAATGGAGGAAATCCCTAACGCGATTAATAATAAACTTATTACAACAAAACCGCCGATCACTCTCATTGCCACGGTGATACGCATAACTTCTCCTGCTAAAGGTGTATAAAAATATGGTGCTATAGCAGTGTATCGCCGTTTTGATTAAAAACTTTATGCGCGATATTGAAATAGTTTTTTATCCTCGATGCAGTAAATTGATAAGCTATTACCCCAAACGTATCCGGTGTCTAATGCCTTTATATTGGAGGGATTTGGTATGTTACTGGGGATCTCACCAAGCAAAGCTGCCCAATGGCCAAAATAAATAGTATGTTTAGGTTTCAACTTAGGGTTTAATGCCATATACCAAGGGATTATTTCTTTACTGGCGTAAGATGGATGGCATTTGTTACTAAAATCCAGTGAATAGTCATGATTCAAGTACCGCATTCTTGTAAACGCGTTTATTATAAATCTATTTCTCGCATGCCTAGTCAAAGATTTGTCCCATGAGTTGGGTAAATTACCATACATATTTGAAAGAACCTTTTTAGGGTTACTTCCATTCAGTTGGATATGAATTTCGTCAGACAGTGCCAGAGCTTTTTTTATCGACCATTTAGGGTAAAGTCCTGCGTGAGTTATAATAGAGTTTTCGTCGGGTTGGATGGCGAGCGGTTTGGATAACAAAAAATCTATATATTTATCAAAATATCTGTCATTAATAAGTGTATTAAGTTTGTCTCGGGACTTAGGCGCATGGATTCCAAAAGCCGTGGCAATAAGATGTAAATCATGATTACCTAATACGGTATCAAACTGTGGTCCTAAATCGGATAGATACTGGAGTGTAGATAAGCTGTCTGGTCCTCTAGCTATCAAATCACCCACTGCCCACAGTTTATCTACTTCTGGATTAAACTTAACTTTTTTAAGGGCCGCTCGTAGCCCTTTATAACAGCCCTGAATATCACCAATAACGTAGTTTTTATTCATGTTATTCACTTGTCTTTAAGACTTGAAAAGCGTCAGTGCAGCACGTTAGGAACTGCCAAGCTAAAAGGGGGAATGGGGGCTTTAAATTCATTTTCTTCTGCGTCGAGAAAGTGATAAAAACCCTCCATAAATCCAACTTCAGTTTTTAGCATTGAAGCACTAGTGTAGGAATATTTTTTATTAGATTCAATAATAGGTTGTTCGCCAACTACTCCTTTACCTGATACTTCTATTTTTTCGCCATCACCATTCGTGATTAACCAATATCTGCTGATAAGCTGAACAGGACAATCGCTATTATTGGTGATGGTAACCGTATATTTAAACACGTAGGCATCATGGTCGTTATTTTTCTGTCGACCAATATATTCGCTGTCAACATCGATATGAATATCATGTGTCATACTTTTTCCGCTCATAATAACTATTTGCTAGCTTTGCAAAGTCGTTAAGCGACAACTCTTGTGCTCGCGACTCCGGGTTTACCTCAAGCTTAGTAATTTGAGATTCATTCAACAAGTTTTTGAGGCTGTTTCGTATGGTTTTTCTGCGCTGATTAAATGCCGAGGTGACCACTACTTGCAAGGTATCTATATCGTGTAAGTTGACTGGCGGATTTCGATGCGGAACGAGACGAACTACCGCTGACTCAACCTTGGGGGGAGGCTTAAATGCACTAGGAGGTACCATCAAGACAACTGTTGGCTGACAAAAATACTGTGCCATAACCGATAACCGCCCGTAGAGTTTATCTTTGTTAGTCGCACAAAGTCTTTTGACCACCTCCAGTTGAAGCATAAAATGCATATCTTCTATAAGTTCGGAGAACTTAAATAAATGAAACATCAAAGGAGTAGAAATATTATAAGGTAAATTTCCAAATACTCTTAACTTTGAGGGGCCTGAACTGCTGTCACTGGCCATGGTACTGAAGTCGAATTTCAAAGCATCCTCTTCTATTACATTGAGTTTATCTTGTATGAAAGGATGAGAGCGCAACCGTTTCGCTAAATCTCTGTCCAACTCAATCACGGTGAGTTTGTCAATCATCTCTGCTACTGGTTCAGTTAGTGCGCCAAGGCCAGGCCCAATCTCGACTAAATCTTGACCATTTGTTGGATTTATAGCAGAGACGATGTGATCAATAATGTATTGGTCATGCAAGAAGTTTTGGCCAAACCTCTTTCTAGCAGTATGCCCTAGATGTTTTTTGTTCATGATTTCTTATTGGCTAGATTTATTGCGTCCGTGATAGCTCGTTGAAAACTGCCTGTATCGGTAACCCCTGTGGCTGCCAAATCTACAGCAGTGCCATGGTCAACCGAGGTTCTAATGAATGGAAGCCCCAACGTAATATTAACAGAGTTACCAAAGCCTTTGAATTTCAATACTGGTAACCCCTGATCATGGTACATGGCCAATACCGCATCAGCGTCTTGTAAGTATTTAGGTTGAAAAATGGTGTCTGCGGGTAATGGGCCAACCAAGTTCATTCCCCTAGCTCTTAACATTTCTAAGGTCGGAGAAATTATCTGGATTTCTTCTGTTCCCAAATGCCCATCTTCGCCAGCATGTGGATTTAATCCGCAAATGTATATTTTTGGATTGGGAATACCAAATTTTGATTTTAAATCGGACTGCATGATGCTGATCACTTTCTCAATCCGCTCGGGAGTAATTGCCTTACTTACATAAGCCAAAGGAATATGAGTGGTCGCTAGACAAACTCGTAACCCATCGGTTGCCAACATCATAACCACATCGGCTGTATTCGATTGCTGAGCAAAGTATTCCGTATGTCCGCTGAATGATATACCAGCCTTATTTATTATGCCTTTGTGAACAGGTCCTGTGACCACCGCATCGAATTTTCCTTGCATATTTGCTTCACACGCAAGGCGAAGCGTATCGACAACATAATGTCCATTGTCGCTATTTAGCACTCCTGCTTCTACCGGGCATTGTGTTGGGACGTGATAAACCAAAATTTCCCCAGCTTGCTGGACTCTATCTTCATTTTCTGAGTAATCAATAATGGTAACCTTTTGACCCAACTGTTCGGCTCTTTCTTGCATAAGCTCTTTATCAGCGAATACAACAATTTGTGCTGGCCAAACGCGATCACTCAATAATATGACCAAGTCTGGCCCAATACCCGCTGGTTCGCCAGGCGTTACAGCAATTTTGATTGTGACATTAGCACCGCTAGAAGATATTTCCGATCCATTGGTATTCATTTATGCATTCTCATCTACAACTTCAATATATGCTTGGTCACGCATCTCTCTTAACCAAGCATCGGTCTCTTCTTGAAACTTTCTATTGAAAATAAGCTGATATGCTCTGTCTTTTTTTCGTTTTTCAGTGGCATCATCTATGCGTCTATCAATTAACTGAATCAAATGCCATCCGTGTTGACTGCGAATGGGCATGCTGTACTCATCTTTTTCAAGTGCCGCCAGAGCATTCTTAAACTCTGGAACATAAATGTTAGGGTCGTTCCAGCCCAACACACCGCCTTTCAGAGCTGAGCCAGGATCTTCAGAATATTCTTTAGCTAAGTCAGCAAAGTCTGCGGTACCTTCGATTAACTGTGCTCTAAACTCAGTGAGCATTTGCTCTGCTTTTGCATCGCTTAAGATAATAGAAGGCTGAATTAATATATGTCTAGCGTTGACCTCTTCAACTTCCACTGTTTCGATACCCCGTGTATCCGCAATTTTTAATATATGGAATCCCGCTCCGCTCCGAATTGGGCCAATAACATCAGCCTTTTTCTTTCCATTAACCGCTTCAGCAAATAGAGTGGGCATAGAGTTTATGTTCATCCACCCCATATCACCACCTTCAAGCGCTTTTGCGCCAGACGAAGCGGCAATGGCAAGGCGCGCAAAATCCGAACCTTCTGACAATAAATTAAGGATTCTTTCAGACCGAGTTCTGGCCTCTGTAATGTCCTCTTCGGTCGCTTGTCCTGGAATCTCAATAAGAATGTGAGATAGTCTATATTCAGCTTGCTGATCGCCCTGTTGATTGATGATGTCAATCAGTGTGTTAATTTCTTGCTCGGTGATGTAAATACGGCGTCTCACATTAGCCCTTCTTACCTCACCTGTGATCAATTCTTTTCTAACTTGCTCTCTGTAATCTTCATAGGCAATGCCTTGTCTAGCAATTTGTTGGCGAAGCTCCACTAGCGTCGTTTGTTGCTGAGCTGCGATATTTTGGATTGTCTGGTCTAACTGGGGATCACTAATTTGGATACCCATTCTCTGAGCCATCTGCATTTGTAAATTCTCTAAGATCAAGCGTTCTATAGCCTGTCGTCTTAATGCAGCATCAGAGGGAAGTGTTTGATTATCTGCTTGTGCTCCAGCTTTTACGTCTGTGACCAGCGCCTCTATTTCACTTTCTAGGATAACGCCTTGGTCAACAATAACGGCTACTTTGTCAAGTAGTTCTTTTGCTTGAGCCGTAATCACTGATTGCAATAGTAGTAACGACGCAAAGATGGTAAGTAATTTTTTCATAAATCTCTAAAATCTAACCTTAATTTAATACAAATGGTTGACGGTAACCAAATAGCCCCTGGCTGAGCATATCAATTTTCCTGTTACTTTTACCACTGCTTCCCATGCCTTTAAAAATAAATTGAATGGCCACGCCAGAATCAAATTCATTTAGGTCGCGAATGCCAGCATTATTGAAACGAGTAGCTAAGTGCCTTTTAACGGTGAATCTAAGTGCCCAACAACAGCTTTCATATTCTATACCAAAAAACGTTTCAACACTTCTTGCACGCTCTATATCTCTATAGTATCTGCCTACCCAATGCCAGTTTTTTGATAACGGCCAACTGGCTGATATCCCAAATTGATCAATACGTTCGTTAGATAACTCGCGAATGTATCTATGGTTTAATTGGATAAGTTTGTTTTCGCTGAGTCGATACTCGGTGGATAGACTGCTGCGTTCAACCCGATTGGTTTGGTTCTCAAGTTGTATATCTGAGTGTAAAAACCAATTTTGGTTCACTTGCCAGTCTAATTCAGCGGCAATAGAAGAGCGGTCGCCCTCTCGCCCGCTATCGATCAATTGAGATTCTTCTATGTAAAATATCTGACCAATGCTCGCAACCAACACTTCACTATTGTTTTCATCGATTAATCTTGAGGTTGCTCCCAAGGTAATTTGGTTATTGTCGTTAATCCGGTCTAACCCGGTAAATTCCTGACCTCTGAACAAATTAGTAAAATTATTTAAAATCGGAGTGGAGTCGTACAAACCAATATTGCTTTGCTCTTCAAAACTAGTGAAAAGGTACTGCGCCTTAGGCTCAATGGTCAGGTTATAGTCTGAGCCGAATAGGCTTTGTTGTTTTTCAAAAATTAAAGACCCAAACAGTCTTAATTGGCCAAGTGTCCTATTTACATTTTCGTCTAGTCCGAGCTCTTGGTCTTTTAAATCTTGATCGTAAACAGTATGTAAAACACTAGCCTGTGCCAGGAGCTCTCCCCATGCTTTCTGATATGGGATGCTAATAGAGGGCTCTACGTGAAACCGAAACGCATTTGGAAGAAATTCTGCATCATTTTCGAAATAGGCAAGTTCTGAGTTGATGCCAAAGTTCACTAATTCAGACAAACTAGTTGTATAATTAAGTTTTGCTTCAGGGAGCGCTCTATAGTTGCTTGCAGCTTGACCGATAGTCGTGAAATCGCGCACAAATACTGAAAAGTCTAAGGATTCGGATACGTAATTCAATCCGAGTCTTCTGTATAAATGAGTGTCGGCTTGATTGTAGTAATCTGAGCCCAGTTCGATAATATAATTATCGTCGCTGATATCACTAATATCAGCATGCAGTGTCCAACCCTTAGACAAGACGCCTTGATGAAGGAATCGATAAAAATATCTTTGTTTATCCAAATTATTACGATTGTTGTCAGACGGCAGATATTCTAACTGCAGTTCACCACTCTGAGATTCGAATAAATATCTAAACTCTGACTTAAGTTGCAAGCCTCTTTTGGTCATTAGTCGAGTTGACACTGTGGCATCCATATTGGGCGCTATATTCCAATAAAAAGGTTGCTCCCACTCAATTCCGGTAAAAGATGAGCTTTCAAATTTGGGAAATAAAAAACCAGTTTGTCGCTCAGTGGTAATGGGGAATGCAAAATAGGGTAGATAAAAAACAGGAACGTCCGCTAGGTAAAATCGAGTATTAAAAGCTTGACCGTAAGGTTTATCTTTACCAATGGAAATTTCAGATGCTTGTATTTTCCAATCTTCGCTTCCTTTAGGGCAGGTAGTGAAGGAAACGTCTTCTAAAAGCACGCCTCTTTCTTGTGATACCGATAAAATGTCAGCTCCACCTCGACCATTAATGCCCGCTATATTGTATTCAGTGTCCTGCATCTGAAGAAGCTTAAGTTGAGCATTTACTTCCACCGATTCACTATTAACTTTCAACAATTTGTCTGTATATTCAACATCGCCTTGAGCTTTAATCTCTTGTCCAGACTCCAATATATTTGCACTGTCAGCTTTAATAATTGAAGTGGCGCTAGATATGGACACGTTGCCTTCAAATACGGCTAACTCATCTTTAACAACAAGTGCAGATTCTGACTTTACCAGTATATTATTTGTAGCAACTTCAGGCTCAGTAAAATTATGTGCAAAGTTAACGCAATGCACGTTAGTTTCAAGACTTGGGACCTCAAGCAATTGACGTATTTCGCCTGTGTCCGAATTGCTTGCTTTGGTTTTATCTGATGTTGCCTCTTGAGTCGCCCCTGTTAGACTGAAAACCGAAAGGATCGTAAGTACAATAACAGCGGCCATATTGCTGGCATTTATTTTCAAATACGAATAACTTCTTGTATTTATAAATGTTTTCACTGATAGTTGCATTAACGAAAAAAACCGCCAGAAATATTAGTTGGTAAAGAAAAATAGCACAAAAACCATTTTTTCTTTGCGCTTTTTAACGTCGAGTATAGGTTCGTGCAATAATTGGGTGATATGGTAATAGTTAAGGCTTGAAGTTGCCAATAAAATCGCAAAGTTAGGGCCAATTTTAATGCTAAATGCTAATTTTTTTGTCAGAAAATATGAGAAATTCTTTCAAAAAGAGCATAAGGTGCTTACACTTTTCGCTAAAGCTGATCGTTCAAGGAAAAATTTTAAATTAGTATGTATGGAAAAATAGTTGGCGCACTTATCGGGCTTGCTGTACTAAAGCTGCCTGGCTTAATACTCGGTCTTTTAATAGGATATCTTTTCGATAAGATATACGCGCAAGAGTTTTCTAATAAAGGTGGATTTGCAAGATTTTTTAGTTCGCAGACGAGCTTGCAACAACAAGCGATCTTTTTTCACGCTCTTTTTTCATCGTTGGGGCATATCTCCAAAGCCGACGGCCAAGTCACACAAGAAGAAATAGCGGTTGCCACTGCATTAATGGATAACATGCAGCTTTCCGATGGGGCGAGAAAAGAAGCTCAACAGGCTTTTAGGGAGGGAAAAGAGAAAGACTTTCCACTAGAGCAAATGCTGTCAGAGTTTAAAGCACATTGCCATTCTCGACGCGATGTGCTGCAAGTCTTTTTGGAAATCTTAATCAGTGCGGCATGCGCGGATGGAAAAATCACACAACAAGAGTTGCTGGTATTAGAAAAAATAGCTAAATCTTTAGGTTTTCAACAAAAAGACCTGCATTTTCTCATTTCAACTTACGAGGCGGAGCAACGTTTTCGCTCATCGTTTCATCAACAAAGTGCCGGTGGTTCAAGAAGTCGACAAAGGCAACAGCAATATCAAAAGTATTCAAGTGCCAACTCACTCCAAGATGCATACAAAATTTTAGGTGCGAATGAGTCAGATGATGACAAAGCTATTAAAAGGGCATATAAAAAGCAAATGTCGCTGCATCATCCAGATAAGCTTTCAGCGAAAGGACTGCCAGACCAAGCAATAGAGTTAGCAAAAAATAAAACCCAAGACATCCAAGCCGCTTACGAGTTGGTTAAAGAGAAAAGAGGGATGTAGTACATTAACCTCAAAACCACAATCATGACGCGTAAAAAAATGGCGGTTAAACCCTTAAAACAGCAACTCTCTACCATCATCCTTTCTGAAAAAAATCAGGATCTTATAGAGCAATTTATCACCAAGCTCTGGTTAGAGAGAGGGTTGAGTGAAAATACCACCAGTTCTTATCGAACTGATTTGACTCTTCTGGCTTTGTTTTTACAAAAATATTGCAACGAAAGCGACTTAAGAAATGCTACTCCTACTCATATTCAAGCCTATCTAGCGGTGCGAGATGAGCAGAGTTACTCGGCGCGCTCAACGGCTAGAACCCTTAGCTCCTGCCGTGCATTTTACTTGAGTCTGATTGAATCTCAGCAAAGAAAAGACAATCCGCTTGAATTCATATCAAACCCTAAATTGCCTCAATCTTTGCCAAAAACTCTATCAGAGCACCAAGTAGACAAGTTATTAGGTGCCCCGAACAATTTTGAACCGGTGCAAATTAGAGACAAAGCCATGCTCGAACTTTTGTACGCAACAGGCATCAGAGTGACTGAATTAGTGAATTTGCAATTACATGAAATAGGTCTGCGTCAAGGTGTAATTAGAATAACGGGCAAAGGGGGCAAAGAGCGGTTAGTCCCGATGGGGGAACAAGCGTTAGAGGCTGTAGAGGTCTATTTGCGAGAGGCTCGCCAAGAATTGCTAAAACAGCCAAGTAATGTCGTATTTCCAAGTACCAGAGGCACGCGAATGACTCGACAGACATTCTGGCATCGGATCAAGCATTACGCTGTTGTAGCTGGAATCGAAGCAAAGCTATCGCCTCATACACTTCGACATGCCTTTGCGACACACTTGCTCAATCATGGTGCGGATTTACGAGCTGTGCAAATGCTTCTTGGCCATTCAGACTTATCGACCACCCAAATTTATACCCATGTCGCTTCAGAAAGACTTAAGAAAATGGTAGAGACGCATCATCCTAGGGGATAATAGAACGTTTAAAAAAAATGAAACCATTTTACGAGTGAAACGGTCTTTAACCTGTATTATGCTCTATATAACATTTACAGAAGTCTACTTTTTACTTTATTTTTGAAATTTATCTACGGATGTATTAATGAAATTAAAACCCATTGTTATTTTAGTGATTGTTGCACTAGGCATTATTGGTCTACTGCTAATCAATTCAAACAACGCTCCAGAAAACGCGCAGCAAGCGAATGAGCAAAAAATAAGAGCCGCTGTTTCAGAAAAACTAAACTTTGAAATTGAAGCGATAGCCGACTCTCCAGTGCCTGGATTGCAGCAAATATTTACCGACAGAGGCTTGTTTTACGCGAGTAACGATGGTGATTATTTTTTGCAGGCACGAGTGTTTAATATAGGGAACCAAAATGTAATCGATGAAACAGAAGTGGCGCTAAGAGATGTTCGCTTAGAAGGTTTAAAAGCGTTTTCAGACTCAGTAATTGAATTTCCTGCCGCAGATGAAAAATACGTGATTAACGTATTTACCGACGCAACTTGTGGATATTGCAGAAAATTACACAACGAATTGCAGCAATATCACGATTTAGGAATTACAGTCAGATACTTGGCTTGGCCAAGAGCGGGTATTGACAGTCAAACTTATCAAGACACTGTTTCCATTTGGTGTTCAGAAGATCCTCAACAGGCGATGACAGATGCTAAAGCGGGTAAGAGAGTTTCTGGCAGTAGCTGTGCAAACGATGTGGCAGAACAATATAAATTTGGACAAAAAGTGGGCGTACAAGGAACACCTAATATTATTCTGTCGGATGGTTCAGTAATACCTGGATATCAACCTGCAAGGCAGCTTCTGCAAAGAATTCAATCTGCCAGCTAGCTTTCTTTAATCGCTCTGACGACAAACCTTTGATCAGGAGCAGGAGAGATTGAGTTAAATGGATAGCATGTTATTAATGTCAATGCTGTTTGATTCATGTTCTCTAGGATCCCTACGTCCGTTTGATTTACGATCATAATTTCTTCCACTCGATAATTGGTATCGGACATATGGGTGCTCACTCGTATGGTTTGTCCAATCTCGATATTTTTCAAGTGAGCAAAGTGAGTGTCTCTGTGTCCAAGTATGACGCTGTTACCTTTATCTCCTGGGAAAGTACTGCCAATAAAATGCGCCGGACCAAAAGCCAGGTTGCGCATATTGGCGTCATGAAGGATAAAGTTCGTTGTGTCACCTATGTGTAATTTAGCAATAGCGTGTGTATCCGCCCAAGGCCAAGGTTTCGAATGCTCGTGAGTCTGTATGAACTGAGCAAAACTATATTCTATAAGGTGCTGAGCAAGCCAAGCTTTGATTTGTATATAACTTCCGTTTAGGATAAGTATCATTCCAGTAAGCAGAGCGATTATTCTTAAAAAATTTCGATTAAACATTCTAAATTCCCACTCGATCCTTAAAGGTTATTTCTAGATTTTTTGATAGCAATACTAGGCAAATAATCAATATCCCTAAAAACAAATACAAAAGGCTATTAGTCGACGTTTGAGGCAATCTAGCTATTTTTGCGTTCATTTCTTTTCGTTTCGTGCTTTTATTTCGAATGTCACCGATGGAGGTATGATCAACTGCTATTAAGCTTGTGAACTCGCTGACTAAAGAGTACTTTAACGCTAGTTGGGTAATATGCTCGTTTATATTTTCAGCAAATTTTTTCGTTTCTTGGCCGCGAGATGTCAATGCTCTATACCGTTGGTTAGTTAGCGACCTTATTTTTTGCCTTGCCCAATGCTTGTCTAAACCTGACGCAGTGTTAATATCGTATATTGGAAGTGCATTAGACCATTTGCGCATGGCTAAGCTACTATCAGTAGTTTCAGATAAAAACTCTCCATTTATTCTCAGAGTGGACAGTTCATTCAGTAATTCGCTCTTTGCCTTATTTGAATCCAATAAATCATTGGATTGCAGATCAGAAAATTTATTTAGTTTACGCTTTCTATAACTGATATGAATCAATTCTGAAGCATAAAGGTCGGGAATAATCTCTGGATAAATTTCGAACTCAAAGGCTTTTGCAGCATCTTCAAATTCGAGGGTCAAATTGGTCAAAGACGGATGTTTTAGTTTTTCTAAAAGAGCTTTCATTTGAGTTTCAACTTGGGAGACGTCACCGATAAATGTATAGCTACCTTTACCAACATAAGCAGATTCGCTCATAAAGTAACTATTTGGTGCGTTGCCAATTCCTACTGTAAAGAATCTAAAACCGCCTAGATTCTTATTAATTATTCCCAATAACTCATGCTCATTGCTGACACTACCATCAGTTGCAAACAAAACTTGGTTTAATACGTTTTCTTTTTCTTTGTGTTTAAAAACTCGATTTAGGGCTTTTTCTATCTCAGTTCCGCCATTTGCTTTAAGACCATATAAATAATTTAACGCTTGTTCTTTATTTGTTGCGTTTGCTGATTTACTTGAATCGAAAACACTGTCAGCTTGTGAGTGGAAACTTATAAGGTTGAAGTAGTCATCATTGTTCAAGTCGTTTATTGCAAGAGCAATGGCTTTTTTGGCCTGTATTATTGACTCTCCTACCATCGAACCTGACACATCAAGTACAAATAAAATTTGTCTCGGACTGTTTAGCTTTGCAAATTTAGGAGGGACTAAAGTGATTAGACCGTAGTCATAATGTTCGTCGGTGTAGCTAAGATGAGCAGCTTGAATATTGAGCCCTTGTTGAAGTGACCAATTCAATACAAAGTCTCGATTGACAGGTTGCTTGGTATCTAATATGACCTCATACACATGTTGGTCGTTAGTCACTCTGACTGGGTGATGCTTGCTTTCAATGTTGGTCACCGGTATACCGCTATTGATGTTGATTCTGATATTGGTGTCAGTTTCTAAATACGGTTGTATTAAAAAAGCCGTGTCAGCTAACTGAGTTACTTCCTCTAGTGAATTGGCTGGTGTATAACGAGGTGTAATGCTCAAAGGCAATCGCAAAGAAAAGTTTGAACCTTCGTGTTTAACCAGTTGTTGATATTCAATGGTGACGTCTATAGATTGATTTGGGGGTATATTGGCCACATGGCTGGTGAATATATTGGGTCTAAGTTGGGATACCAAAGAGGCTTGTTGACCTTTCTGTTTCGCTCTGTTGTAAATATCGGCAGCCTTGTCTTTACGTTTAATTTGACCCGTGATGATTCTGTCCCCGATTTTCATTTTCAACGAATCTACCGCAGCATCTTCAGGTAATGGAAACACATAAATACCTGAGCGAACTTCACTAAAATGATTCTTAAAAGTTTGCGTCAATTTGGTTCTGGCTATTGGACCTGATACGGTTACTTCCACATCAGTTGTATCAAGATGAGACGCTATGAATTGTGGTCTTGAGTCGCCCCTCTTTGCTTGATTTTCATGTCCTACGCCCTTTGAGTATTGCAGCATCTCTTGCTGTGAAGCTTCAAAGTAAAAACTGCCATTTGTAGTTTGGTAAATGTTAGTGACTATTTGTGAATTCCTTTTTATGCTTCTGTTTTTATTATGTTTTAATTTGTCATTTATTATGTCTCCTTGAAGCTTTGAGCGCTCGTCGTTAGCATCCATGATCACCATATTTCCTGAGAAATTCTCGCCAATGTGGGCAAATGAACTGTCAGCACTTTGAGGTGTATCAGAGTAGTATTCGTTGACTTGGCTCATTACAATACTAACGACTCCAAAGGCTGCTAAAATTAGAATAGCTCGTTGTATTTTACTCATAATTATCTAGCCTAAACTTAAACTAATTAGGGTACAGCAGCCTTATTTGGCTGCTGTCATTTGAGAGGTGTTTGTGACAAAACGGATGTTTACTTTCCTAGCAAAAAAGAGGTCTTCTATGTTAGAAAGCTCAATCTTATTAGCATTGGTTGGGTTTTCGGGACTATCAGCATTCTGGTATGTATTGTCAGTGGTCAAATCAAGTTCAGAACCATTAGGAATGTCACCTGTTTCATATGTTTTTGTAGTAGTTGCAAGCTCTCCTGCGCCCGCTACTTCAATTTGTCGAGTGTTAACCTGCCTGCTCACTAAATATTCTTTAACCGCATTTGCCCGTTTTTCAGAAAGAGACTGATTGTATTGCTTGTCTCCACGCTTATCTGCATAACCGGTTATATTAATTTTTAAATGAGGGAATTCGCGCAATACCGAGGCTAGACCGTCCAATTGCTCCATATAAATATCTTCGATGAAATAAGATGCTGTTTTAAACATCAGACGTGTCTCAAAGTTTTTCACTTGGTCTAAAAATGCTTGTTCTGAATGGTTATCAAGAGAAGCCAAGTGGGTCATCTTTTGTTTTTCCATTGCTAACAATTGGCCTTCAAGGCGTTTGTTCTCATATTTCTCAGCAGATAACTGGCCTTGAATATTCCGCAAGTCTCGTTTAGAAGCTTGAATAACTTTGTCATTATTAACGTCTTCGGCAATCAATACCCCGAAAATGCCACCCACTATTGCCCCTACTGGTCCACCTACAAGCGCTCCAGATACCATTCCTGAGCCAAAGCCAATCATTTCAGTCTTTTTTTCCTCAGTGATCTTAGATTTTTCGGATACTGTTCCACTTTGAGCTAGTGCAACATTGGTTGAAAGACAAAATGCGATAGATGTAGCAATAAATAATTTTTTCATAATTTTCTCCAGAAAACGTGGTTGTTTTGATTTCGAGTATTATTAAAACAAGCTAATTTGGCTTTTTCGTGGAGCAAAAGTGGCAATGTGGAGGTAAATTGTGGCAGAAATATGGAAATGCGCGGAGAAGGTTGATTAAAGCTTTGTCTTCTTAATTATTTAATTAATAATTGTTGACTATCAAAAAGCTTGATGTGGTATCTGTGCATTATTCGCGCAACTATTTGAGTTTAGTCGGTCAAACAATATAGAGCAGAAGTAAAGGGTAAACGATGCAAAAAACGATAGCATTGATAGAAGACGAGCCAGCATTGCGAAATAATTACGAAGCGGCATTGATTAGACAGGGATATAAGGTAATCTCATTAGCAGACAGACCTTCGGCTGAAGCATATTTTAATAAGTCTCAGCCTGATTTAGCCATAATTGACATTGGGTTAGGAGACGAAATTGACGGTGGATTCGCACTATGCCAACAACTTCGAGCTAAGTCCATCACTTTGCCTATAGTGTTCTTAACCGCACGAGATAACGACTTGGATACTATAAGTGGTCTTCGAATGGGAGCCGATGATTATCTATCAAAAGATATTAGCTTGCCTCATCTATTGGCTAGGATTTCTGCATTGTTCAGGCGGACAGAAAGTATGAAAATTCCACAAGAGAGCAAAGACATAACAAAGCTTGGCTCACTGAGTATGGACACCAACCGTATGGTAAGCACTTGGAAATCAAAACCCATTGAGTTAACGGTGACAGAGTTTTGGATGCTATTTGCTATTATAAAGCATGAAGGGCATGTTAAAAGTCGGCAACAACTAATGGATGAATCCAAAATGGTGGTGGATGACACGACAATTACCTCTCATATTAAAAGAATACGAAAAAAATTCATCCAAATAGACAGCCGTTTCGACTGTATCGAAACCGTATATGGAATGGGATACAGATGGAAACATGAAGAGTAATTACGGCATGCGAAAAGGTGCACTTCTGTCAACAATGAAATTTTCATTAGGTATAAGAACAAAAATTCTTATTTCAGCGTCTTTCCTACTGGCCATTCCTTTTATGAGCCATCAATATGTTTGGGAGCTAGAAAACTTTTTGCGAGAAGGGCAGGAGCAATCTTTGGTAGGAACCGCTAGGGTGGTCGCGACAGTCTTACACGAGAGGCCTTCTTTATTCGATAAACATAGAGTATTTTTACCAGACATTACCCCAGGGACCGATTTGTACGCTCACCAAATTGATTTCCCTATCAAGTTAGATGGCATGCTTTCTGACTGGCAATCTTATCAAGATTATACGATCTCATATGACTCTGAAAATATAATAGAACAAAAAACTATTTATCAACCTTCTAGCATTAGCTTCGAACATATGGTGGGTAAATATGATGGGTATCTGTACGCAATGTTTAAAGTCATGGATGATAGCGTCGTGACTCGAGAAGACAACTCACTGAGAATCGACAGAAACGATTTTCTCCAAATTTCTATTATTAATTCAATGGGACAATTTGAGCGCTATATCGTGGCTACTCGTGAATCTGGGTGGGTAAACGCTTACAAACTTGACGAAGATAAAAGCGTTCTGACTCCAATAAGTCTTGAAACAAGGATCCAAGGACATTGGGAAAATACTACCAATGGATATAATGTGGAACTTCGTCTTCCTTTATCTATGCTATCAAACAAAATCGCTTTTGCAGTAATTGATGTAGATGATCCAGACTCTAGAGAAATAAAATATGTCCTAGGTACAGCCAATCCAAGCCGACCTGATGGCCTAGGAACCATCTTGGTCCCATCCCCAGAGATAGAGCGAATTATAAGAGGACTAGAATATTCACAGGCCCGAATTTGGGTGCTTGACAGGCATATGAGGGTTTTGGCCAAATCTGGCGATATATTCAATGCCGATTGGGTTCATCAGGGCATTAAACGTAATAAGCAAGATCATTCACATTATCCTAATGAGATAGTTGAAACAAGCTATGTATTGAGTATTTGGCGATGGGTCGAAAAAAAAGTACTGTTACCAATTTATTACCAATTATTGACTAAACCTCCAGAAGACTTTATTGATGACTTGTCCAATGCATATGCGTTAGAAGGCAGTGATATTGAGCAAGCCATGCAGGGAAAGCCGAGTACGCTGTGGAGGTTGAGTTCTGATAACAAGGCAGTCATATTGTCTGCTGCTCATCCAATATATATGGATGACCAAGTCATGGGAGCCGTGGTGGTAGAGCAGACTACTCATGGTATTCGAACTTTGCGAAATCAAGCATTGGAAAAGCAATTTCATTTGATACTTGCCATATTAGTAGTCGCTTGTATTTCAATATTTGCATTGTCTTCTAGTATTACTAGTAGGATAAGACGATTACGAGATGATACTGACAATGCTATCGATGCCAACGGAAAAATAGTGTCGGTTATTTCCCCTAGTAAAACAAATGACGAAATAGGAGATTTATCGCGTTCATTTCATCAGGTATTAACTAAATTATCTCAATATAATCATTATTTGGAAAATATGGCATCTAGATTATCCCATGAATTAAGAACCCCAGTAGCAGTCGTTAATTCTTCTTTAGATAACCTTTTAGAGAGTACGTCAGATGATGAGAAGCAACGGTATATCAGCAGAGCGAAAGACGGGATCAATCGACTGTCAAAAATTCTCAATAGCATGAGTGAAGCGACTCGTTTGGAACAGGCAATTAATGATAACGAACCCGAGCAGTTTGATTTAACAAAATTGTTACCAGTTTGGATCGAAAGTTACAATCACACTTTTAAAGATGCAAATTTGATAATGGATATTAAAATGAGGGAAGCTAGGTTAAGTGGCTCGCCTGAAATGCTGGCTCAAATGTTGGATAAAATAGTCACTAATGCAAGAGAATTTAAAAATGAAGGTACCAATATCGGCATTAGATTATTTGAGAAAAACCAAAAAATCACTCTAACCATATCAAATCAGGGTCCATTGCTCCCTGAAAATGCCGAAGAAAGCTTATTAAACTCCATGATATCTGTACGCGCTTCTACGTCTTCTGAGCAGTCTCATTTAGGGCTTGGCCTATTTGTTGCGAATATTATTGCTCGATATCATAAAGGACATTTGAGTATTCATAATCTTCCTGACCATACTGGAGTAATTGCGCTGGTAGAGTTTGACATTTAACCTTAACCGATGACGCTACTCACAATCCTTTTTGTGCCAAACGGCAGGCAGATTTTTAACCTACTTTAAAACCTAGATGTGCGTTGACATATAGGAGGCTGAGTTTATTGACTTAATCGAACACCAACCCGCTTGGATAATTCAGAGACTGTCTGCTATATTTTTATATAAGTCTATTATTTTATCCATTAGGTTCAATTCTGATATTCACCGAAGTTAATGGTGTTTGAAGAGCGATAATTGGTATCAAGTGAAGTAGGCGGTATTAATTAATACAATACAGCAAGCTTCTAAAATTGATAATGACAACTCTCAGAGGAGTAACAAAGGTGTCACTTGAAAAACACAGTTTATTAAAAGAATTCCCAGACCATCACCACACCATTCGGCATTTAAAAATGCACGATGCCCACTTTTCAAAATTATTTGATGAGTATCATGATTTAGACCATGAAATATACAGCTTAGAGTCTGGAAAGATAGTCTCTTCGGAAGACCATTTAGAGGCTCAGAAGATGCGTCGAGTTGAGTTAAAAGATATCCTATATAAGATGGTTATTAAAGAAGAGCAGTCCCAATAAGCGTTTTTATAATGCTTTAATCTTCGGCGTTGTACGCCAACAAATAATCCGCACTAATATTGCTCAACAGTGCCATTGAACAACTTAATTCCCACCCAGCTCGATATGTCAACTATGTTTGCTAAGGCGTTATGGATTGATCTAAGACTAAGAGATACATAGACCGAGCAGTAAATTAAATGTTAATTTAGTGATAATTGTCGTTAACGTTGCAGATATTTAGTGGGGATGAGAAGTGGTAAATAATGAATATACCGAGTTAGATACAGAGCAGTTACTTGCAGAGAAAGCAAAAATGAAGCTTAAAAAGCTCGCCATTGGCCTTGTTATTATCGGTGCTTTTATTTGCTTTGTAATTATGGCTGTCAAGAATGGAATGAGTTTTTTCACCTTCCTACCCCTTGCTGTTGCATTTTTAGCGATGAAATCTATTGAAAAAATGCATGCCTTAGAAGCAGTTCTTAATTCAAAAGGGTTAGAATAACTGTTAGCCTTCTATTAATTTGCCATCTTTTGGTCTTCTATTGCTCAATTCTAAGTTGCCAATACTGATTAATTGCTTCACATCGCAATCACTCCCTTCAAGAATGCAGTAAACAAGTTAATTAACTTCTAAAAAATATGATAAATTTAAGTGGATTGAATCCATTCATAGAAAATAATAAGAGCTAAACATTGCGAATTAACAGACGAGAATTAACTTCCAATGATAATCTATCTTCAGATTATCACCCGATCTTAAAAAAAATCTTATCTAACAGAAAGATTAAGTCCGAAGACGACTTAGTATTAAAAACGAAGGATCTTTTACACTTTAAATCATTAAAAGATATCGACTTAGCAGCCGCAATTATTGCTGACGCCATTCAGTTAAATCAAAAAATCATCATTGTCGGAGATTTCGATGCCGATGGTGCTACTAGCACGGCGTTATGTATACTTTCTTTAAAGGCGATGGGGCATAGCAATGTGGACTATATTGTTCCGAATCGCTTTGATTATGGTTATGGATTGACCTCCCCTGTGGTGGATATGGCCATTGAAAACGCAGCGGATCTATTAATTACCGTAGACAATGGGATCTCAAGTATAGAGGGAGTGGCTTACGCTAAAACTCGAGGGTTAAAAGTAGTGGTAACCGATCATCATCTACAGGGTGATACGCTTCCCAATGCTGACGCCATTGTAAACCCTAATCAAAAGTCTTGTGTCTTCGAGTCAAAGCATATCGCCGGCGTTGGAGTTGCTTTTTACACTATGCTTGCGGCGAAAAGTTGTTTAACGGATCGGAAATATTTTGATCAGAATAATTTGCCATCGCCAAACTTGGCCGAATATCTTGATATTGTAGCGGTTGGAACCGTGGCAGATGTGGTTTCGCTTGATAAAAACAATCGTATTTTAGTTCATCAAGGTATTTTACGGATTCGAGCCGGTAGGGCGCGGCCTGGAATTTTAGCCCTCTTACATCAAGCAAATAAGAATTACCAAACTTGTTGCAGTGCCGATATAGGTTTTGCCATTGGTCCTAGACTTAACGCAGCCGGCCGCTTGCAAGATATGTCATGTGGAATTGAATGCCTGCTCACTGAAGACACTGGCCAAGCGAGACATTTATCTGCTCAATTAGATGGGCTTAATCAGTCCAGAAAAGAAATTGAATCTCAGATGAAAGAGCTCGCTGAAAAAGCGATGGACAAAAGTTCAATGGCGTTAGAGGAACTTCCACACAGTATTGTGATGTATGATCCTGACTTCCATCAAGGCGTGATTGGTATTTTAGCAGGGCGACTCAAAGAAAAGTACTATCGACCAACCGTCGTATTTGCAAATGATAACGCCGAAATAGTAAAAGGTTCAGCCCGCTCTATTCCTGGGGTCCACATTAGAGATATGTTAGCCGCGGTTGACTCTGTATCACCAGGATTGATCATAAAGTTTGGAGGTCACGCTATGGCCGCTGGACTCTCAATCCACCGAAAAGACTTATCGTCTTTTGAAAAGGTTCTGAATGAGCAAATTAGCAGAGCGAGTGGAGAATTACCTAAAGAAGCCATTTTATTATCTGATGGGGAGCTTACAGAGACAGATCTAAATCTTGATGTTGCATCAACCATTAAATATTCATTTCCTTGGGGGCAAGGTTTCGAGGAGCCTATTTTTGACGGGAAGTTTGATCTGGTGAATCAACGAATTGTCGGGCAAAAACACTTAAAAATGGTACTTAAAAAAGGACACCAAGTTATCGATGCTATTGCATTTAACGTTGACACCGACGTTTGGCCAAATGACGCCATCACAAAAGTAAATATTGCTTACAAGCTAGATATTAATGAATACAGGGGGCAAATAAACGCACAGCTGATCGTGTCGCTGATTGAGCCTGTAGGAATATTCACTGAACAGTAAACGCATAATATGCAAAATAAAATTACATTTTCAGGCTTTGTGTTACATCGACGCCCGTATCGCGAAACGAGTTTGCTGATTGATTTTTTTACGTTGGAATATGGACGTCTTTCGGCCGTCGCTAAGGGAGTTAGAGGAAATTCAAAATCGAACAAGAAGAGTCTACTGCAGCCTTTCCAACGTCTCGAAATAGAGTTGTTTGGGCGCTCAAAATTAAAGAATCTAGGTCGCGTTGATTCGCTTGAGTCGGCATACTCACTGAAAGGTAATGCACTGTACTGCGCATTTTACTTAAATGAAGTGTTGGTTCGGTCGCTTGCTGAAAGTGAAGCGACCGAACTTCTTTATCACCAATACGAATTTTCTCTAGTGCAATTATCTTCGCTTAATGACATCTCATTGGCCAAATGCGAACCAATTCTTCGCAACTTCGAATTTGTGTTGCTTCAAGAGATGGGTTATCTGCCAGACTTCAGCTGTGATGCTGAGTTAAATGAGTCTATAAAGCCAGACTGTTTTTATACCTTTGATCCAAATTCTGGTTTTACGCAAACCCATCCAGATATGCGTGGAAACATAAAAGGCCAGCATCTTATCGACCTTTATACCGTCGACCTGACGCTTCAAGACACAACGACAGCTGACGTAATGAAGGTGGCAAAAAAAATCTGCCGAATGGCGATGGTGCAGATTATCGGTGATAAACCTATCAAAGCAAGAGAATTTTTTCTGTAACATAAGCCTTTTTAGCCACTATTCGTATCTGTTAAACTATTTTGAGTAAAACATTGAGGAATTACTTCTATGCAACCTATTTTGTTAGGTGTCAACATCGATCATATTGCTACATTGAGAAATGCTAGAGGGACAAATTACCCAAATCCCGTTCACGCTGCCGACATTGCTGAGCGTGCTGGCGCCGATGGAATAACCATACATTTGAGGGAAGACCGCAGGCACATCAAAGACCAAGACGTTATAACACTGAAAAATACAATCAATACGCGCATGAACCTTGAAATGGCTGTCACAGAAGAAATGCTAAAAATCGCATTGGATGTTCAGCCGGAATTTTGTTGCTTGGTGCCTGAGAAGCGCGAAGAGTTGACAACTGAAGGTGGGCTCGATGTTGTTGGCAATTTAGATAAAATCAAAGATGCATGCTCTCGATTAGCTGAAAAAGGAACATTAGTGTCTTTATTTATAGACTCAGACCAACAACAAATCGAAGCGGCATTGGAAGCGGGCGCTCCTTACATTGAAATTCATACCGGCCAATATGCTGAAGCTCATAGTGAACAAGAACAGAATGTAGAACTCGAAAAACTTATTTCCGGTATTCAATATGCTGACCGTTTAGGCCTAAAAGTCAACGCCGGTCACGGTTTGCACTACCACAACGTGCAGGCCATTGCGGCAATTCCAGAATTAATAGAGCTAAACATTGGTCATGCCATTATTGCACGGGCCGCGTTTGATGGGTTGGCTAAAGCGGTAACTGATATGCGTCTAATAATGCAACAAGCCAGATTTCAATCAAACGTTCACGAAATAAATAAATAGAGTGTTGTCGTGATATTTGGAATAGGGATGGACATAGTTGAAATACAACGAATAGAACGTTCTATTGAAAAAAATGATAGATTTGCGGATCGCATACTTACCCAAAATGAACTCAACGATTTCAAATGTTCTAGGTCGCCTAGTGCTTTTCTAGCGAAGCGTTTTGCTGCTAAAGAGGCATTGGTAAAAGCAATGGGAACAGGCATTGGAAATGGGTACAGTTGGCACATGTGCGAAGTTGTGCACGAGCCGTCTGGTCGCCCGTTTTTTGAAATAAACGGAAGTATTCAAGCGTTTCTAAGCGAACGCAATTTAGTAAGTTTTTTAACCATTTCTGATGAAAGGCACTATGCAACTGCAACTGTCATTTTAGAAAAATGCAATTAAGGCTGATTTAAAATAATGCATATGGTCTGTTCGCCATGCATACCTAATAGGGTGTAATCCATGGCTAAATTTTTCAAACCGAAGACAGTGAAACGTCAGCATCATAAAAGAACGTGCAAGTCGGTATTTATCGATAAACAAGATCATCATGGCAATGGGATTGTGTTGTCGACATCTCCTATAACGGTCGTTGAAGATGCAATTGCTGGTGAGTGTGTACATATGGAGGAATATAAACGTTCCAAAAAAGTTAGACACGCTAGAGTGACAACGGTTAACGATCCTTCACCGCATAGAACTTTGCCTTTTTGTGAGTATTACACGTCATGTGGCGGGTGTTCTATGCAACACACGAGCACTTCTCACGGGTTTTATTTAAAATTCAAAGCCTTAGATGAATATTTACAACGCAATTTACACTTATCTGCACTTCCATGGCAGTCGCCAATTCTATCAAACATCGAATATGAAAAAGTTAATGCTACTGATCACTTGAGCCAGTTGTTGCAAGATGCGATAGGCGCGGGCATTGAAAATAGGAACGGCCGTTCCTGCGAAACCGAATATAGAAGACGCGTTAGACTTGCTGTGGATGCTAGACAAAGAAATAACGTAAAGATTGGTTTTCGCAAGCGAAATTCAAGTGACGTGATTGATATAAAGCATTGTCCTATCGCCTGTGAATCTATTAACCAATTTATCAAGATCATTCATTCTAAATTAAAAGATATACAGGTTAGTCGGTCTATAGGCCACATCGTAATAACAGAAGGCAGCGAGAAAACACTCGCGGCTTTTTACTTGGTCAAACCTCCCTCTACTAGCGTAACTAACTGCCTTCTTGAGTTGGCCGAACATGATGACCACCGGTGCGTAATAATCGAAGACAATGAAATATTGGCATGTAGTGAGCGTGACAAGTCCAAACTTAAAAAGTATTTTTCCTCTGAAAACAATGTAGCAATGCAAGGAAATGATGTTCAATTATTCGTCGAAGCATCCAAACGGGTTAATGCAATAGCGTTACAGGATGCACCGAATATTAAAACTCACATCAAGAGCCATCATTTTTTACAAGTAAATAAATACGTGAACCGTCAAATGTTATCCTTAGCAAGGACTTGGTTATCGCCTGAGATAGATAATGTTTTGTACGATTTTTATTGTGGTTCAGGTAACTTTGCGCTGTATTTAGCCCCTTTCGTAAAACAAGTTTTTGCGTTTGAAGGGGTTTCTGAAATGGTTTCTCAAGGTAGAGAAAACGCGGAGTTGCTCTGTGTGAATAATTGTGACTTCGTTTGCCAAGATCTCTCAAATCATAATTCTCTAGCCGAATTGGAGTTGCCTGATAATGCCTTGGTAATCTTAGATCCTGCACGAAATGGTGCATCAGAACTGTGCCAATTTCTGATGAATAGCAAAGTCGGTAAAGTGCTGTATGTATCGTGTAATGCAAGCTCGTTTTGTAGAGATATTAGCTTCTTACTGCCGTCATTTACACTTAACAAAATAGCGTGCCTTGATATGTTTCCCTTTACTGAGCATATTGAGGTTGTTGCATTGTTATGTCGCAGATAAAGTGCCTGGTTCAGTTTGTTTGCAGATTTTTTAAGGTCTAATTATGAAACGACTAAATTTGCTTTATTGACTTAAAATAAGGGAAAAATTGGAACCAGTTTGATAAGCTTACACCTTTATTATGAGTGTATTTCATCCACTTAACTAGCTTATATAATCAAGCTTAGTTTATATCTTCAAAAAACGAACGCGAGTAAAGTCATGGTTTCGATTCGTAGTGTACATAAAGCCGAACGTCCTGAGTTTAAAAAGTGGCTTAACGACTTAACACTTTCACCCAAAACAAAAGAAAAACTAGCCACGGTATCAGACGTGCCTGAAATCCTTTTAATGGGCCAAGAGATGGTCGAAATATTGCAAGAACTGCATATGGATGATGAAACTCTTCAAACCGCGCTCGTCTTTCCTTATTGTGAAATACATCAGTTAGACCATGATGCATTGGTCGAGCATTTTGGTGAAAATATTGCTCGCCTAGTAGAGAGTGTAAGAAAGATGCAAGCTATAAATAGTTTGCAATCCAAAAGGATTACGTCAAATTCTGTTCAAATCGAAAATTTAAGAAATATGCTTCTTACCATGGTGGAAGACGTAAGGGCAATAGTCATAAAAATGGCTGAACGCATTTGCACCCTCCATAAAGTGAAAGAAGAAGACGAGGAGATGAGAGTCATAGTGGCTAAAGAGTGCGCTAATATATATGCGCCTTTAGCAAATAGACTGGGCATAGGGCAACTAAAATGGGAATTAGAGGATCTTTCGTTTAGATACCTACATCCAAATACCTACAAAAAAATTGCTAGTATGTTGAAGGAAAAACGCATAGATCGAGAGCAATATATACAAGACTTTGTAGGCAATTTACAAAATATGTTGAATTCTGAACAAATTAAAGCGGAAGTCATTGGGCGCCCCAAGCACATATATAGCATCTACAAAAAGATGAACAAAAAGAACCTTGATTTCGAGCAATTGTTTGACATTCGGGCGCTTAGAATTATTGCCGACAGGCTACAAGATTGTTATGCGGCCTTAGGCACGGTTCATGCTAATTTTAGGCATATACCAAGCGAGTTTGATGATTATATAGCCACACCGAAAGCCAATGGTTATCAAAGCATTCATACAGTAATTGTGGGACCTCAAGGTAAGTCAATTGAAATTCAGATCCGTACCGAAAAGATGCACGAAGATGCTGAGTTAGGGGTGGCCGCTCATTGGAGATACAAAGAAGGAACCTCTGGTAAAACAGCAAGTGCTGACGAAAGAGTGAATTGGTTGCGCAAAATACTTCAATGGCAAGAAGAAATGGCTGAATCTGGAAACTTGGTTGAGGAATTTCGAAGCCAAGTATTCGATGACCGCGTGTATGTTCTTACTCCTCGCGGAGACGTTATAGATTTGCCGGTGGGTTCTACTCCTTTGGATTTTGCGTATTACATTCACAGTAATGTAGGAAACCGGTGCACAGGAGCCAAAGTGTCTGGTCGAATTGTACCTTTCACATATAAATTAAAAAATGGCGATCAAATTGAAATACTGACCTCAAAAAATGCCACCCCTAGCCGAGACTGGATGCATCCTGGACTCGGATATGTGCACAGCTCGCGGGCCAGAGCTACCATTCAATCTTTTTTCAAAAAACAGGATAAGGTCAAGAACATCGAGGCCGGACGTGAACTTTTAGAAAGAGAATTAGTGAAAGTTAATTTACCGTTAAAGCATGCATCAGAATTTCTAGAGAAATACAATTGCAAAACATCGGAAGACTTATTTGCTGCTGTAGGATCGGGCGATGTAAGAGTAATGTCGATTGTGAACGCCATTGTTCACAAATATGTGGTACCCGACGAGCCTGAGCAAGAACTTAACCTACCTGTCAAAACCAAAAAGACGAAAGCCAATAATACGGGCAATGAACCCATAATTGCAGAGGGCGTCGGAAATTTACTGAGTCAATTAGCTAAGTGTTGCCGACCTGTTGCCGGAGATCCAATCTTAGGGTATATAACACAAGGAAAAGGGGTAAGTGTTCATAAAGAATCTTGTAATCAATTACAAAATTTACTGCAACAACATCCAGAGCGTGAAATTGAAGTAACTTGGGCCGACCAGAAAGACGCGAGTTTTCAAACTGAACTCGATATTTTTTGCCACGACCGTACTGGGATCCTCAAAGATATAACGACTGTACTCTCAAATGAAAAGGTTTCTCTACTAGGGGTAAATAGTTTGAGCAACAAAAAACAAAACACTGCGCAGATAAAGTTGACCTTAGAGGTTAAAGACGCAAAAGCACTGACGCGGACGATCACAAAATTGCAGCAAATTAAGGACATTGCCGATATCGTGAGACCATAAAGGTGAAGATTATTACTACAAAAAATTCAATTAATACTTCGCTTTTTGTGTGAAATCTGTATAATTCGCGACCTGCCCAGTTACGCACACCTTTGGGAAGGTGGAAGATCAACAAGCTCGAAGGGGCTAATGCGTTGATAATGTTAACTTTTAAACTTATTTCGGGTGAAATTAAATGAAAACTTTTGTTGCAAAGCCAGAAAGTGTTGAACGCGACTGGTACGTGGTAGATGCCACAGACAAAACGTTAGGTCGCCTTGCGGCCGAGATCGCAACTAGATTGCGTGGAAAGCACAAGCCAGAGTATACACCTCATGTTGATACTGGCGATTACATCGTTGTTGTTAATGCTGAAAAAATTACTGTTACTGGTAATAAAGCATTAGGAAAAGTATATTACAACCATTCTGGCTATCCAGGTGGTTTAAAAGAAGCTACGTTTGAAAAATTGATTGAAAAGAAGCCTGAGATGGTAATAGAGCGCGCTGTAAAAGGCATGTTACCAAAGGGTCCTTTAGGTCGAGCTATGTTCCGTAAAATGAAAGTATTCGTTGGACCAGATCATACGCATCAAGCACAACAACCACAAACATTGGATATATAGGGAGCACATCATGGCAGATACTCAATATTATGGTACTGGTCGTCGTAAGAGCTCTACCGCTCGTGTTTTCTTGCGTCCTGGTAGTGGTAACATTACAATAAACAAGCGTCCTATCGACGTATTCTTTGGTCGTGAAACTGCACGAATGATTGTCAAGCAACCTCTAGAATTAGTTGAGATGCTAGAAAAGTTCGATTTGTATGTAACAGTGTCTGGTGGCGGAATTTCTGGCCAAGCAGGTGCTATTCGCCACGGGATTACAAGAGCACTTATGGAGTACGACGAAGCTTTACGTCCAGCACTTCGTAAAGCTGGGTTTGTTACTCGCGATGCTCGTCAAGTTGAAAGAAAGAAAGTGGGTCTACACAAAGCGCGCAAGCGTCCACAGTTCTCAAAACGATAAAATATTATTGTTTATTAAAAAACCTCGCATCTGCGAGGTTTTTTTATGAATAAAAGGTAGGAATTTCCGAAAACCAATTTATTAATCACTTAAAAATCGTACGAGCTCATGTGTATGTGGAATTCTTTTTAAGCATAAATAATGTTCAGTAAAAGCAAACTGCAGATTACTTTTCTTAATAATCTAAGAAAAGTTGATCCATCTTCCATATATGTATTGTGGTAACGGCTCAAAACGACCATAGTCGCATGGTAATAATAAAGGCTTGTGTGCAAAATACTTGACTCAGAAAGAAGATAAACAAGGGTTTTTTGAAGTAAATCCTTGTGTTTACTAAGTGTTTTCTTTTACCATACGCGGTGAATTTTTTAACTGCTTTTTTTCATGTGCATCATCGCTTTGTAAAATTCATACAAGGGATGAAACACCTTTATTGGTTCGCACAATTGAAAAACAATTAGCAAAAGTATGTAGGTTGAAAGGCCTTTTCCAAACCTCGGAGAACAGTTGATGAGCGAAGTATCATTAGATGCTAATAAATCAGCACAACAAGGTGGGTCAGAACCTGTTTCTGACAATTCAAGACGCAAGTTTCTCACTGTCGCAACATCGGTAATTGGTGCGGTTGGAGCAGCTGGGGCAGCAGTCCCTTTTATCGCGTCTTGGCAGCCCAGTGCAAGAGCAAAAGCGGCGGGCGCCGACGTTGAAGTGGATATTAGTGGTATACAATTAGGACAATTAATTCGTGTTATGTGGCGAAGCAAACCTGTGTGGATTGTTAGACGAACCCCAGAGCTTATTGCATCGCTGTCCGCACACGAGGACCAATTAAAAGATCCCACTTCTGACGCCGCTCAGCAGCCCGAATATGCGAAAAATGCTTATCGTTCGCGAAAGGAAGAATATCTTGTGCTTGTCGGTATATGTACTCATCTCGGATGTTCTCCGCAACACTTGACCGAAGGCGCATTTTCTCAATACGCTGAAGGCGTATCTGAAGGCTTCTTCTGTCCTTGTCACGGCTCTAAATTCGATATGGCTGGGAGAGTCTTTCAAAACGTACCAGCTGGGTTAAATTTAGTCGTTCCACCTTATACTTTTCTTGATGATAGCACTATTTTAATCGGTTCCGATGGGGAGGCTGCATAATGAATGGTTTGATGAGTTGGATTGAACAACGTATTCCAATGATGCGTGTCGCGAATATGCACGCTATTCAATATCCTGCACCTAGAAACATGAACTTTTGGTACGTGTTTGGTTTTTTGGCAACAATTGTTTTAGTCAATCAAATCGTAACAGGCATATGGTTAACGATGAATTTCGAGCCGTCTGCTGAGCGAGCCTTTGCTTCAGTAGAGTATATCATGCGAGAAGTGGATTACGGCTGGCTTATTCGATACATGCACAGTACAGGCGCATCTGCCTTTTTCGTAGTTGTGTATCTGCATATGTTCAGAGGTATGATGTATGGTTCATACCAAAAACCCAGAGAGTTGCTGTGGATCTTTGGCATGTTAATTTACTTGGCTCTAATGGCTGAAGCCTTTATGGGTTATGTGCTACCTTGGGGACAAATGTCTTACTGGGGTGCGCAAGTAATTGTTTCCTTATTTAGTGCCATCCCAGTGATTGGGCCGGACTTGGTAGAATGGATCCAAGGCGACTATGTAATCTCTGGAGCAACACTAAACCGTTTCTTCGCATTACACGTAATCGCTTTGCCATTAGTTATTGTGATTTTGGTATTTCTTCATATTATTGCACTTCATGAAGTAGGGTCTAATAACCCTGACGGAGTTAATATTAAACATCCTAAAGGCAGCTTAGCTGAAGAAGATAAAACGTCCTATCAAATACATGAATATTATACAAAGAAATACGACATTGCTGATGACGTCGTGCCATTCTTTCCGCACATTGTGTTGAAAGACTTGGTTGCGTTTTCAATATTCCTTTTCGCATTCTGTTATATCATGTTCTTTGCGCCAGAAATGGGCGGTAAATTCCTTGAACATCCCAATTTTGAAATTGCTAATCCACTGAAAACACCGGAACATATCTTCCCTGTTTGGTATTTCACTCCGTTCTACGCTATTTTGAAAGCAGTTCCTGACAAGCTTGGCGGTGTGCTAGCGATGTTTGGCGCTATCGGGTTTTTATTTGCACTACCTTGGTTTGACAGAAGCAACGTTCGCTCATGGCGTTACAGATGTGGTCTACACAAAGTTAATCTAATTGTCTTTGCAATCGTTTTCGTTTTCCTTGGTTACCTAGGTGGTACTCCACAAGAAAATTGGAAAATTGTTGCTTCACAAGTTGCGACAATCATGTATTTTGGCTTCTTTATCTTGTTGTTCTTATATTCCAAAAATGAAAAGACCAAGCCTGTACCGACGAGGATCCCTAGATGAAAAAATGGATAGCAGTTTTATGTTTTGTGCCTAGCTTAGTGTTTGCGGCTGGGCCGTCGGTACCCCTAGACGACCCAAACATAGATTTAACTGATAAAGCATCGCTTCAAAATGGTGCGAAGATATTTATGAATTACTGTTTAGGCTGTCACCAAATGCAATATCAGAGATATCAAAGAATGTTTAATGATTTGGATATCCCTGAAGATTTAGGACAACAGTATCTTCAGTTTACAGGTGAAAAAGTATCTGATTACATTACGACACCTATGCCTTCCGAAGACGCCGCTGGATGGTTTGGAGCTCCGCCTCCAGATTTGACATTGGTTGCTCGAGTAAGAGGTCCGGAATGGATTTATACTTATTTGCGTACCTTTTATGTAGATGAATCAAAAACGTTCGGTGTTAATAATCTAGTATTTCCTAATGTTGGTATGCCGCACGTGTTAGAGCCATTGCAGGGCACTCCTAGACGTACATATGAAGAAAGAATGGTTGACGGAGAACAAACTGAAGTGTACGTAGGTTTACAAACTGATGGAAACGGCCAATTAACTTCAGAAGAATACGATATGGCCATCCGTGATTTGGTTAACTTTCTGGAGTATACGGGAGAGCCTACTAAGTTAAAATCTCAATCAATTGGACGCGGAGTATTAATATTTATTGTGATTTTCTTTGTGTTTGCATTACTACTCAAGAAAGAGTACTGGCGTGATGTAAAGTAATATAGTATAATCTCGCGTCATTTTTTAGAGGGCTCTATTAATTGAAATAGCGCCCTTTTTCTTTTCTAAAACGTTAGAATAATATAGGCAGTTCGTGAATTATGAACTTTGCTTATTAACTCGCAGTTAATTGCGCTCGGAGGTTTTTAATGGCATTGGCCACCAATAAACGTTCTATCATGACTATGTTTTCGGACAATATTGATATTTACTCGCATCAAGTGCGTATAGTATTAGCCGAAAAAGGAGTTGGTGTAGAAATACTTTTTACGGACCCTAGTCAAATTAACGAAGAATTACTGGAGCTAAATCCTTATGGTACAGTGCCAACGTTAGTTGATAGAGAGTTGGTGCTTTACAAATCGCACATAATTATGGAGTACCTCGACGAGCGTTTTCCTCACCCACCACTAATGCCAGTTTACCCGGTTGCTAGAGGCCAAAGTCGGCTTATGATGCATAGAATAGAGCAGGATTGGTATAGCCTTGCGGCAAGAGTATTTAGAAATGAGCCTGGCGCTACAGAAGCTAGACAAGAATTAAAAGAAGCTATTCTCAGTCTGGCGCCGATATTCGCTGAAACCGATTATTTCATGAGCGAAGAGTTCAGTCTTGTAGATTGCTATCTTGCACCTCTACTATGGCGTTTGCCTGCGTTAAACATTGAATTGAGTGGTCAAGGCTCTAGAGAAATCGTTGCCTACATGAAACGAATTTTTGAACGCGGGTCGTTTAAAGCGTCATTGACCGATCAAGAGCGGGAAATACACAATCCGTTATAAAATAATATGTTAAACCTAGTTTTTATCGAGGGATTTATAGAATGCGTGAGATGACATCCAATCAACCTTATTTACTCAAAGCTTTTTACGAGTGGATAGTTGATAATGCGCTCACGCCTTACATGGTAGTAGTCGCAGATTACCCAGATACTGAAATCCCTACTCAATTTGTAAACGACAATCAAATTGTTCTGAATGTGTCACCTAATGCTTGTGTTAACTTTTCACTCGATTTGGAATATGTAAGCTTCAATGCTCGTTTCTCAGGACAACCTATGCAAGTGTCTTTTCCATGCAGTGCTGTGGCCGCAATCTATGCAAAAGAAAACGGAGCTGGAACCGCATTTGAAGTGCCATCTTACGAGAAAAGTACAGATGACGAAAACAGCTCCTTAGAGTCAACATCCTCTGAAAGTAATAAGAAAAACACTGGATCTGATCCTTCTAAATCTAAGAAGAAGCCTAATTTAAGAGTTATAAAGTAGTCTTATTACCAATATTACCGCGACAATTTGTGTTAATCAGTAGAATCAAGACTAGTTATTGATCAGTTCCATCACTCTTACTACCCTAGTAACACCTTGCACATTTCTAACTAATTCTACCGTCGCAGTTGCTTCTTCTTTTGTCAGTTGACCCATAATAAAAGCTTCACTATCTTCAATTATCAAATCCAGTTTTAGAAGCGGTACGCTTTCCTCAGTAGACATAAGGGTTCGAATTTTGGTACTTAGCCATATATCATTTAGAGTCGAGGTAGTCGGGATCGGACTTCCTAACCGTATTTGATTATGTACCTTAGACACCTGGGGAACGCTTTGTGCGGCTTGCGTAGTAAGATTAATTAGCTCTTGGGTAAGCGATTGGCCGGTCAGGAGTACCTGACTATTATATACGTGTACACTAATGTCAGCATTTTCTTCAATTAATGGGATTTTGTTTATGGCAGAGCTTACTCTTGCTGTAATAGTTTTATCGTCTATTTGAGTACCAAGTGAGCGCCTATCACTGGTGGTCGTTGCTGCCGTGCCAGCTGCGCCAACGGCTACGATAGAGGCACAGCTTGTTACACTGACCACGATTAATAAAATAATTAGTAAACTACTAATTTTTGACATTACCTAATCTCCAGATGCCATTGGGAAAAGTACGTTATCAATGCATTCGCATAAATTGTGAATTACCAGTAAGTGCACTTCTTGGATCCTCGCAGTACGACTTGATGGGACACGTATTTCCACATCATTTTCTCCCATAAGGTTGGCTAATTCACCTCCGTCTTTTCCGGTCAACGCTACTATGGTCATGTCTCGACTAAGTGCAGCCTGTATTGCATTGATGACGTTAGCTGAATTTCCACTTGTTGAGATAGCAAATAATACGTCTCCTGCTTGACCAAGCGCTTTGACCTGTCGAGAAAACACTTGGTCAAATCTATAATCGTTCGCAATAGATGTAAGAGTAGAAGTGTCTGTGGTCAGTGCGAAAGCAGGAAGGGCAGGTCTTTGTCTTTCAAACTGATTTATCAACTCAGATGCAAAGTGCTGAGCATCTGCTGCTGAACCTCCGTTACCACAGCTAAGTATCTTATTTCCCCTAATGAGCGCTTGTATCATCATAGAGGCAGCTTTCTCTATAGATTCTGGCAATGCTTCTGCTGCTGCTATTTTTGTCTGGATACTTTCCGTGAAGCTCTTTTTAATATTATCTAGCATTGATAGGATTAACACCTTTATTTTTATGATTTATTGTACGTGTCATTTACGCTGACTTATTTTACATAACGAAGAGTTAAAGTACCGCATATAGACCTGCGTATGCAGTTGATAGTTCAAACGTTCTTTATCCAATTCAAATTGTCAGAATCAATCGCAATGAGGTCAATACGCATACTCGTATTATAGTAATTTAATCCATTTTTTTGTAAGTAGCATTGCATTGCTTTGATTAATTTTGACCGTTTAGAACGAGTAAACTGTTCTGCGGCACTGCCGTGTTCTCTGCTTGCTCTATATTTTACCTCAACAAAAACAATTTGTTGTATATCCAAAAATATTAGGTCTATCTCCCCAACCTTGACTTTATAGTTACTTTCTATAAATGTAAGTCCTTTTGATTTAAGATATTGTTTCGCTCGCAGCTCGGCTCCGGCTCCGTCTTTTTGTGCGTTGATTTTTTTACTTTCCATGTAAAACCCGTATCTGTTAATTCTGCGTTGTCACTCTTTGATGAATCTAAAAATTTAATTGTTGTCTATTTGAATATAATCAAGTTCTCTTAAGAATTGATTGTTGGCGTTTGAAGACAACTGGCCACTCAAACCATCGTGGTGAGTATGTTTAAATGTTGTCAATTTTGCAAGGTTTTCTGCAAGTGTTAAAGAGTCGAAACCGAACGCAAATAAACGCAAGAAGGAACTAGGTGGGTTATTAAACATTTGATCTATTTGTAAAGCCAATTCTGAATTTCTTTGGCTTGGCAACAACCATGGCATATCAATAAAAACAAGATTTCTTAAATCTCGTTGGGTATTCTTATTTTGTTTATGATTATAACCATATGAGCTTGCAAACACAGGTATTTGCTCGTTGCTGAATAGGCTTATACTAGACTCAATAATAGGATTGATTAACTCAACATCATCTGGTCTTGCAAATACCACGAAAGAATCGATATCCCTTCGATTTCGAGTCACGCTTATTACCCTGTCTTGGGTGAGGTTAGACAATTGTTGGATGCGCTTTTCGCTTTGCAATACATCTAATGCTGAAGTAATGCCGACTTTCATGCCCTTATTATCTGTGTAGGATACAATTTGTGGCGCAATATAGTTTTGGGCGAACAAGTCAGACGCCTGCCAAGCGTCTATAAAAGCTTCTACCATTCGATTTGATACGTTGGAATTGTCGCTGACTAAAATTGGGTTTTTAACGGTTTGCTCTCGCATCAAAGATACTATCTGACTGGCTTCTTGCTCCGGTGATAAGGAAAATGTACCGACTAAGCTTCTTTGTTCGTCGGCCGTAGAATGTAAAACAGTATTTCTATTCAATAATAGTATTTTTCTGTTTTGCAAAGACATCGCATTTATTTGATTCACATGACTTCGGATTAGTGGACCAATAAGCGTATCGTATGCAAATAATCTTTCTGCTGTTACGTCTGATTTAATCGTTTCAAAACTGCCTGTGTCAATAAAATCCAAAGAGGCTAAATAGCCATCTCTATTGATATTTGAATTTTCAAGCTTTTTAAAATAAGCAGATAACAAACCATGACGTATTGCTTCTCCTTGACTTGAAAGTCTGCCAGAAAGCGGAAGCAAAACTGCAATCTTTTGTGATTTTTCTGTATTCAAAGACAAATACTCTAATATTTGTTTAGGCAAATCTTGTTCTTGAATTTGCTGCGTCGATATCCAGTCGTTAATGACAGTTTGCCGCATAGAATCGTTTATGCTTTCATCTTCTATTGTATCAATCAAGATTTTGTAGTTTTTTAATCTCGGATATTGAGTGACTAATGTCGCTCTAGAGTCATTGTCTAATAAAGAAAACCACCCCCATAGTTGATTAGCAAAGTAAGATTTATCAAAAAAACGTTCGTTGTTTGGAAGTGTTAACAACTGATTTATAGCGAGTGCATGTTGCCCAGTCTTGGCATTCACTTTAGCTAAAGCGATCATTTTTCTATCAATCAAATTCGTTGTACTGTCGATGGGTTGAAAAGACAGTAACGCTTGAGTATCGACTCTCTTTAGCCATTGTCTCGTTTGTTTGACAAGCGATGCCGTATTGGCAGCCTCAGGCAAAGAATTAAGCCTCACCAAATTGCATTCCGCTTTGAATAATGTCGCGACTTGTCGTAATTGAGCAGATAAAGACGGTTGGATATGTTTGATGATAATGTTTGCTTTGTTGCAGTTTCCATTTGAAATTGCTTTGTCAGCGAGATTTAGCAACGCTATGTTTAAATTATCTACGTCTTGGTTTCGACTAAACTCGCGAGCAATTGACTTAATGTCTGAATCAATATCTTCTGCTGGTTCTTTTTCAACACTTGTGATCTTTGGCGTTTTATCCTCTGTTTGTAGAGGTTGCGTGCCACTGCATGCGGTAAATAAAACCACTGCAGAGGCGATCGTCAAATATTTAATAAATGTGTTCACAAAGCTCTCTTTAAAATCGTTTGATATAGTCTACTTCTATACACAAAAAATTCTAGTGAATTTGATACAAACTGCACATTAGTGCGATAAACTTACAAAAAATTAAAAGGTATCCACATGTTCGGAAGTTTGTTTGTCGTTCCCACACCAATTGGGAACATGTCAGATATAAGTCAACGCGCGATAGACACGCTTAATCGGGTAGATTTGATTGCGGCCGAGGACACGCGTCATTCTGGTCAATTGCTTTCTAAGTTAGATATTGGGACCCCCACAATAAGCTTACATGATCACAATGAGGCACAAAGAGCCCAATTACTGATTGAGAAATTAAAGGGTGGAATGTCAATCGCTCTTATTTCCGATGCGGGCACACCATTAATAAGCGACCCAGGATTCAAACTGGTCACCAAATGCCGAGAAGAAAATATTAAAATTGTGTCGCTGCCTGGCCCTTGCGCGCTAATAACCGCGCTAAGTGCATCGGGCCTGCCAACCGATAAGTTTACTTTTGCTGGCTTTTTACCTGTCAAACAAAAAGCAAAAGTAGAAGCGTTATCCATTCCAGTCAAGAGTGGTTATACGACAATTTTCTATGAGTCACCAAGGCGAATTTTAGATAGTATTAGATTGTGTCAATTAGAGCTTCCGCACGATCATAAAATAGTATTAGCAAAAGAATTAACCAAAACGTTTGAAACCTACATTGCGGGCACAGCGCAAGACGCAATAGACTATTTAAGTGCAGATCAGTCTCATCAAAAAGGTGAGTTCGTTTTGATTATTTATTGTCCGTTGACAACATTAGACCACATTCCAGCAAAGGCAAAAGAGTTATTAGCTGCACTGAAACAACATCTGCCTCCAAAACAGGCCGCCAAAGTAGTAAGTGACCATTATAAACTCAATAAAAAAAGGCTGTATGAATCTGCAATCCGAGATAATTAGTTAGATTGCTGTTAGACACTATCAAACAAATCTTGAACTCTTTGTCTGAGTTCCTCAATTTTTGAGATATCTGCAGGTGCTATAAATATAGTATCGTCTCCTGCTATCGTTCCCATTACTCCATCTGTGTGGCTAAGAGAATCTAATAGCCTCGCAATTAATTGAGCGGCTCCTGGGCTAGTCCTAATAATTACCATAACTTTATTGTGGACTATGTCTAACACCAATTGCTTGACCGGGCTTTTGGCGGTCGGCATGCCCAATTCAGGAGGTAAACAGTAAACCATGTCACCCCTCGCATCTCTAGTCCTTACAGCACCAAATCGACTTAACATACGGGACACTTTTGATTGACTGATGTTGTCAAACCCCAACGATTTTAAGGCATTGACAATTTCACCCTGAGAGCCGTAGCCCTCTGTATTGAGTATTTCTTTAAATGCCTTAACGAGTGCATCTTGTTTTTGTGTTGTCATAAATCACTGAAATTTCAAATGTAATATTTAGAAAATAAATGCTCACCAAGATTTAATATCAGGGAGAACGCTTATATTACCCTACTTTGCTTTTTATTCTAAGGTATTGTTAGCTTCATCATACTTGGCAAGTTGAGTTACGAGACCTGATTATTTCCATTAAGTTGTCATTTAATAAATGCTGTGTGTCAACCATAAAAATCTGATTAGTCTTTGCTAATTAAATTCACTATGAATTGACTGTTATTTTATCTACGCTGAATGGGAGCTAACAGCACTGAAAATTGGTTGTACATGGGATAACCTCAATACTCATAACTAAAACAGATCAGATAATGGCATAAACTAAGGTGTTTTCAAGTTCTTTAAGGCTTATTTTAAGATTAACCAACGACGCTAGATTTCACTTTATGCAAGCATCAAAATAATAATGGACGTTAGTTCTTGTTAAGTTTACTTTGATAAAGTGTCGGTAAAGAGCGCTTTCTTTGTAGCAAAAAATTAATTAGTTTTTAACACTTGATACCATAGGAGCATTGAGTTCTAAGCACTAATGGGCTAATCTTCGCGCTCAATTTATCAATCTAGTTAACTGGAGATAACTCTATGAAAGTAGCCGTATTGGGCGCCGCAGGTGGTATAGGTCAAGCTTTATCCTTACTATTAAAAACACAATTACCAGCAGGTTCTGAACTGTCATTATATGACGTTGCACCTGTTGTTCCTGGGGTCGCGGTTGACTTAAGTCACATCCCAACAGACGTTAAAGTTGCTGGCTTTGGCGCTGACGATTTAGCCCAAGCTCTTAAGGGCTGTGATGTTGTATTAATTCCAGCGGGTGTGCCAAGAAAGCCAGGTATGGACAGGTCTGATTTATTTAATATCAATGCAGGCATTGTTAAAAATCTTATCGAAGCTTGTGCAGACAATTGTCCTTCTGCTTGCATTGGTATCATTACGAATCCAGTAAATACGACTGTTGCAATTGCAGCGGAGACGTTAAAAGCTAAGGGCGTTTACGATAAGAACAAACTGTTTGGCGTGACTACTCTTGACGTAATTCGTTCAGAAACTTTCATTGCTGAACTGAAAGGGAAAAGCACATCTGAAGTTCATGTGCCAGTAATAGGCGGTCATTCAGGTACCACTATTCTTCCACTTTTATCTCAAGTAGAGGGTGTTTCTTTCACAGATGAAGAAGTTGCCGCATTAACGCCTCGTATCCAAAACGCTGGTACTGAAGTAGTTGAAGCTAAAGCTGGCGGTGGGTCTGCTACATTATCTATGGGTCAAGCAGCCGCTCGTTTTTGTTTGTCATTAGTTGACGCATTGCAAGGGAAAGATGTAGTTGAATACACTTACGTACAAGTAGATGGTTCAGACGATGCTCCTTTCTTTGCACACCCAGTTCGTCTTGGTAAAAATGGCGTTGAAGAAATCTTATCATATGGTGAGTTAAGTGCTTTTGAGCAACAAGCTAAAGAAGATATGTTAGAAGGGCTAAGAAACGACATCCAATTAGGTGTTGATTTCGTCAAAGGTTAATTCTATCGACTCACTATCCAACGGATACTGTTATCAAACCGCTCAATCAAGAGCGGTTTTTTTTAACTTTGGTTCTGTTATTATTGTCTTTACTGATCATTATTAAATTATTGTCAGATTCAAATTTGGATTTTGCTAGCCTATCATACATTACAACATTCGCCGTCATTGCCAAATTCAAGCTCTTAAAAGTAGGAATATAAATAACGCTATCCGCCTCGTCTATTATAGATTGAGGAACAGAGCCATCTTCAGGTCCAAATATATAATAGGCATTATTGGGGTGCTCAAACTCAACAATCGATTGCGCGCCTGGTGTTAATTCAACCACCACTTTACTTGCGCCTTCTGGACAGGCTTGTATCAAATCAGAGACAGAACTATTTGGGATTTGGAAGCGAATATTTTTAGTGTCTTCATTGAATTGCTTTGCGTAATCGTAGCGCTTGCCGGTATAGAAAATAGCGTCTATCCCAAAGCAACCGGCTACCCTTAAAATGACAGCCACATTACTGGGGGACTTGGGATTTACAAGGCCTACGCAAACATTATGCATTTCGAGTTACCTAAGTCGATACTAGCCGGTGTTTCTTATACCTACTGCGATACCCGTTATGGCGACCATCATAGCTCGCTCTAAGATTGTTTTATCGTTATCTTGGTAACTTGATTGCTCTGCTTTTCTTATTCTGTTTAAGAGCTCAATTTGCAAATAATGCAGTGGCTGAAGATAACCGGCCCTTATCTGCATTGAATTACGAGCATTGGGGTAATCTTCCATAGGATGCTGATGACCCGTTATGCTCAATAAGCTTTTCATAGACGCGTCCAATTCCTCTCTCAGTTTTTCGCCAAAGTGCGATAATTCGTCTGGCACTAATCGTTTATCGTAAGCCGCACTGACATTTGGATCTGCTTTTTGGAAAACCATGTCGAGCATAGAGAGCCTTGACGCAAAAAACGGCCATTCTTCGATCATCTCTTTTACGATTGGAACATTATCATTTTGATTCACTTCATCGATTGCTCGCATGACTCCAAGCCATGAGGGTAATACTAAACGAGTTTGAGCCCATGCAAAAATCCAAGGGATGGCTCTTAAGCTCTCAATGCCACCCTGTGGATTTCGTTTGGCTGGGCGGCTACCTAAAGGTAATTTACCCAGTTCTTGTTCTGGAGTTGCCACTCTAAAATAGGGGACAAAATCTGGGTCATTACGCACAATCTCGCGGTAATTGTCTCTGCCGTGGTTGGCCATTTGGGTAATCACTTGTCGCCATTCTTGCTTGGGTTTAGGAGGCGGTAAAAAGATAGCTTCTAACACCGCTGATGCATATAAAGATAAACTGCGTTTGGCTAACTGCGGCATGCCAAACTTATATCTGATGGTCTCTCCTTGTTCTGTAACCCTAAAGCCACCCGCTAGAGAGCCGGGAGGTTGTGAATGAATAGCCTCTTTGGCGGGTAAGCCGCCTCTACCAATAGTGCCTCCTCTGCCGTGAAATAAAGTAAGTTTTATTTTCTGTTCTTCTGACAGTTTTACAAGGGCTTCTTGGGCGCTGTATTGCGCCCATCCAGCGGCTAATGAACCCGCATCTTTGGCTGAGTCGGAGTATCCAATCATCACGTATTGTTGGCCTTGAATATAGCCTTTGTACCAATCAATACCGAGGAGCTTTTCCATCACATCAGGTGAGTTGTTGAGGTCATCCAAAGTTTCGAATAACGGAGCTACTGGCATAGGCCAATCGACCCCCGCTTCTTTAAGCAGTAATTGAACGGCAAGTACATCAGAGGGCTCACTGGCCATAGATATAATATAAATGCCGAATCCGTCTTTACCATTTTTTGCGATCACTCGACAGGTATCTAAAACTTCTTGTACCTCCGCGGTAGGCTGCCAATTTTTGGGTATTAAGGGTCTTCTGGATGTGAGTTCCCGCAATAAAAAGGCTTGTTTGTCGTCTTCATTCCACTGGTTGTAATCTCCCATTCCTAGGTAACGAGTTAACTCACTAAATACATCTGCATGTCGTTGCGAATCTTGTCGTATGTCCAGTTTCAATAAATGAATGCCGAAGCAATAGGTACGACGAATCGTATCAAGCAGCAGCCCGTCAGCAATTACACTCATGCCACAATCAATAAGAGATTCGTAACAGTCTAAAAGAGGTTGCTGCAAGTCTTGATTCGTTTGAATCCAGGTTTTTTTCGGTGACTTTCCAACATATGTTTTTTCAATCTGTCTGATAAGAGGCTTAAGCACCTCTCTATAGGGTTCTCTGGCATTGTCTGTTGCAAGCTTGAGCTTTTCGTTGCACTTGTTCATCGATAGCTCAGAGTATAGCTGTTTTAAATCGGCTAAAAATAACTTGGCCGACCGACGGCGTGCCCTTAGCAGGACTTCCTGGGTAAGAGTTGCAGTGACAAATGGGTTACCGTCCCTGTCACCTCCCATCCAAGAACCAAATTGGACAGGTTTAGCGTTCAAAGGTAACCTTGAATCAAAGTTAACTTGTAAGTAATCATCTAAGTCGCGAAGGAAGTCTGGAACAGCGTCCCACAAACTATTTTCTATCACTGAAAAACCCCATCGAGCTTCATCTACAGGGGTAGGTCTTACTGATCTAATTTCTTCTGTATGCCACGCTTGGGAAATAATGTCTGAAATGCGTTGTTTGGCTCTCCTGACCTCCACTTCACTGAGGTTTTGAGAGTGCAACAATTGTAACTGTTTTGCTAAACGACTTTGCTTGTATATATTTGTACGCCGATTGACCTCTGTAGGGTGAGCGGTGAGAACCATATCTATATTTAAGTTATTAATGGCCTCTAACACTTTATTTTTGTCAGTCTCAGCTGAAAGTTGTGCGGTAAAGTTGTTCAATTGAACGTCGAGCGTATTATTTTTGTGCACTTCTATGTTGAATTCCTGCTCCGCTATATTTGCCAATGTGAGGAACTGGGCAAATGCTCTTGCAATCGTGAGCAGCGATTGGTTATCTAATTTAGAAAGATTAGCTTCAAGTTGTTCGGTACTCTCTTTTTCGCCTTTAGAAGAGTGTCTACCATCATGTCGTATTTGTTCAATTTTTTGCAACCATTCGTTGCCAAGCTCTGCCTGAATTGTTTCACCAAGCGTTGCGCCTAAGTATTTAACAGTTTCTTTTAGTTGTTCAATTAACGTTTGATTCATATAAATGACCCTACATGCCCCTAAGCTTTTTCAAAGCCTCAATAACTCACAAGTTACAGCTTTTGAAGTGGATTGATGTGCGCAGAAACGCAAAATTATAGTGTGAGATTATTTGATAACGTGTGTGTTTGATAAGATATTAGACTAATGAGAAAAAAAAATATATGCCTTTTTGACAGCTAGATGAATAAAAATAATGCTAACTACTTGTTTCTAATTGCTAATTTTCTTTTTAAATGCAAAGTCTTAATCTGCTTTTTAATTTTTACTTAGATATCTCGTTGAGATAAACCAAATTTGCAAAAACATATTGTCATACAAGTAGCTTCTTGCTTATGGTAAGCTTGCTTACTAGACTTAAATGAATAATTGGAGCGAAAGTGTCAAAAACGTATACAAATGTAGAACAGCAAGCCAGCTATGGAATTGGTTACCAAATGGGAGAGCAATTGGCTTCAAATCCTTTTGACGGATTAGACATCGATGTCGTAATGGCAGGCCTCAGCGACGGGTTTTCTAAGGTTGAACCCAAAGTTGGTAATGATGATTTAAGAGTGGCTTTCAACGAAATTCATCAGCGTATGCAGGCTGCCAAGCAAGAACAATTTGCTGGTGCGGTGAAAGAGGGATCGGACTTTTTAGAAAAAAACGCACAACGTGAAGAAGTCACTGTTACAGAATCTGGTTTGCAGTATGAAGTGATTAATAAGTCTGAGGGTGATTCTCCAAACCCATCTTCTACCGTGAGAGTTCATTATCATGGAACGCTTATGGACGGTTCAGTTTTCGACAGTAGTTATGAAAGGGGACAGCCTGCAGAGTTCCCAGTGAACGGTGTTATTAAAGGATGGACAGAAGCGCTACAACTCATGTCCGTGGGCGATAAACTTAAACTCTATGTGCCTTATGACTTGGCTTATGGTGAACAAGGCGCTGGTGCTGCTATTGGCCCATATAGCACACTTATTTTTGACGTCGAATTGATCGATATAATATCTTAACCTCGTTTTTCAAAGTCAGTTACTTTGGGTAGCTGACTTTTACCATTTTCTGCACATATTGCCTTGCAATTAAGTTAAATCATCTCAATTTAGACTTTTTGAAGTGGTAAATAACTAAACAAACCTCGAGATATTGCGTACACTATTGGCATATGCAACTAGACAACAATAAAAACAAATGTTTCTTAAAATAAGTGTCTTTATTGACGCCGTTAATAGTCTCATTGGCAAGGCAGTCGCTCTCTTAACAGTGATCATGGCCATCACCATGTTTAGCGTGGTAGTAATGCGATATGGATTTAATTCCGGATCTATTGCAATTCAAGAATCCATTACTTATATGCATGCATCTGTATTTTTGCTCGGATGTGCGTTTACCTATCAGCACAATGGGCATGTAAGAGTGGACGTTTTCTACCGGAACTTTTCAAAAATTAAACAAAATACTGTTGACCTTATAGGCTGTTTGCTGTTCATGTTACCAATTGCGATTTATTTGTGCATTGTGTGTCATAACTATGTCATTGAGTCTTGGGTGACAAAAGAGGGCTCGATGGAACCGGGCGGCTTACCCTTTGTCTATGTTTTAAAGAGTTTGTTATTGGTTTTTTCTTATTCACTGGTAATGCAATCGTTAAGTGAAGTCATTAAAAACCTTTGTAAAATTAAGTCGGAACTCGGAGTTAAAAAATAACATGGAAGTCCTCTCATTAGTCTTGTTTATAATGGTTTGTTTGGCGTTACTAATGGGGTACCCAGTCGCCTTAACTTTGGGCGGGGTGTCTCTGTTATTTGCTATTGCTGCAAGCTTCTTTGGCGCGTTTGACACCACTTATCTTATCTCTGCCCCTAGCAGGTTATTCGGAATTATCAGCAACACAACGCTTATAGCGGTGCCCTTGTTCGTTCTTATGGGCGTTGTATTAGAAAAATCTAAAATTGCTGAAGATTTATTGGTAAATATGTCGGCTTTAATGAGCCGATACAAAACCGGGTTAGGTGTTGCGGTAATTATGGTTGGCATGTTGCTGGCGGCAAGTACCGGAATTGTAGGGGCAACGGTCGTTACTATGGGGCTACTTTCTCTCCCTACTATGTTAAAGCACGGATACTCAGAGAAGTTAGCAACGGGAACGATTTGTGCAACAGGTACGTTAGGCCAAATCATTCCACCTTCTATTGCGTTGGTTTTATTAGGGGATGTGCTTTCCAATGCATATCAAAAAGCTCAGCTTGACATGGGAATTTTTTCTCCTGATAGCATTTCAGTGGGAGATCTTTTTGTTGGGGCATTGGTGCCGGGGTTAATATTAGTATTGATGTACCTAGTGTATTTGCTTTTGGTAAGTAAGTTTTCACCTTCACAAGTCCCCGCTAAGGGATATCGGTCAGAGCACGGTCAACTATCAAAGCTATTTATCGCATTAATTCCCCCGCTATTTTTAATTATCTGCGTTTTGGGGTCTATTTTGTTAGGGTTTGCGACTCCTACAGAAGCCGCAGGTGTCGGCGCAATGGGCGCATTATTCTTAGCCGGCTGCAAGCGACAACTTTCTTGGTCTACGTTAAAGAGTGTTAGCCAAGAAACCACTAAAGTCACCAGCATGGTATTTTTGATTCTGATTGGAGCCTCTATCTTTTCACTGGTCTTTAGAGGTCTTGGAGGGGAAATCTTATTAAAAAATATCTTTGATTCTTTACCCGGTGGCATGTTTACCGCTATGGTGATTGTGATGGTCTTAATATTTTTATTGGGATTCATATTGGATTTTATTGAAATTACGTTTGTCGTCGTTCCAATTATCGCCCCAATTCTCATCGCCATGGGCGCTGATCCCATTTGGCTTGGGATAATGTTTGCGGTAAATCTTCAGACATCATTTTTAACACCACCATTTGGTTTTGCCCTATTTTATTTGAGGGGAGTTGCGCCAAAAACGATAAGAACAGAGCAAATATACAAAGGCGTCGTACCTTTTATTTTGATTCAACTATTGCTATTGATTATATTATCAATTTGGCCACAGACCGTAACTTGGTTAGTCGACATTGTTTACCCATGAATCATAGATAAACGAGTTTTAATGCCAATTTAGCTGTATAACTTTTCGGTTTAGCTGCTAAAGCAACTGTGCAGGTTCGGTTTTAGATACTTAGAAAAATAAACATACTAACTTTAGTGGATTAAATATGAACATGAAAAAAACGTTAACCGCCTTAATCTCTATCACTTTGGCTGCGTTTGTTTTGGCAGCTTGCTCCGAAAACACTACAAAATCAGTCATGCAAGAAAGCACCGAAGCCAAAGTATACAAGTGGAAGTTAGTGACATCTTGGCCAAAAAACTTCCCAGGACTGGGCAAGGGACCTGAAACTTTTGCTAAGTATGTCAACGAAATGTCTAATGGTCGGCTTCAAATTACCGTATATGGCGCGGGAGAGTTAGTGCCAGCGTTTGAAGTGTTTAACTCGGTTTCTTCAGGCAGTGCAGAAATGGGACATGCAGGTGCCTATTACTGGAAAGGTAAGATTCCAGCGGCACCAATCTTTTCTGCTATACCCTTTGGTATGAATGCGAATGAAATGAATGCATGGCTGCATTACGGTGGAGGAATGCAGCTATGGAGAGAGTTATATGAACCTTTTGGTGTTATTCCATTCGCCGGAGGTAGCAGTGGAGCTCAAATGGCAGGGTGGTTTTCCAAAGAAATTCGTTCAATTGAAGATATTCAAGGCTTAAAGATGCGCATCCCTGGTCTAGGTGGAGAAGTCTTGCAAAAAGTCGGGGGGTTACCGGTAACATTATCTGGAGGTGAGATATTCACATCGCTGCAATCCGGAGCAATTGATGCAACTGAATGGGTAGGCCCATATAATGATCAGACATTCGGACTTCATAAAGCGGCACAGCTATACTACCACACGCCTTGGCATGAACCTGGTACTATGCTTGAATTCATTGCAAATAAACAAGCCTACGAGTCGCTTCCAACTGATCTTCAAAAAATAATTGAAGTCGCAACTCGGGCTGTTAACCAAGACATGCTTGATGAATATACCGCAAGAAATCACGTGGCTATGGCTCAACTGATCAACGAACATGGGGTTAAAGTCATGCCATTACCTGACGATGTTATAGCAGAATTAAAGCGAGCTACTCAGGTAGTTTTAGCTGAAGAAGTTCAAAATAATCAAGATTTTGCTCGTATCTACAAATCGTATACCGAATTTTACGAGAGCGTAAAAGAATATCATGAGCTATCAGAAAAAGAATACTACATAAAACGATAAAATATCTCATGACACAACCTCATTTTCCGGTGTTCACCGCGAGCAAGTGGTGAACACCGCACGAGAGTCAATAATTTCTAATGGTAGTCTTCAGTAGCGTTATGGGGCTTGCAAAAACATCTCAAAGCCTTACATACATGCATTACTTATAGCTGATTGGACTGATTTGTTTAATTTAGAAACTCAAGTAAAATAAATCTTAACTCAATATAACTTATTGCTATAAATCTACAATCTTGGATAATTTTGAAGTTGGCTTGAAGTGCGTTTGTAAAAATTAAAAAAGATATGAATGAATATCCTCAATCGCTGACACAATAGGAGTTTTTGAATGGTTATTAAACCAAAAGTACGTGGTTTTATCTGTACTAATGCGCATCCAAATGGATGCGAACAAAATGTTAAAAATCAAATAGAATATATAAAAAATTTATCGGTTTTTAATAATGAAAATAAACCAAAAAACGTTTTGGTTATAGGAAGCTCTACTGGTTACGGTCTAGCATCTAGAATTACTTCAGCATTTGGCTACGGAGCAAACACTTTGGGTGTATGTTTCGAAAAAGCCCCTACCGAACGAAAAACTGGTACAGCGGGTTGGTATAATACCGCTTCCTTTCATCAGTTTGCGAAAGCTGAAGGCTTATATGCCCATACCATAAATGGCGATGCATTTTCAGATGAGTTAAAAGCACAGACCATTGAAAAAATACAGAGGGACCTAGGTCAAGTTGATTTGGTGATATATAGTTTGGCAAGTCCCAGACGCACCGATCCAGTTACTAAGGAAACATACAAATCGACACTGAAGCCGGTGGGTCAAGAATATTCTACAAAAACCTACGATACTGACAAAGATCTGGTACACGAGGTTAATTTAGAGCCTGCTTCACAACAGGAAATTGACGACACAGTAAAAGTCATGGGAGGCGAAGATTGGGAGAGGTGGTTAGTCCAACTGGCTGAGGCGGGTGTGTTGAGTTCAGGTTGCAAAACTACGGCTTATACGTACATCGGCAAAGAATTAACTTGGCCTATTTATGGTCATGCAACTATTGGAAAAGCCAAAGAAGACCTAGACCGAGCTGCAAAAGACATTATGCATCAGCTTCAAGACTTGAATGTTGAAGCTAATGTCTCTTCGTTAAAAGCATTAGTGACCCAAGCCAGTAGCGCAATTCCAGTGATGCCTTTGTATATTTCTATTATTTATAAGGTCATGAAGGAAGAGCAAACGCATGAGGGGTGCATTGAACAAATAGCAGGCCTTTTCAGCGAATGCTTATATGGTGAAAACCCAAATACTGATGATATGAACAGGTATAGGATGGACGGCAAAGAAACCAACAATGAAACGCAAGCGAAAATAAAGAAAATCTGGGACCAAGTTACTCAGGAGAATTTTCATGATTTGACTGACTATAAAGGTTACAATACAGAATTTTTAAACTTATTCGGGTTCGCGATTCAAGGTGTTGACTACAATGCCGATGTTAATCCATTAGTCGAATGGTGAAAGTTTAACATGTAACCAACTAGTTAAGACATTGTGTTTTATATTGAAATGTTGAGTTAATATATAGTTTCTTTATTTAAAAGGCTTCTAGCATCTTTCATGTGAATGCTTTTGAAGCCTTTTAATCGCGCATTACTTTCTTAAGCGTTATTTTTACTATACAAATGCAATACGGCTTTTAAGCTTTTAGTATATTAACCATAGCCATTTACACCAAGATAATGCTAAAATCGCCCCTCGAAATGTATAAGTAAAGTTTGGTCACTTTTTCGTAGCGTCGCATTTATACATCATTTATAAAAATAATAATAACCAACTTAATGTGGGGTGTCTGGCTGTATGCTATCTACACCACGGGCGTATTTGATTCGAAATTTTGGGCAAGGTTAGAGGTAATAGAGTAGACGCTAATTTAAAATGGCTTGTTTCAGGCCTGTTTAAATTGGTAACTATTTGAGAGTAGCAATTTGCATATGATTAAAATTAAAAAAGGCTTAGACCTTCCAATAAAAGGAGCACCAGACCAGGTTATAGGGGATACCCTCAACCCAGGTAAGGTTGCCGTTTTAGGCGAAGAATATGTGGGAATGCGACCAACCATGCACGTACAAGTAGGTGACACGGTTAGCAAAGGTCAAATTCTATTCGAAGACAAGAAGAATCCTGGCGTTAAGTTTGTTGCGCCTGCGAGCGGTGAAGTGATTGAAATAAACCGGGGCGCCAAAAGGGTTTTACAGTCAGTGGTTATTGGCATCAAAGGCCAAGAAGCTATTACTTTTCCAACGTTTGATGACTTGCTAAAAGCCGACAGACAAGAACTTGTTAAAACACTTGTCGATTCTGGCTTGTGGACAGCAATTAGAACGCGTCCGTACAGCAAATCACCTGCAATAGATAGCACACCTAGGTCAATCTTTGTGACAGCCATGGATTCTAATCCTTTAGCTGCGAACCCTGAAATTGTAATCGCTGAGAGGCAAGATGATTTTGCCAATGGAATAAAAGCGCTACAGAACTTGGCGAGCGGCAATAAGGTTTATGTTTGCAGAGCATCTGGTTCCTCAGTCAATGCTTCTGGAGAGAATGTAGAAGTTCACGAGTTTGCGGGTCCTCATCCTTCTGGTTTGGTCGGAACTCATATTCATCACATTGACCCAGTTGGCCCAGCGAAAACGGTTTGGCACTTAAACTATCAAGACGTAATTGCGATTGGCGCCACTCTAGCATCGGGTGAGCTTGATACTTCACGAGTAGTTTCTATAGCCGGTCCCGCAGCGAAGAAGCCTAAAATTATTCGCACTCAATTAGGTGCAAACACAAACGAATTAGTTAAAGAGCAACTGGGTGATACGCCCGTTCGAGTTATTTCTGGGTCGGTACTAAATGGCACAAAAGCCACTGGTCCTCATGCATACCTAGGTCGTTTCCATCTCCAAATATCTATCATTGTCGAAGATAAAGAAAAGAAATTGCTTGGTTGGATAACACCAGGTGGCGATAAGCATAGTGTCACCAGAGCCTACCTCGGACACCTAAGTGCAAAGAAATTGTTCGACATGACCTCCACCACGAATGGATCGGATCGTTCTATGGTGCCGATCGGCAATTACGAGCGAATTATGCCACTTGACGTAATTCCTACGTTATTGTTAAGGGATTTGCTCTCCGGTGACACGGACGGCGCGCAAACGCTTGGTGCTCTAGAACTGGATGAAGAAGATTTGGCATTGTGTACATACGTGTGTCCAGGCAAATATGACTACGGTCCAGTGCTGCGTGACGTATTAACAAAAATTGAAGCTGAGGGGTAAGTCATGGGTTTGAAAACTTTTATTGAAAAAATAGAGCCAGACTTTGAAGCTGGCGGTAAGTATGAAAAGTTTTATGCGCTTTACGAAGCGGCTGCAACGATCTTTTACACACCGGGAAAAGTCAATAAAGCGAGTACTCATGTAAAAGACAGCATCGATTTAAAACGCATAATGATTATGGTTTGGATGGCGACATTCCCAGCGATGTTTTATGGAATGTACAATATCGGAGCGCAAGCTCACGAAGCTATCACTTTAGGTTTAGGGACACTACCTGATATTTGGCAGGCTGGATTGTTTACGGCGCTAGGCGGAAGCTTAGATGCGAACACTACCTGGCTTGGAATGATGTTTTATGGAGCCTGCTTCTTTTTGCCAATTTACGCGACCACCTTTGTCGTGGGCGGATTCTGGGAAGTTTTATTTGCATCGATAAGAAAACACGAAATAAACGAAGGCTTTTTTGTTACTTCGGTTTTATTTTCATTGACGCTTCCAGCCACTATTCCACTCTGGCAGGTTGCCTTGGGTATTACTTTCGGTGTAGTAATTGCTAAGGAAATATTTGGCGGAACCGGTCGTAATTTCTTGAATCCAGCTTTATCAGGACGAGCGTTCTTATATTTTGCATATCCTGCACAAATATCAGGTGACCAGGTATGGGTAGCTGCTGATGGATATGCTGGCGCCACTTGGCTTACACAAGCAGCGAATGGCGTTAAAGACGCTGCTGATTATGTTGCAACGGGCATTCAACCTGCGACGACTGAATTAGCCTACACTGCAGATAAATTTTGGCAAGCATTTATAGGCAACATCCCAGGTTCTGCAGGGGAGGTATCTACACTGGCCATATTAATTGGCGGGCTGTTTATTATTTATATGCGAATTGCTAGTTGGCGTATTGTTGCGGGCGTCGCTCTAGGAGCAGCCGGGTTTGGATTGTTGCTTAACATCATCGGTGGTGGCAATGCGAGTAATGAAATGTTGAATATGCCTTGGTATTTCCATTTTGTGATAGGCGGTTTGGCGTTTGGTATGTTCTTTATGGCAACCGACCCAGTATCGGCTTCATTTACTAATCAAGGTAAGTGGTTCTACGGCATTTTCATAGGCTTTATGACGGTATTTATTCGAGCGTTAAACCCTGCCTTCCCAGAAGGTATAATGCTAGCAATACTGTTTGCTAATTTGTGGGCGCCTCTTTTCGATTATTTTGTGGCGCAAAGTAATATCAAACGGAGGCTTGCTCGTGTCGGCTAAAAAAGAAACTTTAGGAAAAACAGTAGGTATCGTAGTTGCCGTTTGTTTAGTATGTTCAATAGTTGTATCTGGTGCAGCGGTTGGCTTGAGAAGCCTACAAAACACAAATGCTGCACTTGATATGAAAACTAATATCTTGAGCGCAGCAGGGCTACTTGAACTTGCTAGTAATAAAAAAGAAATCGCTTCTATTTATGAATCCAGAGTCGAAGAAAAGTTTATTGACTTATCAACGGGTAAATATGTGGAAAAGCCATCTGACGATTTCGATATGTATAAAGCGGCTAAGACAGATGAATTTGGTGTTAAAGTCGAGAAAAGCAACGTTGGTTTCAAACAACGCTCAAGTATCGCCGCCGTTTACCACATTAAGGATGAGCAAAACGAAGTCTCAAGGATCGTCTTGCCAGTGCATGGTAGCGGTCTTTGGGATCTGATGTATGGTTTCCTAGCGCTTGATAGCGATGGCCAGACAATTAGAGAACTGATTTACTATCAGCACAAAGAAACTCCTGGGCTTGGTGCAGAAATACTCAACCCAGCGTGGCAAGCAAAGTGGGATGGTAAAAAGCTGTTTAAGGATGGGCAGGTAGCTATATCTGTTGATAAAAACGTTGGAAACGATAATCAGTATGCTGTTGATGCTCTTTCAGGGGCGACCCTCACCAGTAATGGCGTTGAAAATACTTTACAGTATTGGGCTGGTGAAAATGGTTACGGCAATTATCTTAAAAATCAATCTTGGAAATCATAAGGCACGAAAATGGCGGACACTAAAGAAATGAAAAAAGCCCTCTTCGGGCCAATAATTGACAGCAACCCCATTGCATTGCATGTATTGGGTATATGTTCAGCACTCGCGATAACGACTAAATTGGAAACGGCACTCGTAATGTCTTTGGCATTAACCTCTGTCTGTGCTTTTTCAAATTTGTTTATATCTTTAATCAGAAATCAAATACCCTCAAGCGTTCGAATAATTATACAGATGACGATAATCGCTTCGTTGGTAATTGTTGTAGACCAAATATTAAAAGCCTATTCATACGAAATATCTAAGCAGCTATCGGTGTTTGTTGGGCTTATCATTACGAATTGCATTGTAATGGGTAGAGCGGAAGCATACGCTATGAAGTCGCCACCTATGATGAGCTTCTTAGACGGCATTGGTAATGGGCTGGGCTATAGTTTTATTCTGGTTGTTATTGGTACTGTAAAAGAACTCTTCGGATTTGGCACAATATTGGGTTATGAAATATTACCTCTTGTACAAAATGGTGGTTGGTATACGGGTAACGGGCTACTAATACTTCCATTCAGTTCTTTCATTTTAATTGGCTTGATGATTTGGGGGATTCGAACTATTCGCCCAGAGCAAGTTGAACCTAAGGAATAAGTCGTCATGGATTCTTACGTATCATTACTAATTCGCGCCATATTCGTTGAAAATATGGCATTAACACTTTTCTTGGGTATGTGTACATTTTTGGCAGTCTCCAAGAAAGTCAAAACTTCAATGGGCCTTGGTGTAGCGGTTATCGTTGTATTGGCCATATCTGTACCTGTGAATCAGTTAGTTTTTACAAGTATTCTGGCTCCAGGAGCGTTGGCTTGGGCCGGTTTTCCTGACGCCGACTTGAGTTTTTTGAGTTTCCTTACTTTTATCGGCGTTATTGCTGCATTGGTTCAAATATTGGAAATGACGTTGGATAAGTTTTTCCCGGCTTTATACAACGCGTTAGGGATATTTCTTCCTCTGATTACGGTTAACTGTGCAATTTTTGGTGGTGTCGCCTTCGCGGTGCAACGTGAATACAACTTTACAGAAAGTATCGTATATGGCGTTGGAAGTGGCATAGGTTGGGCACTGGCTATAGTACTATTAGCAGCGGTAAGAGAAAAACTCAAATATGCGGATATGCCAGATGGTATCAGGGGTTTAGGTTCAGTATTTATGATAGCTGGACTAATGGCACTAGGTTTTCAATCGTTCACTGGCGTGCAGCTGTAGAACTCAAGGCAACGGAGATTTTTAAATGAATCCAACAGAAATATTTTTAGGCGTAGGTATGTTCATAGCCATCGTCTTGGTATTGGTGTTTGTCATCATGTTCGCCAAGTCGAAGCTCGTCCCTAGCGGTGACGTAAAAATTGTTATAAACGGTGATCCAGAAAATACAATCACGACTCAGCCTGGCGGCAAACTTTTAGGCGCCCTAGCTGATTCTGGTATATTTGTATCTTCAGCTTGCGGTGGCGGTGGTTCTTGTGGCCAATGCCGGGTTGATATTAAGGAAGGCGGTGGCGAAATCCTTCCAACTGAATTGGATCACATTACCAAGCGCGAAGCAAAAGAAGGGTGCCGTTTGTCTTGTCAGGTAGCAATAAAACAAGACATGGATATTGAGTTACCAGAAGAAGTGTTTGGTATTAAAAAGTGGGATTGTGAAGTTGTTTCAAATAATAACGAAGCAACCTTTATTAAAGAGCTAAAACTTGCCATCCCGGATGGTGAAAGTGTCCCATTCAGGGCTGGTGGTTACATCCAAATTGAGGCTCCCCCGCATCATGTGAAGTACAAAGACTTTGACATTCCAGAAGAGTATCGCAAAGATTGGGAACATTTTGGTTTCTTTGACGTTGAATCAAAAGTCGACGAAGAGACTATTAGAGCGTATTCAATGGCAAACTACCCTGAGGAAGAAGGTATTATATTGCTGAATGTTCGTATAGCGACTCCTCCACCCAATAACCTAAGCCTTCCGGCAGGAAAAATGTCATCATTTATTTGGTCATTGAAGCCTGGAGACAAAGTCACTATATCTGGACCATTCGGTGAATTCTTTGCTAAAGATACTGATGCGGAAATGGTTTTTGTAGGCGGAGGAGCTGGAATGGCGCCTATGCGTTCTCATATATTTGACCAACTGCGCAGAATCAAAACGGATAGAAAAATCACTTTCTGGTACGGTGCAAGGTCGTTAAGAGAGATGTTTTACGTAGAAGACTTCGATATGCTTCAAGCTGAGAACGAGAACTTCAAATGGCACGTAGCTCTCTCTGACCCACAACCGGAAGACAACTGGGAAGGGGACACTGGTTTCATCCATAATGTCCTTTTGGAAAACTATTTGAAAGACCATCCAGCGCCAGAAGATTGTGAGTTTTACATGTGTGGACCTCCTATGATGAACGCCGCCGTCATTAACATGCTCAAGGATTTAGGTGTTGAAGACGAAAACATTATGTTGGATGATTTCGGCGGTTAAAACAGGTTAGTTTGTTGAAAAGAGGGGCGATTGCCCCTTTTTTTTATTAGAGAATTTTCATGTATAAATTACTTTTTGTCATTTTATTTGTGGTTGTTGGTTGTGCAAAGCAACAAGATTACGTCGTTACTATTAATGGCAATACGATGGGGACGACGTATACAGTAAAGTATGTAACCAATAGTAAAAACGATAATAAAATTAAAACAGACGATCTGAAAAGCACTATCGATAATAAGCTTGTAGAAATTAATCAATTAATGTCTACATATATCTCTGATTCAGAGCTGTCCATAATTAACCAAAGTCCTGCCAATGTTGCGCTAGAAATCTCACCTGAAACTAAACACGTAATAAATGAGGCAATTGAGCTGAACCAGTTAAGCGACGGTAAATTGGATATCACTATCGGTCCATTAGTGAACCTGTGGGGGTTTGGGCCTACCCAAAGACCGGAAAAGATACCATCAAATGAGCAGATCCAAGAGGTAAGAAAGTATACAGGCATCGATAAATTTGTCATTGAGGATAATAAGATAACTAAGTTCCATGATAATTTATATATCGACTTATCGACTATTGCGAAAGGATATGGTGTTGATGTCATAGCCAATTTGTTAGAGGAGAATGGATTGACAAATTATTTGGTTGAAATCGGCGGGGAGATGAAACTTTCTGGTCTAAAGCCAAACCAACAAGCTTGGGCTGTTGCTATTGAAAAGCCAGTCAGTGATGAACGAGCGATACAGCGGGTCATCAATATTGGAGATAATGCTATCGCAACATCAGGTGATTATCGAAATTACTACGAACAAGATGGTATTAGATATTCTCACCTTATCGACCCAGATACAGCTTTGCCGATTCAACACAAGTTAGTGTCTGTAACCGTTATAGCTGATACAGCACTTTTAGCTGATGGTTTAGCGACAGCGCTAATAGTGCTTGGGGAAGAAAAGGGACTAAAACTCGCTGATCGTGAAAATATAAAAGCATTATTTATCGCGAAAGAAGGGAATGAATTTGTTGAGTATGAGTCCAAAGCATTTAAGAGCTTGTCGATTAATTAGGGCTCCGTTTGAATGCAGCGATATTATAATTATGTGAACGTCATTAGCAGTAGATATTTCTATCACGTATAATGTGAATATTAATTGTTATGAAACGCGGTTCCAATGAGTATTAAGAGAGATATTTAGTGAGTACATTTATTATTGCATTTGGTTTTTTCTTATTAATGGCATTTGCGATGGCCATTGGGTACATTATGCAGAAGAAAACTATATCTGGTTCATGTGGTGGCCTAGGGGCACTAGGCGTTGAAAAAGCGTGTGATTGTCCGGAACCATGCGATAGGAAAAAGGCTCGGTTAGAAAAAGAAGCAGCGCGACAAGCCAAAATTGAAGAATGGAAAAATAGTAAAATAATGTAAGGCAGAATAACTAAAGGCTCGACTTGTAGAAGTCGTCTATTATTTTTTTTATTTCTTTAGCATTTTTGTAGCTTTTGTTAATAGTAAAGTAGCTGTCGGCTTGCGCTAAAATAACTTCGTCTATGGTTGTCTGAAGTTCTGCAAAATCCCTCATTTGAGAAATTTTTTCGAGATAGTACCAAAACGGGCCTGAATAGCTTACAAGTTTATAGTCGTTCTCTCGTATAAAAACTGCAATGGACTCTTGCGTGTTGTTCAAATCAAAAAATTTATAGCCCTTTTCCTCTAATTCAGACCGCATATTGTGGTAACTGTAAAATCTGACGGAAGAAATTTTATTAGTATCAATTGTTCTTGTGGTTTTATCATAGAGTGAAACGGTCAGCGTGGTAAACGGATGTTCAGAATAGAGTGCGTTTTTTGACAAAGCCTCAGTCGTTTTCACATTAATGGTTAAGTCTATACTTCCTGCATTGAAATCTCGGTAAACTCTTGATGGACTTGAACAATAAATGGTCAATTTATATCTTGTCAGGGCAAAAATCCGATGAAGTGTTTCGGTAGCAGCGCCTTTGCAACTTCTGCTTCCTTGTCCTGTACTTAATGGCGGAAACTCTATTAACCCAACCCTTAATTGAAGATTTTTAGGCTGATGGCTGAGCTCTGATGTAATGGCTGATACTAAGCTTCCTTGCATTAAAACTAAAATAACAAACAGACGTAAGAAAAAGACTTTAAAATACTTGGACCTGCATACTAGCATTTTTTTAAGTTCACTCCTCTTATCTGCGCTGGTATTCTTGTGAATACATACCTAATGTCAGCTTAGTATCATATCGCCTCAATTAAAAGAAGGTAGAGAGATATATTTTATTGATGCGTCTTTTTGGTTGTCGGCGGAATAAGGCGTTCACTTGAATATAAGATTTAAGTGGTTAATACAAATCTAATTTCAATAAAAATGTTGCTGTCTCAGTTAGCTGGTAAATGACGTTATTGTGATCAATAATACTGGTTAGATATACAGTTAGGGTGGTTCATGAGAAAGTTTATTCACGTAGATATGGATGCCTTTTATGTTTCAGTTGAAATGCGTGACAATCCGTTATTGCGTAACAAGCCAGTCGCCGTGGGTGGCAAATCTGAATACCGTGGCGTGCTGTCTACGTGTAATTATATTGCGCGCAAATTTGGCGTTCACTCTGCTATGCCGACACTTACAGCTAAAAAGCTTTGCCCACATTTAATTGTGGTCCCCGGTCGAATGCATGTTTATCAAAAAGTCAGTTCTCAAATGCGTGACATATTCTTGCGCTATACAGATCTTATCGAACCTCTCTCATTAGATGAGGCATATCTTGACGTTACAGAATCTAAAATGCTTGCTGGTTCCGCAACACTAATCGCGCAAGACATTAGAGACGCCATTCAGCAAGAGTTGGGTTTAACAGCGTCAGCCGGAATAGCGCCCCTCAAATTTTTAGCCAAAATAGCATCTGATATTAATAAACCGGACGGTCAGTATTTAATCAAGCCAGACCAAGTCATTCCCTTTATTGAAGCGTTGCCGCTCAACAAAATTCCAGGGGTTGGAAAGGTAACCTTTGCAAAATTAGAGAAGCTTGGATTCTATAGTGGCGCAGACATAAGGAATACAGAGCAATCGACTTTGATCAAGCATTTTGGTAAATTCGGGATTAGTTTGTGGAGGAAATGTCAAGGTATAGACACCAACGGTGTGCAAACTAGCCGAATAAGAAAGTCTGTTGCAATAGAGCGCACTTTTTCAAAAAACATTGAACAATATAATGAACTAGCTGAATATTTGGATACAGAATTAGTTGCTACTCTGCGGCAAAGAGCAGAAAAGCATTTAAAAAGTCGCAGTATAGATAAAGTGGGCGTAAAAATTAAATTCGAAGATTTTCGGCAAACCACTAAAGAAGCAAAGGCTTTGAGCATCGATACAAAGCTCTTACGCGATTTGTTAGCGCAGGCTTGGGAACGACGACAAGGTAAAGCTGCGCGTTTATTGGGTATATTTTTAGCCTTCAAGCAAAACGATGAAAAATCCGAACAGTTATCTTTCAATTTCGGCAAACCTCACAACGATCAAAATAAACAATCCGATTAAGTTAATTATTTTCAATGTTAAGCATTGGTTACAAAACTTCGCATAATATGCTTTATTTAAATGGTCACTTTATCGCGTTATAAACACTCGTATGTCCTAACACGATTTAAGTCCGCCATGTGTAACCACTGATTGTTCGGCTAATCTTGTTAATACAAAAAATAAATTTGAAATTAGGTGCAATATCAAAACACGTATGATCTATAAAACATTATCAAAATTTTTATATTATTAGAGGTGTCAAATGGGAAAATATCCAAAAGCGGGAAAATATAAACATTATAAAGGGCAGTATTATGAGGTCCTTGATACCGTAAGACATTCAGAAGATGAGTCTTTGCTAGTGCTGTATAAGCCTTTATATGGAAAAGAAAGTCTTTGGGTTAGACCTCTTGATATGTTCATAGAAGAGATGCAGACAAGCGACGGCGTTGTTAAAAGGTTTAAATATGTAGGCACTGATCCCGAAGCATAAATTAAATAGCCTACGCTCAACTTTGTTTTTAATATTCTAAGAAAGCATTCTACTGGTCTAATAAAGAGTTTGTGGTGTACTAACTAAATCGCACGCCAAAGTAGGGACTAAAATGAAAATAAAAAATCTTGTTTCGCTAATGTTAGTGTTAGCACCAATACATTTGTTTGCTAACGATAGGTTTGCCAACGTTGAAGTTACTTCTACCAAGCTTTCAGAGTCAGTTTATATGTTGAAAGGTGCTGGAGGTAACATCGGTGTATCTGCAGGAGAGGATGGGCTTCTTTTGATTGATGATCAATACGCACCATTAGCCGAAAAAATTGTAGCTTCGCTTGGTCAAATAAGTGAAAAATCTCCCAAATATATCATTAATACGCATTATCATGGAGACCATACCGGGTCAAACGCGTATTTTACAGAAAATTTGGGCAGCACTATTTTTTCTCACGAAAACGTTAGGATAAGGTTAGCTTCTGCTCCAGACGTTGATCTAAAATCTTTGCCTGTGATCACTTATCAAGACGGCATTAAATTTCATCTAAACGGCGATACCATTCATGTCATTCATTACCCCAGAGCTCATACAGACGGAGATAGCGTCGTTTGGTTTGAACGATCGGATGTTCTGCATACAGGAGATCTTTTCTTTAAAGACATGTTTCCCTATATAGATTTAGGAGCGGGTGGAACTGTAGAAGGGTATATAAAAGCGATAGAGACATTGATCTCTAAAATTGACGGAGACACTATTGTTATTCCTGGCCACGGAACCCTAGCCAATCGAGGTGATTTACAAAGATTTGTCAGCATGATCAAAGATACTTATCAGTACGTCCAAGACAAAAAAATGTCAGGCTGGTCAGAAGATCAAGTTCTAGAATTAGGGTTAGAAGAAAAGTGGGAAAGCTGGGCATGGCGTTTCATAACAGAAGAGAGATGGATAAAGACTCTTTATCAATAATGTCGAAATACAGAGTCACAAAACCTACTGAACAAGACTATGAAGTATTGTTGTCTTGGTTTAACACACCAGAAGAGTTAGTAAATTGGGCAGGGAGTTCTATTGGAAAATCAATGCAATCTGCTCAAATATTAAAACAACTCAATAAATCAGACTATCTCAGCCGAGCAATGAAGTTCAATGAACCTAACCTATCGCCTAACCCCAAATTGGCTGGCTTTGGTCAATTTCAACGAGTATCTAACATGCTTCACCTTGCCCGATTAGCGATAAATCCAGCCTATAGACATCGCGGTCTATTGAAGATTCTAATATGCAGATTAGTCGAGGAGGCAGAAATTGATACTAATTCAGGTATGCTATCGCTTTTTGTCTTTCGGAAAAATCGAGCTGCTTACTTGGCATACGAAAAATATGGCTTTTCTAAGGTAACCCCGCCAATTGGAATTAGATTACCAGAAGGTTGTGAATACATGGTGCTTGAAAATCCAAAGTTAAAAAACATGTTTTACTAAGCTATGTTTTTTAATGATTGAGCATTTTGTAACTACTAGGTATCCAGACTTGGTATCTTCGATAGTTTGTCTGAACTCCAAATTTTACTCATTGATTCTGAACTAATATTTCCGCCAGAGATGATTACTAAAATCCTTTGTCTATTGCGTCCACTTTGCTGTTTCAAATAGTCAACCACCGCCTGCATCGTCATAGCACAGGTGGGTTCCACGTGCATTTTAAGCAAGTGTTGTAGCCATTGAGTCCAGTAAACAATCTTTTCTTCGCTTACTTCGTAAAAACCATCGAGCTCTTTTAAAAATTCAAATGTGTATTCGCCCACGCTCGGAGTCGCAGCGCCATCTGCCAGAGTGTCTGGTGGCTTGCTTAAAGTTTGGATTGTACCCGAACGTAAAGAGTTAGCAGCATCGTTAGCATTTAGAGGCTCTGCGCCAATTACTTTAATATGTGGATAAAGTGCTCTAGCACAGATTAGCGCTCCCGATATAAGACCCCCGCCGCCGCATGGAGCAAAGAGCGCACTTACCTCTTTGACTTGATTAAGTGCTTCGAGGGCAGCAGTCCCTTGACCAGCAATAATGTCTGGATGATCAAAGGGTGGGATCCAAATAGAGCCTTCTAACCGGCTCGCCTCTCTAACCGCCATATCTGCTTCTATGCGGGTGTCGAATTGTTCTAAGTGGGCTCCATAATATTTCGTTGCCTGAGCTTTAATAGTTGATATTTGTTTCGTACAGTAAATGGAAACGGGCAAATTAAACTCTCTAGCGGCATAAGCAACAGCCTGAGCATGATTACCAGAAGAATTTGCAAGTACTTTTGTTATATTGCCATTTTTACGAATTTGATTAACTAAAAAATTAGTTGCACCTCGCAGTTTAAACGCACCAGTTGTCTGTAGGCATTCCATCTTAAAAAAAATATCGTGGCCTAACCAATCATTTAATAAAGAACTTGAGTGAATAGGTGTTATCTTTGTTTTATCGTTCAAGCGCTGTTGAGCAGACTCAATATCTCTAAAAGTTGGTAAAATCATCATTATAGTAATCGGGGTTACAACCTAACTCGTATTAAAGTATATTGTTGTAAAAATCTTGTCCATATATAAATAAAAAAAGGTAAAAAATAATGGGATTGCTTGACGGATTAATGGGAAATGCTAGTGAGGCAGATGTTGCAGAAGTACAGGCAGAACTCGCAGAGATTTTAGCTGAGAACGAGCATGTGGTTTCAGCTTATAAGATGGTTAGGGATTTACACGTTTTTACAAACAAACGTCTTATAAATGTTGATAAGCAAGGTATGACCGGCAAGAAAGTTGATTATTTAAGCATTCCTTATAAGTCAATTACACAGTTCAATGTTGAAACTGCGGGTAATTTTGATTCTGATTGTGAACTTAAAATTTGGATATCCGGCCGATCTGAGCCGATAGAAATCGAAATCAAAAAAGTATTGGCGACACAAGTACAAAAGTCTCTAGCTAACATGATGTTTGCTTAAGTTTTTATGTCAAATTATACCGCTACCGTACTTGGCGCTACAGGTCTTGTTGGCAAAGCTTTAGTGAATAAACTTTGTGCCGACAAAAGATATAAGTCAATTACTTGTTTGGTTAGAGCACCATTACCGAAAAGCGATTACATTGATCCAGAGGGTAAAATACAACCTTTAGTGATTGATTTTGATTATCTTCAAGACTACCAAGGTTATTTTACCGTTGATCATGTCTATTGCTGTTTAGGCACAACAATGAAAAAGGCGGGCAGTAAAAAAAATTTTAGGCGAGTGGACTTTGAATTTGTCCATGTTAGTGCTCAACTTGCTAGGGCTCAACGCGCTAAGAGTTTTGTCTGGATTTCTGCAATTGGCGCTAATGCCAAAAGCAAAAGCTTTTATTTAAGAGTGAAAGGTGAGTTAGAAAATGCTATCTTGACAATGCCTCAGTTGCCGAATGCTGCCGCGGTGCGCCCATCACTATTGTTGGGCACTAGGGGAGAAGTCAGGTTTGCTGAGGAAATGGGCGTAAAATTGTCAAAGTATTTGTCACCTTTAATGATAGGGCCACTGACAAAATACAGACCTGTAAATGCTGAGAGTGTGGCGAGACAAATGATTAATCTTCAAGTATTTTAGTGGTTTAGTTGCCTAAATTGCCAATACAGGTTTTATGTACTAAAGAAAATAAAGTTAATTAGGATAAAGTTATATAGTAAATAAATTTAATTATTAAATTGTACACAGTGAAAATACAAGGGAGCCGCCATGAACAGAGCTATACCTAAGACAGTGTCAAATCTTTTCAATAAAATCAGAGTAGAACGTTTCTGGTGGGATGGTGTTCAAGTGAATATACCGTTCCACTGTATCTACGCAGTAATTCCAAATCCTGTTCCAAGCCATTACAGCACTATTAATGGCATAAACGTACCTATACTTCAGCTATCAGACTACCAAGTGCCTATTTGGGACCCAATGCATAGTGAATTAAACCAATTACCCAAAATGGCAGTAGTATTAACTCATCAAGAAGGTGAGAGATTTGGTTTGTACGCTTATCCAGCCGATTGTCAAGATGAAAGCTTTATGCTGACATACGACGAGTGGTTTGCTAGGCAGAATACAAGTACCTGATCCGTAAGTGTTGTAAACTAACAAATATAACCGCCTTGTGGCGGTTTTTTTATAGGGGAGTTTGTGCTCGAAAATACTACTTTACTGTCAGAAGCATTTGGCGCATTGGCCGTGGTGTTAAATTTTGTTGGCTATCGCCAACAAGAAATCAATAAATACCGCTTTATTTCGGCTTTGGCTTTAGCATCGGTAAGTGCTCATTTCTTTTTATTAGGGAATGCTGAAGCCGCAGGAATTGGCTGCGCCTTGGCGAGTATTCGAAATATAATTGCCATGAAGTATAGAGGAAAGAGTATTTTAATAATTTTCGTATTATTGAATATTTTATTTTTCCTATATGAATGGTTTTATTTGCAGAGTGCTTGGATTATATTAATTGCTTATACGTCATCAATGTTATTCACAGTCGGCTCTATAGTGCTACAAAGTGCAATTAAGGTTCGACAATGGTTTATATTTGCTGAAGTGCTAGGCTTACTATATGCCATTATAGTAGGCAGTATTTTCGGTACTATTTTCAACATAAGTAACTTATTTAGTATTCTGTACACCTTATATTTAGACAGAAAGCTTGCGAAAGGTTGATATAAAAAAAGCCAGCTAAAGCTGGCTTTTCTATAATTCAATAAACCTATCAGCGCTTACGCACTAGAACAGATACATTTGTAATTCCAGCTTGTTTTACTTGGTCCATAACTTCAACCACAATACCGTGCTCAGTGTCCTCATGCGCTTGTATTGCTGCGGTTGTAGTATTGTTTTCAGCTAAAAATGTCTGTGTGTTAGCAACAACCCGTCTAATATCAACAATACGACCAGCCATTTGAATTTGTCCATCAGCGTCTATCCTAATAGACAGGGCTTTACTCGGCTGATTGGTAGGGGGGTTATCAGGCGGACGATTAGCCGAAAGGCCTTTTTCGTTTGAAAAAGTTGTTGTTACAATGAAGAAAATCAACATAATAAATACGATGTCTAGCATCGGAGTCATGTCAATCTGTGCGTCGTCGTCACCTGACGTGTGCTTTTTTCTTTTCATTATTAATCACTCACAATCTTTACTATAAATCTTTACTATAGTCGTACAGTATATACGTTCAGCAAAAAATTTATAGTACCTTTTTCAAGTTTGATTCATATTTCATGAGTTAATGTCGTCTATCAACTGTAAACACCAACTTTTAATCCGAACGTCTGTTTGTTCAAATTGGTTTTCGTCATCAAGAGATAATCCAACAAAAAAAGAGTTATCCTCGGTCAGCGCTTTAGAAGCAGTAAACTCATAACCTTCATTTGGCCAATATCCTATGCAATGGCAGCCTAACAACATCAATTGTTCATGAAGCATGCCCATTGCATCTTGGAACCAGTCGGCATATCCGTACTGGTCACCTAAGCCAAACAATGCAATTGTTTTGTCTTTTAAATTTAATGAAGAAATGTCGTCCCAGGATGATTCCCAGTCTTCTTGCAACTCTCCAAAATCCCAAGTAGAAATTCCAAATATAATGCAATCGAACTCTTCAGTTTTATCTAATGATGTATCTTTAATATCAAACATGGGTACATCAATATCCAACAAACTTTGCAAGTGATCCTGGATTTTTTCGGCTGCCATTTCTGTGTAGCAAGTCGTCGAGCCGTAGAAAATTCCTATACCGCCGGTCATATTATCATGTGCTCTCTTTATTTATTTCTTAAACGTTACGATATTTCCATCTGCTAGGATTACTTTGCATTGAGCTTCTTGTCCATTATCGTCAATACACAGTAAACCGAGGCAGGTTCCGTTTACAATATCTTTTTTGTCACCAATACCTGATCCATTGCTCTGCTGATACCCCGCAGGATAAAGTGCGCTTCGCTCTTTTATTGACATATTTCGCCGTTTCGTCAACCAGTTCAATGGCGACCGATGGCCATAGAAATACCGATTAATACGTTCAAACCAAGTGATTAATTTTTTTGGGAATTCGTTGTGAATTCCTGAGCAGGTAAATTGCACTATCTTTGGGCTGTTGCGTCTAAATCGCAAGCTCACATCGTACACAAAAGAGTAATGCACATCTCCTGACAAAATAATAAAGTGAGGAGGTGTTTTGACGTGAGTAAAAATATTCAGCATTACGCTTGCAGTACCCTTGTGTGCCATCCAATTCTCTGCATCCACCATTAATGCCCCGCCAAAAAACGTAAATATCTTTTGAACGGCTTCTATAAACTTGACGCCATAAATAGGTGAAGGGGACACCATAATAACGCTTTCTTCACCAATAAGATTTTGCTGTAGCTCGCATAGGTTTTCCCAATCCATCAAGCCAGATGGCTTGTTTTCGTCTGACTCACTCCTCCAGCGCTGGGTGCGAGTATCTAATACATGTATTTTGGGATATGTATCAAGGTTATAATGCCAGCTTTCAGCTTTGTACAAATGCTGTATAAACTCTTCATGCAACTGAGCAAAATTATCGGAAAAACATTTGCTCGCTTTTTTTATATGATGTTGCCACGTACTTTTAGGATTACCAATCCCTTGAAAAAGGAAATAGGCGACTAGCGCGTTGCCCACAATTCTATTTGAAAAAGTATTTGTATATACTTCTTCTTCCCAAGCTCTCGTTAGATTCCAATCATCGGTAATGTCATGATCATCAAAAATCATATAGGTCGCGATATGAGAGAATGCTCGCTCAACCTTGGGTATACCCTCAATAAATTGCTGTAAAGCCGACCTTTCAAGATCATATTGTTGTTTATATTTCTGCTTGAGATCGGGTTTCTCTAATGTCACAAAAGGCCATAAACGGCTTGACCACGACAGCAAATAAAGCGCGACCATTTCATTGAGCGAAATTAAATGATTGGCTGCATTAACCGACGTAAAGATTGGTTTTCTTTTGCCCTTGAAAAAAGACTTATTGAGATTTTTATTTTCTTTTGATTTGGGTAGCAGGGACTCACGTTCGTAAAATGACGCCTCATGCACTAATAATTCTTTTGAATCATTAATTTTGCCACCTTCAAATGTTTCATGGAACAATCCTAAAAGATTAATGACTTGATGTATTGCATATAACATCGGTCCTGCAACATCATCTGCATATACTTGATCACCACTGAGTATCATTAAATCTGGCCGAATTATTTCGTCTTCTATCCTCAGTGAGCCTTTTATTAAATTATCAAGCTGCGGAAGCGCATCAACCCCCTTGTCATAATGTGGCTTTCTGCAAGACCCATGTATTACGTAGCGTAAATCTGAAGCGACCCTAACTGAAAAATAAGGTTCGTCTTCATGTAGCTGACTTGGAAGAGCATCTGAAAGTTGTTTATTGCTGCCATTTTCTAAAATCAAAACAGCGTCGTAATATATCACACTGTTCGGAGTAAAAAGCCCATCTTGTTCAACGAGTAGGTGATAGATAAAGCATTTATCACCTAATTTGAAATGCGATATTTCAACGCTATTTTTATGTAAGTTTATTTCGCATTTGTTTTCATTAAAAAACAGAGGTTGGATTGGACTGAGCGTCGAATCTAATTCAACAAACTGTTGGTTCAAACATTCGCTAGTGACCATCCAAAGAGTGAATGAGTCCTTAGACACATGTCTGACAATTGGGCCTGCAAGCACCAAAGGCAGTGTAGATTGGGTGTTACTCATTGACTAAAGGCTTGTCCTTTATTTATTAATATGAAACGTTTGATACTTCCTTACCAAAAAAAGTGACGTTATTTTATTAATCGATGCTGTGAGATGTATTGTTTGCGTCAACATTATCAAATTTATTATGGCAGTTTGTACATTGGATAACATATACTTATGGGACAGCGATGGCAAACATTTCAAAGCTATGCGATGTAATTGTGTGTAAATCCTAATTTTATTGTATGGAGTTTTGTTCAAAGAGACTGATTTAGCTTTTGTACTTAAATTAGTCAGGTTACGCTATTCATTTTTTTAGTCACACGCTTTAGGTCGACATGAATCAAATAATTATGAAAAACGTTCATTCAGAAATACTTAAATTAATAATTCTCGTTCTTTTTATTTTATTAATACAATCGTGCGGTAGTGTCAATCGTGATTATGACGCGAAGATATTAGCGTATTCCTTAGAGGGCCGGTGGGTAAAAGACATCGACTCAGAATTTATGCTAAACCCCCAAACCTCAGGTCTCACTTATTATAAAGATCATTTATATTCAATTTCAGACGGAAGTGCTCACAGCAGCCAGATTAAAAGATTGCATAAAATAGATCCAGATACTGCATCAGTGATTGAAAAGCAGGGGCCTTTTAAACTAGCAGACAGTGTTAAATCAACCTGTTTTGCCTCATATTTAACGACTAGACCTGACTATGAGGGACTAGTTGCCATTCCTAATCAAGCTGATACATGGTTGACTGTAACAGAAGACGCGACGAGAGCTGGGCAGCTCAGTAGTGAATGTAGAGAGAAATTTAAAGACACTTACTCAACTGAGCACCCAACATTGTTGGTCAAGCTCGAGCTTATAAATGACGATATTTTCGTCACAGGTATAAGAGCAATTCAATTCAGTGCTTCTGATAACGTCGGCAACTTCCCAAATGATGGTATTGAGGGCATTACTATAACTCGAGACTACACCTTACTACTTGGGTTGGAAAAAGACGCGAATACAAAAGCAAGGCTTTTTAAAGTTAAATTTACAGATCAGATGTTTAACAAAGTTGATGAATTTTTGAAAGTTCAAAGTCTTGATGTTGACTTTCCGGCGTTTGAAAGCGGTAATCATCCAATCAATGGCATGGACGTATATTATCCAGACGCTGCAAGTGCAGGTTATTTAATTGCCGCCGCTCGCAACGATGACCAGTTGTGGATCGTTGATCTCACGAATAACAAGCCAGCCAAAATATTACAGTTGAATTTTTATGCACCCAGCCCAGCAAATTCAAATTGCGAGCCTTTACATAAAATTAAAAATACAGCGTTGGAAGGCGTTGCTGTGCATAACGAGATTTTGTATCTGATCAACGACCCATGGAAAAAAGTATATCCAGATAATGTTATTTGCGCCTCTGACAAGCAAAGGTATGAGGAGTTTGCGCCATTGATTTTTGAACTTCCAATCGATGAAAAGTGGTTCAGATAACGTTATCTTAACCTTAACCTAGGTTATTTTAGCTTTGAAGCAAAAGTTTTCTTGAATTTTGCTAATTTGGGTTGCACTACCATACTGCAATACATGTTTTGGGGGTTGTTTGATAAATAATCTTGGTGGTAACTCTCCGCCTGTGAATAGTTTTCAAGTCCGCTAACTTCGGTAACAACTGGGTTTGGCCATATACCTTCGCGCTCGATTTCTTCTATTATCGACAGAGCAGCTTTTTTTTGTTCTTCGCTGGTGTAATAGATGCCTGATCTGTACTGAGAGCCAACGTCGTTGCCTTGTCTGTTGACCTGTGTGGGATCATGCAGAGCAAAAAAGATTTCAAGTACCTCTCTTAAAGATAATTGGTCTTTATCAAATGTAACTTGCACAACTTCTGCATGCCCAGTGTTACCTGTACAAACCTCTTCATAACTGGGGTTTTTAGTTTCGCCGTTTGAATAGCCACTAAAGGCACTCACCACGCCTTGCACTGTGTTATATGCACTTTCTAAACACCAAAAACATCCGCCTGCTAAAGTAATAGTTTCTTTATTCATTAATAAACATCCAAATTTTCTTGTTTTACAATTCTATCAAATTGTTCATTAAACTTAGTACCATTAACTTACGTACAGAATGCCATTAAGTTCTATTTATTGGAGGTTCGGTGGCTTTTACTATTTTTTATGACGGAACATGCCCGTTGTGTGAGAAAGAAATGAATCAGCTAAAAAAGCTTAACACGAAGGGTAATTTAAGCTTTGTGGATATTATGGACGAACATTTTGCGCAGAACTATCCAAAGCTGGATTTCGATGCACTAAACGATCGAATTCACGGCATGTGTGAAGATGGCACATTGCTGGTTGGTTTAGATGCAACTCACAGAGCATGGAGTGAAGTTGGTAGAGGTTGGGTATATGCTCCATTACGCTGGCCCATAATTCGGTTTTTCGCTGACAAGGCTTATCTAATATTTGCAAAAAATCGCTACAAAATTTCTTATTGGCTGACCGGGAAACAGCGCTGCCAAAATAATAACTGTAAGGTGAAATGAAAATGTCCGAGCATGTATTGGTAATAGGAGCAAGTGGCGGGATTGGTCAAGAGTTGGTTGAGCAACTCACAAGCGATGAAGAGGTCAGCACTGTACATTGTGTTTCTAGGAGTGAAATAAATGCAAAATCACAGAAACAAAAGACCTATACATTCGATTCGTCAGATGAGTCATCGGTTGATAACTTTATTAGGCAGATTGTTGAACAGGGCGTTAAATTTAGTCGCGTTATCTGCACTACCGGTGTTTTGCATACATCGGGTAGTAAACAACTTAAACCAGAAAAAAGGTTAGAAGATTTAAGTTCGGAACAACTTATTGAGTACTTTAGAATTAACACAATTGTTCCAGCATTATGGTTAAAGAATCTTGTTAAAGTATTAGATAAAGAACGAGCTTCTATTGTATTTTTCAGCGCCCGCGTGGGCAGCATCAGCGAAAACGGGCTTGGAGGTTGGTACGGGTATCGGTCCTCAAAAGCGGCATTAAATATGATGGTCAAAACCGCCAGTGTTGAATATAAAAGGAGGTCACCTAATACTGTTTTAGCCTGTTATCATCCAGGTACGGTAGATACCAAACTTAGTAAACCATTTCAATCAAATGTTAAACCTAATAAATTATTCACACCCCAGTTCACTGTCAGTCAATTACTCTCTCACATAAAAGCTTTTGATAGTGAACAAAGTCCTTACTATATTGATTGGGAGGGAAAAACCATAAATTACTAATAATGTCACGGATGCGACCCGTGAGTACCTGTGTTTGTTACTGTAAAGACTTTTATGTTAATTACTGTTAACATTTATGCGATAAAGTTGTGTCCAAAAGAATAACAAAAAAAGGAATGCATAATGGCTGGTTCAAGAGAGCAGTTTGGTTCTAAGCTAGGGTTTGTTTTGGCGGCAGCGGGTTCTGCCGTCGGCATAGGTAATTTGGTCGGGTTTCCTGTGGGCGCCGCTAAGAATGGTGGAGGCGCTTTTTTACTAATGTATGCAATTTTTGTCTTAGCTATATGTTTGCCAGTTATGATTGCAGAAATGACAGTCGGAAGATCCAGCCAAAAAGATCCCTTAGGCGCTTATACTAGTTTATCAAACAAGAGTCGTCCGTGGCGAATTGCTGGCTGGTTGTCAATCATTACACCTTTTATGATAGCCGTTTTCTATTTAGTGATAACAGTCTGGATTTTTGGATATTTTGCTGAGTCAGCAATGGGCAATCTAGACGTTTTGGCACAGCCTGACACCTTTGGAAGCTTCATAAATGGTACCTCTTTATTTTTTTACATGGGCTTAGTATTAGCGATTGTTTATCTCATATTACAAGGAGGGGTGAAAGAGGGGATTGAAAAAGCAGCAAAAATTCTTATGCCAGCTCTTTTTGCGATGCTTCTATTATTGGTAGCCTTTGTTTTAACCAGAGAAAACGCCCTAGCTGGGGTGAAATTTTATCTAATTCCCGATATTTCGAAAATTAACGCTCAAGTGATCAATGGAGCGCTTTCTCAGGCATTTTTCTCTTTATCCTTAGGTATGGGTATTATGATAACCTATGGCAGTTACATAGACCGTAGAGCCAATCTGCCCTCTTCTGCAAAGTTAGTGGCATTAACCGATACTGCGGTCGCATTTACGGCAGGTCTAATGATCTTACCCGCCATATTTTCATTTAATCCAAGCGTCAATCCAGACAGTCTGAGTGAATCGTCAGTTTCTATGATCTTTTCGTATCTTCCTCAAATTTTCTTGGCGCTTCAGGAGTCCATCGGCTATCTCGGTGCCAGTATCATCGCTTGTATATTCTTTCTTTTAGTATTTTTCGCCGCTATTACTTCGCTGGTATCCATATTTGAGGTACCTGTGGCCGCTCTTATGAGTGAGAAGGGCGCGTCGAGAAAACAAGCTCTAGTGCTAGGGGGAGCTTTATTAATCGTATTTTCTTTGATGTGTACCTTATCTTTCGGTCTAGTAGGCTTTTTGTCTAACTTTGTATCTTACGCTGATGCCAATAAATCCTTCTTTGACGTTGTATACGATGTATTCTACGAAACTATTTTGCCGTTAAATGGATTGCTAATATGCCTGTTTGTAGCCTACCGATGGCGACACAAAGCATTTAATGAAGAGTTAGAGCAAGGTGCAGTCGACTTTAAGAATAGCTTTTTAGAAAAATACGTGAATATTTCACTAAAGACATTCATTCCTGCTGTGCTTGCCGTAATATTTATTAATACGGTATTGATTAAATACTTTGCCATTGATCTAGTCGCTAACTTTTTAGGCTCTTAAACAAGGTGGTTGGGCAACATATTATAGGGACTGGGATACTTTAACTGTAAGTTTCCCAGCTTCGCCAAGCTTTCTTCGGGTCGTATAATCTTTCCTTTGGCGCAATTTTTGGTGTCTTCTAGAAAAGTTGGAGCGCTGAGTCCAAGTTTTTCAGCGCACCATTTGTAGTAATCCCTTCTAGATGGATGCTCCAAACTCGATAAATTCAAAGCAATGCCAGATAAGTCTAGGTCAATCGTTTTTTTTATGCAGTTAATCAAATCCTTTTGATGTATTAAATTAACCCCGTTATCTCCTTGAGCAATCTCTGCTTTCTTAACTAAAGTAAATATAGGATGACGATAGCTTCCGTCAAAGTTTTCACCTATTAAGCCAGCAGGACGAAGTATTACGGACTTTTCTGCGAAATTCGCCATTAAATACTGTTCTATTTCCACGTGTGCAATGGCTGACTCGCTAACGGGTTGAACCATTGTTTTGGACGTTATATTTCCTGTAACTTTGCCAAAGACTGATGTGGTGCTGATAAAGATGACTTTATCAACATCTAATGTAAAGATATCGTCAATCAGTTTAGTCATATTCTTTATAAAGTTAATAGCCTTAAAGTTAGAGCGTCCTGGGGGAATATTAAGAACAACGCATTTATACTGAATAACATTTGGTGTATCAAAAAGATTTGAAAGCACTTGTGAATAATAAGGGTAGTTCTGATCCAGATGCATTAAATAAGAATTTATTTGTATTGATTTTAATAGACTTTGCTTTTTATTGGTCCGAACGGTACCGTTCACGAAAGTGTTTCTACATTTCAATAATCGCGCAAGAGGAACGCCTAGCCAACCAAGACCAATGATATGAACACTTTTAGAATACTCATATAAGCCGCTCTGTGTTGTTTGAGAACCTGTTTCGAACATTGGTGTTTAATCTTTATCTTGTAATTAATCATTTATATGAATGCACTAGGCCATTGGATTAAAAAACAGACCATGGATAACATGGCCTAAGGTTGTGCAATACATATCGCACGTACATAAAATTAAGCTTTATGCTTTAAATCTATTAGGTTCAGATTTTTAAGATCGTCTATGTTATTTAATTTATCTTCGGCAGAGTCTAAGCTATAGAGTTTTTCACAGAGTTTTTCAGCCTTGTCTTCAAGACGGACAGAGAGTTCATCTGCTCTTTTTTCTATGTCAGCACCCATCGTTTCCATTCGTGCTTCAAAATCTTCAAAATTGGAATCACCTGAGAATAAGGCTTGTCCCATCCCAATAAGCAATTGGCCCATTAGTTTACTCATTAGTTCCTGAGTTATGTCGTCGATTTCTTGTTCAAGAGACTTGTCAAAACCTAAATCTTCAGAAAGATATACTGAATTAAAAGTTAAAGAATCGGGGTTCTGATATACATGTTCTTCTATAGCAGTCACTGCATCGGTTAGACGTTCGTCTATTAAGTTTGGCAACTCAGTTTGTTCACCAAAAAATCCTGTAAACACTTGGGTTAGTGCCATATTAGTAATATTTAACGCTTCGATAGTGATATCAACAACCAAGGGAATACTGCTTTCAATGTCGTTATAATATGCTTTGGCTACTGCGGTTTGTTCGTTGTCGAGTGAAAGTGTTTTATTATTGACTCGGACTTCGCCATTCGGATTAAAGATGATACTTTCTTTATCGTTCGGCCTTATTGTGAGTAAATTATTTTCAAAGCTCATCTCACCTAAAATATTAGTCTCGCACTTTAAATCAAAATTGTTAGTTGCGAAACTCGGTTTACTGGTTATTAACAGAACACTAACGAAAGCGATATATTTAATATTCATTTTTATTACCTTTGAGACTTTTATAATTAGTTATTTTATAAGACTTTTATCTTACAATTCAGTTGTTAAAGGACGAAATTTTGCAAAATCATACAAAATTTAGTCATGAATGGCGGTTATCTATCGAACAACTATGCGCTTTTTACATTACATTAAGATTAGCAATGAGAATGCCAATTGAATATTATTTTATAAAAACAAAGAGATATGAAAATTGGTTGCGAAATTAATTTAAAATAAGCGTGTTTATTTAAATAAATAACAAATTATTAGTAAAATTGACCACGATCATAATCTCACCACAAATATAAATTTACCGACTAGGTTTATGTCGCACTTTATTGCATAATACGGCCATTAATTTTGGAGAAACTTGTTATGTTAGAGACATTACTGGTAGTGGCTGACACTATTTTATTTGGCCTAATGATGTTGGCGTTAGTGCTAGGCATTTCTTGTATCGTTATGGCTTTTTTAAGTGATAAAAAGGGTGCTGACGCTTTAAAAGAGCGTATCGAATTTGGTTTTTTTGGCGTTTCCGGCTTAGCTATAATGGCTTTGCTTGCAGTCGCTACCTCTTAGTTTGATACGCGCTGATACACTTTTAGACCGAAAATTGGCATTATTGAAAGAAGATGATCAAATATTTCCGCTTGGACATGTTCATAATCTGTCCAAGCTTGTTTTTTGCTGAAGCAATAAACTTCTAAAGGAAGTCCTATTTCTGTAGGGGAAAGGTGACGCACCATTTGAGTTAAATTTTCATGAACGTCAGGATGAACCTTTAAATATTCTGTGCAATAGGCCCTAAATGTGCCTATATTAGTAAGCTTTCTTGAGTTTATTAGGTCCTCTCCATTCGTTTTTCTAGTTTCAGAATCTTGCATGATCGCATCAGTCTTACTTTTAAGATAATTCTGCAACAGCGTTATTTTTGTCCATTCAATCAATTGCTCTTCAGAGGCAAATTCGATGCTTTTAATATCGATGTATATGCTTCTTTTTATTCTCCTACCACCTGATTCTTGCATGCCTCTGTAGTTTTTTACTGCATCGCTGGTGAGATTATATGTAGGAATAGTCGAAATAGTTTTGTCCCAATTTTGTACTTTAACCACAGTTAATCCTATTTGAGTGATCTCTCCATCTACACCGAACTTTGATATCTGTATCCAGTCGCCAGTATTAAACATTCGGTTCGCTGCTATTTGTATTCCAGCGACAAATCCTAAAATAGTATCTCTAAAAATCAGTAGAAGTACCGCAGCAACGGCAGTTAAACCTGACAATAGGTAAATCGGGCTTTTGCCCAAAAACACAGATACAAGAAAAAACACTAGCCCAATAGAAACTAACAATCTAGCTACTTGAATAAACCCCGTAATAGGCGCTTTTTTCGATAATCTAGATTGATTATAAATAGCTTCTATCGCCGACAATAGTGCACTGATTACAAGGAACATGGCGATGGCAAAATATAGATTGGTAACCATGCTTAGTAGCAAAAAAGGTGGGGTGTCTTCTTGGTACAATGCATATTTACCAAAGTATAATACTCCGACTGGAAAGAGATGTGCTAATCGACTAAACAGTCCTTTATCTAACAACACATCGTCCCATTTATTTTTTGTAAACTTAGCTAATCGAGTAAATTTAAAACTTAATATTAATCGAGCCACTAGGTGAGAAATAAGTGCTAACGATATTAAAAGTAATATACCGGCTAAGATATATTCAACTGATTCTAAAGAAGTAGAAATCCCTACGGATTCGAATAGTTTGATTATCAAGTCATGGCTACTGTTATTCATTTATATTTAAACCTGTCATCCATTTGCGCATGCGCTCATTTTTGTTTGCCCATAGTTCATTGATCCATTGTTGAAATTTACTCTGAAATGTCGGATTGTCAAAGTAGTCGCCGATTAGATCGTTGGATACATCAAGGCTTTTCACGTCAATTATAATATTACTCATTCTACCACTTAACATATCCATCATTGGGTGCTCTGAATTAGGGTAAGCTATTGTAATGTCGAGTATATTACTGAATAACTCGCCCATCGCAGTCAGAGTGAAGGCAATACCGCCTGCCTTAGGGCGCAACAAATGTGAGAATGGGCTTTTTCGTTCCTCGTGTTTAAGCTTAGTAAAGCGGGTTCCTTCAACAAAATTAATTACGGTTGTAGGGGTATCAATAAACTTCTCACACGATTTTTTTGTGGTTTCAATATCTTTACCTTTTAAATGAGGGTATTTTTCCAAAAATTTCCTGCTATATCTTTGCATAAATGGCATATCTAGAGCCCAAGCAGATAAACCCACAAACGGTAACCAAATAAGTTCTTTCTTTAAGAAAAATTTAGGAGGTGGGATGCGTGTTGCGCAAAAATCAATAAGTAAAATAATATCTAAATAGCTTATATGGTTTGCGGTAATTAAGTACCACTTTTGCTTGGACAAAGGTTGATCAATTTCAATCTTTATTTCTATAGGATTAAACATTTTAATCATAACCACACTGATTATTCCAAATGACAAATATAATCGGTGCATCACTCGCAAGAGGAATTTATTGATAATTCTTATCGGCAACATAAAACGCACTAGGCCAAATAAGATGACTAAACCGCCCCAAAAAGACATATTACACAACTGTAAAAATGTATGAATCACAAAAATTACAACAAAACGTACTTTATGCATACTAATGGTTTTTCTCTATAAGTTTAGCTAACTTTTGGTCTTTCGCTTTCCAAAGCTCGTTCAAATATTGTTGAAACTTCAGTTTTTGCGCATCAGACTCGAAATAATGATTCGAAAAAGTCCCTTGTTCAAACAATTCGTCTATCCGAATAGTTTCAACTTCAACTTTGATATTCTTTACTTTGCCACAAACAAAATCCCAATAGCTTGGGATGCCATCTGTGTAGCAAATTGTCACATTAAGTATTTGTGTAAGCCTTTTTCCCATTGCATTTAGAACAAATGCTATGCCACCTGACTTCGGTGGAAGAGTGTGTTTCAAATCCAATGACATGGCGAGCGGAGAATTGAGTTTAGTGATGTGGAATCTAGTTCCCTCTACAAAATTCATGATGCTTACAGGCTGGTTTTCGTATTTTTGACATGCTCTTTTAGTCGTTTCCAAATCCTTACCCCTTAGGTCTGGGTTTTTTTCTATTTGCGCTTTGCTATATCTCTTCATAAACGGAAAGTCGAGACCCCACCATGCCAGGCCAAGAAAAGGCACATATATCAAATTTTGCTTCAGGAAAAATTTCAAGAAAGGTATTTTCCGGTTGAACACGTGCTGCAAAACAAGAATATCCACCCATGATTGGTGGTTGGCAATAACTAGGTACCAATCACTTTTGCTTATTGAATTAGGTAATTTAGTATCTATGTGACACCTAGAGAATAACTTTTGATTAAGGCTATTTATGGTAATCCAATTAGTAGCACAAGCATCCGCAATATGAGACAGGTGAAGCTGTAAGGTGTTGACTGGGATTAGCTTAATAAGAGAACACATAAATATGGGAACAAACCAAACAAGCGTATTTATGAAATACCAAGTGATAGATATCATACCATTTAATGAATAAATTAATGATTTCATAGGGTGAGACCAGTCATCAAAATTTTTTTAGGTTCTTCGCAACTTAATTGATTATGTTATTTATGCGTAGTATACGCTAAGTTGTCTGAATATATGACTTTTTTCTGTTAATAAATCAAGCGGATTCAACGTTTGGATCTTCGAAAGAAATCTTATTTCTTCCTGTTCTTTTACTTCTGTAAAGCTGCGAATCTGCTATTTGAATAAGATCCTCAAAGTCCTTTGTAAAATCTGCACTCATGCTGCCGATACCTGCGCTAATCGTCATGCTCACCGATTCGCCGTTCTTGTTAAAGATCATATTTTGGATTTCATCTTTAATTAGGGCTACTCTAGAGATATGTTCTGAAACTTCGCCTCCGGCTATCATAATGATAAATTCTTCGCCACCATATCTGCCAATAATGTCTGTATCTCTTTTGAAATGTTTTTGAATTGATTTTGCGACAGACACGATGCACACATCCCCAAATGGATGGCCATAGGTATCATTTATTCTTTTAAAATAATCTATATCGATAAGCACCAAAGACATTGATATATGATTTCTAACGCAATTTCTAAAAGAAGCCATTGCCAGTCTATTAAAACCAGATCTATTTAATAATTGAGTGAGGGAATCTTTCTGAGCTATTGAATAGAGCTCTCTATTAAGCTGCTTTAATTGTTTTGTTTTTATATGCACCTGTTCAGAGAGTTGCTGTTGAAAGTTGGACATAACCTCATGGGAGTCTATTAACTTATTTGTCAGTTTGACCATTTCCGAACTAACTTGAGATTCTCTGATAATTTGTGGATGTAACTCTGAATTAGGGAAATTGTCAGCGATATTTACTAAAGGTCTCGTAATTTTTTGTGATAGTGATTTTGCGATTAATGCAAAAGCGGTCAGAACGAATATAGTAGCGATAACCAAAATAAAAAAGTAGTGGACTAATTTTGAAATAATGACATCTGGTGGCACTACGACGGTAATAGTCCAGTCGTTGATTGTTTTATTTTGTGCATATAAAAACGACTCATTATTTATTTTCATAGCTTGAGTTTTTTGAACGAGTGGTTCTTTGTAGATTTGGAAATCAAAGTTTGACATCGCAGGCAACCCTAGGTCATCAGAGCTAGCGACTACTCGCCCCTTTTCATCGCTAATAATATAATAATAACCTTGGGTGATGTGGAGATCGTTAAAGGCCGCAAGTCGCTCTAACGTGACGGCACCTTGCACAATGCCGTTAAAGGAATCCTCACTTACTATTGCAGACACGAAACAAATAATGACATTTGCACCAAAGCCTTTGCCAATTATCGGAGCGTTAATAAATGGCTCTCTGCTGACTTTTGATTTTTGGAAGTATTCTCTATTTTGTATACTTGGAGAAGGTAGCGAACTTAATAATAAGCGGTATTCTTGCGGCGCAGCCCTCAACACTCGACCGTCCTTATCCGATATTATCATGCTTTCAAAAAGATCGTAGTTCTCCTCCGTCGCGTCTAGAAGGCTCTGCAGGCGAGCATTTGAATTACTTGATAATATTTTTGAAATGGTTGATATGCTATTGAGATGCCTCTTTAACTCTATGTTATTCGCAGCTGTGAGTTGCGATGATTGATTATTCAATGTTTGTTGTAAATTAAGCTCATTATGACTAGCTGATTGCCAAATAAAGAATAAAGAAATTAACATTGCCGGAAGCGTAACGGTTAACATACATAATGAAAAAATCAACGAAGAGAGCTTTGGGGGCTTTGTATAATACTTTTTATAAATATAGTGTGAGGGTATAAACCAACAAAACATTGCGACCACTGAAACGCAAATAAGACCATTGATGGCACGTGTCACGCCACTGATAAATAAGATTTCTCCAGACGTAAAAGATGTTAGCGCCTGTAAAGCGATATAAAGGGGCAAGCCTAGAAACAACCAATACGCCATGACTGATTGAAAAAGAAAATATCCCTTCCTCATCGCGACATGCACACATAGCATTTCTAACAATAACACCGAAATTAACAATGGGTTTTGTGAAAATATGGCGGCGGTAATAGATGACACTAAAGCGGCGATCAAAGCCGCGTTCAATCCTTTAGTCACTAAGCAGAATAAAACAAATACTTGACCAAAAAACAGTCCGAAGTCGCCAAAGAAGTTTACGGATAGAAGCGCATTTGTCATACTGCCAAGCACGCCAAAGTTCAAGCCGTAAAGGACTGTTGGTAAAGCGAAAAAGGAGTTGACCCCATTTCTAAACTGTTTAGGTTGGCTAAAATCCGTCTTTATCATTAATCGTCGTATAATTGTGCAAATATACAGTTTTATAAGTCAATAGCTTGAAGTACCAAGCTGACGATTTCCTTTAACAGTGATTATATTTGCTAAATTTTTAATTATTATTATTGTCTTGACATCATATACTAAATTTTAAGCGAATGCCCCCATAAAAAAATATAGAACTTAGAGAAAAGCATCTTCCTAATTTAGGTCTCGACAATAAAAGACTCATACAAATATTTATCAATCCCAAAAGTACAATTAAAAGAGTGTGTTTTTTATCACCATAAAGAAAGGACGTGATTGGTTTGATTCTTACTTCTAATCGGTTTCTAGTCGATTAGGTGACAGCGTCTATGCCGAGAGTGGTTGAGTATTCCTAATATTTAAGAAGACTATTGAACTGACTATTTACAATTAATGGACATGGCATAAAAATACATTTAGACGGTTACGTTTTTATTTTACTTCAATGACTCATTACCGAGATATTGATGCATTGACAGTAAATGCCGGTATTACCGAATATGGAATTAGATATAAAACATGCTCAGTAAGCAACATTTTTGTATCTAATCGGCAATAGAGTTCTTTTGCTAGGGAGATAATTGAAACATTTATCCATCTTGCAACTAACATATATTAGTTTCAACATGGACAATGTCGTGTTGTTACTGTTTTTTTTCAGAGTCTACTTTAGCGAAAGTTGCGTCTTTATGCGCAATTATACGAATCGTCATATTGCGATTGTCAAATACCATAGTAGCCATGGCCATATCGTTGACCGATGCTATTCGTTCAGAAATTTGGTTCTGTTTGTTTTCAAAATTATCATGGCTTGCTATTTTTTTCGCCATGCATGTCTCGTTTACTTCAAAGCTTTCTTTATCCATGCAATCAAACGCTGATTGTTTATCATCATTTTTTGCATTAACAACGGTTGGCAAAGTTAAACTGGCCATACAAATTATCATAGCACTCATCCATGGTTTGTAGGTCAAGTTCTTCATAAATCTACCTCTCATACTGATGAATTGATTTACAGTATATTTCACAATAACCAAAATATCAATCTAAACCATAATAATATTACATTAATATTACACTAAGTTGAATGTTTCATGTCAATATGAGCGAATTTTTATTTTTCTTGAACGAATATACTAAAACTAATTAGAGTAAGCGCCGAGAGAGAGTGAGGAGTAATTTGGATAAGATGTTTTTTGGTATTTTTAATTATACCGAAATTGTCGATGAAGTGATTCTCAGATGAGTGAGGTGGAAATTAACTGCTTCAAAATGTTATCTTGAAAGCAGTTAATCAATAGCCTTGTGTTAAATGTCAAATGCCGTCACCGTCTCCAAATTCATGAAGCCCGCACTCGCGTTTTAATCCAAAAAAACGAGTTTCCTGTTCGGTCATTCCATCTTCAAACTTCTTCGTTGTATGCCAGTCGCCTATTGAAACATAGCCCTTTTCCCACAGTGGGTGGTATGGAAGTGAGTGTTTTGTCATATACTGATGGAGGTCTCTATTTGACTGATCAATTATAGGGTGCACTTTATATTGCGCTTGCTGTTTTTGTAAAACGGACAAATTTGCTCGGCTTTCAGACTGACTCCGTCTTAGCCCTGCAAACCATGTGCTGGCAGTCAGTTCATTCAATGCTCTTCTCATTGGTTCAACTTTATTTAACTTATTATATACTTCTATGCCTTCAATTCCCTTTTCCCATAATCTACCAAATCGAGCTTCTTGCCATGCTGGGCTTAAATCCGCTCTGTATACCTTAAGATTTAGCTTTAACTTATCAGTCAGTTCATCAATAAACGCGTATGTTTCCTGAAAAAGATAGCCCGTATCTGTTAACACGATAGGGATATTGGGTGCAACGGTGTTTAACAAATGCAGCATTACTGATGACTGTGCTCCAAAACTGGACGACACTATATGATTGGGCGGTAGATTTTCTAATGCCCATTCGACCCTGCTTAATGGGTCCGCTTTTTCTAATATAAGGTTTGCTTCTTTCGTATCAATTTCTGTTTTATCCTTGGTCTTTTCGAACCTTGTGGCTAAGCTGTTCATTCGACCACCTCATAAAAATCTACTGCAGAATTAACTACGGGCTTAATAATATTTGCCCTTATAACGTAGTCACCAAAAGCTTCATTGGCCTGTCTCTCTTTAGACCATCTACCTATAAGTTCATCTAGAATTTCCATAATTTCTGTATCCAGAATATTTTCTTTATACATTCTTGGTATCCGAGTTCCTTCTCTATTTCCCCCTAGATGAAGGTTATATTTGTTTGGTCCTTTTCCGACTAAGCCGATTTCAGCAAGCATTGCTCTTCCGCAGCCGTTAGGGCATCCAGTAATTCTGTATATAATACTTTCTTCTTCTAAATCGTATTTTTTTAAAATACTCTCTATATGATCAACCGCACTGGGTAGATATCTTTCGGCTTCAGCCATAGCGAGAGGGCATGTAGGCAGAGAAACACACGCCATGGAGTCCTTGCGCTGATTGCTAACAGACTTTTCGATCAGTTTGAATTGTATAGCAAGCTGTTCTATGCGGTCTTTTTCACTATCCGGAACGCCTGCAATGATTAAGTTTTGATTTGCAGTGAGCCTAAAATCGCCTTTATGTACTTTGGCGATTTCAGCACACCCAGTTTTTAAAGGTTTGTCAGGGAAGTCTAAAATTCGACCGTTTTCAATAAACAATGTTAAATGGTGTTTCCCATCGATTCCTTTTACCCAGCCAAATCTGTCACCTCGAGTCGTAAATTTATAAGGTTTACTTTCTTGAAAGCTCACTCCAGCGCGTTTCTCAACTTCCGATTTGAAAGTATCTACACCTACACGCTCTAGTGTATATTTTGTCTTGGCATTTTTACGGTTAACTCGATTTCCCCAGTCTCTTTGCGTCGACACAACAGCGGCCGCGACATCCAAAGTCTTGTCTAAAGGAATAAACCCAAATTCGTCGGCTTTTCTTGGGAAAGTGGAATGGTCGCCATGCGTCATGGCTAACCCACCTCCCACTAAAACATTAAATCCTATTAAACTTCCGTTTTCAGCAATAGCCACAAAATTCAAATCGTTAGCATGTACATCCACGTCATTATGTGGCGGAATTACAACGGTTGTCTTAAATTTTCGCGGTAAATATGTATCCCCTAGAATAGGCTCTTGCTCTTTCGTTGATTCAACTTTTTCACCGTCTAACCAAATTTCAGCGTAAGCATTGGTTTTTGGAAGTAAGTGTTCACTTATTTTAGTCGCCCATTCCCAAGCCTGTTGATGCACTTCAGACTCGACGGGATTAGAAGTACATAGCACGTTTCTATTTACATCACCTGCTGTTGCTATAGAGTCAATACCCGTTGAATTGAGCAGTTGATGCATTGGCTTAACGTTTGGCTTGAGCACCCCATGAAATTGAAATGTTTGTCTGGTCGTCAACCTAATACTTCCGTAAATAGTTTTATCCTCGGCAAATTTGTCAATCACCAACCATTGTTCAGGTGTAATAACGCCTCCAGGCAGACGAGCTCTCAGCATAACGTTATGCATGGGTTCAAGCTTTTGTTTTGTTCTTTCAGCTCTAATGTCTCTATCATCTTGTTGATACATTCCGTGAAAACGGATGAGTTGAAAGTTATCTGCAGTGAATCCACCAGTCACTGGATCAGCTAGGTCGTTGGTAATTGTACCTCTTAGATGTTGACTTTGAGCTTTGAGCCTTTCGTTGTCAGACAGCTTGCCATTAACTATAAGATTTTTATTTTCGCTCATTAGTAAACATCCTTCTGATAACGCTTTGCTTTTCTCATTTCTACTAAATATTGTTTGGCTTCTGACTCAGATTTATTACCATACTTGCTAATAATATCAAGAAGGGCGCTTTCCACATCTTTTGCCATCCTCATTGCATCTCCACAGACATAAAAATGTGCTCCCTGCTCTAACCATTCAAAGACTTCTCTGCCTTTTTCTAGAAGCCTGTGTTGCACATAAATTTTTGTTTCTTGGTCCCTCGAAAAGGCAAGATCTATTTTAGTTAGCAGTCCCGATTTTAAATATGATTGCCATTCAACTTGATATAGGAAATCCTGAGTAAAACTTGGGTTGCCGAAAAACAGCCAGTTTTTTCCCTCTGAACCATTGGCTTCACGTTCCTGCATAAAAGCTCTAAATGGTGCTATTCCTGTTCCCGGTCCAACCATTATAATGGGTGTGTTGGTATCGCTAGGAAGTCTGAAATTATCGTTGCTTTCAACGAACACTTTGACTTGTTCACCTTCTTTAAGTCTGCTAGATAAAAATCCTGATGCGCCACCTTGGTGCCTAAATCCAAATGCTTCATAGTCAACATGTGCTAGAGTTAAATGCACTTCATCTTCTACCTCAGATTGACTTGAAGCTATCGAATATAAACGGGGCGTAATAGGTCGCAGTGCATCGACCAACGCCTGGGCCTCTATATTGTTAGGAAACTGGTCAATGATATCTACTATCTGTCTCTGCTCGAGAAATTCACGCACTTGGGTTTTATCATCCAAGATCTTTTTCAAGGCAGGATCATTTGTGCTGGCTTGGTAGGCTTTTAGAAATCCAGGATAACTCAAGGTAAGTTCCAATCGCTCTTTTAAAGCGTTTGCTAAAGTCAACTTTTCTTGTTTAATTGATACCTCTGTATCTGCCTTGTTCTTGGTTGCGTTCAAGATAGTTTCAATTACTTTATCATCGTTGAGAAAGTAAACTCCAAGAGCATCGCCAACTTGATAAGAAAGTCCAGAGTCTTCAAGTGAAATTTCGATGTGTCTTATATCTTTAACGGAATCTCTTCCAGTAATTTTTTGATTAGTTAATAGAGTTGCCGTAAAGGGGTTTTGTTTATTGTACTGAGTCGATGAAGCCACTACTTTTAAATGAGGTTGTGCGCTTTGAGCAACACTTGGCTTTAACGACGTTATTAATTTCTGTGTCGCTTTAGATGCCCAATTTGCAATATCTTCAGCATAATCCACATCGCAGTCTAATCTTTCGATAATGGGGGTTGCACCCAGTTTAGAAAGCATTGAGTCAAAGTCTTTTCCAGTTTGGCAGAAAAACTCATAACTAGTGTCCCCTAAACCGACCACTGCATAGTTAAGCTTATCAAGCTTTGGGGCTTTTTTGCTTGCCAAAAACTCATGTAACTCAACGGCATCGTCCGGTGCATCTCCCTCTCCATGGGTACTAACGAATACAATGAGGTGTGTTTCGTCTTTAATTTTTCTGGGTTTATAGTCCGCCATGCTAATCGCTTTAGATTTGACGCCTTGCTTAGACATATGTTCGTTAAATGCTGATGCCTCATGTTTTGCATTGCCTGTTTGCGAACCATATAAAATGGTTAAAGAAGCTGACTGCGAGGGCTGCACATTATGTGTAATTTGTGTTTGGTCAGCATTTGTATTGGACGCCAAGCCTGCAAGATAGCCGCTTGACCAGATAAGTTGTTCTTTGCTGAACCCCTCAATCGCTTGCGCTAACTTCCCCAGTTGGGGCTGGTCAAGACCTGTAAACACGTTTTCTGAAGATGAATTGCCATTATTTTTAGACATAAAAAAACCACTATTTCCATTTGATTATTGGAGCATAGCGGCTTTATTTGATAACGTGAAAGAATTAAAACTAATTTTTTATTCTGTTTTGGACTGAAACATTGTTAAAAATCGAATTCCAAGCCGACGAAGACGCCATCAAACTGAAGATCAGCGTAAACGTCATCTAAATCATTTATATCTAATTCTGTCGAGCGATACCCAGCCTGTAATGTCAGGTCTAGCGCTAAACTTTCAACAAAACTGTAGGTAAGTGCAACTTGATAATCGGTAAACGAATCATCATCAATAGCAAGCGCGGCTCCTTCTGCATATATTCCAAACCCAGAAAGAGGTAGCCCAACCGCGACTTTTGCATATCCCATGGGAATGATCGAGCTAAGACTCTCTTGACTAGCATCACCATTGTCGTCAACCACTACAATGTCGCCGTCTATCTGTTTCCCACTGACTCCAATGTCTATAGAAATCAAATCGTTATCTAAAATTTCGTAATATAGAATGTAATCTGTAGTATCGATATCTATTTGAGTAGCCACTTCAGAGCCAGCGACATAAACTTCGTCGCCGAAGGTAAACTCACTGGTAATGCTCGTCAGACCGGAAGTGTCCATTGATGTACGAGCCAGTTTAATATTTGGAATCAGGGGAATAGGGTGCTCCAGAGCCGCATAAAAACTCACTTGATTTTCATCTTCAAATGAAAAGTCGACTAAGTTCTGATCTTGAGAAAAACCTCCTTCTGTCGCCATTTGCCAGCTTTGCGCACCAACATACCCGCCAAGTAGCGTATCTGCTGATGCTTGCCCAGCGACTAAAATTGCGCCCGCAAGAAGTGAATATGTTGCGTATTTGTGTGTTGATTTCATAATTAACCTTGGTTGAGTAGCTCAGAAAGTTCTATCAAAGCTGCGTTAGCACGAGAAATATAGTTAGCCATAACAAGAGAGTGATTAGCCAACAGTCCAAAACCGTCTCCATTTAGAATCATTGGACTAAACACAGTTTCTTGTGTTCCTTCCAGTTCTCTTATAATTTGTTGCAAACTCACTGTGGCATTTTTTTTGTTCAGCACGTCAGCAAAGTCAGTTTGTATAGCCTGTAAAAAATGAATAAGTGCCCAACTTGAGCCGCGCGCTTCGTAAAATACATTATCTAATTCAAACCAACCAGTTTGATTGGTAATTGTGGTTGATTCTGGTGACGAATTTGACGCGCTTGCATCGCCTGCTAAGTTAGTGTTAATTACGTCTGTTCCAACACTGGCACTAAGTCTTTGAGATAGACTACCTAAACGTTTTTCAACTTGTTTTAAGTATTCCCTTAAGTTATCGGCTCTTGTGTAAAATTGATTGTCTGAAATAGCAGAATTACCTAAGTTATCGCGATATTCTTTTAATGCCTTTAAGGCATCTGCATATTGGCCTTCGCTGGATGGCAAAATCCAACGGCTGTTGTCAAAGTTCAAGTTTGGTTGCGCTCTTGCCAAGGGTTGGTTACTCACTGATTGGGACTGAGCTCGACTAAAGTCTTTGCGCATTGCTAATGCTAAATCTCGGCTCATTTCTAACACACCAAACTCCCAGCTCGGTATGTTATCTAGAATTATACCTGGAGGGGTGATGTCGTTCGTTAGATACCCACCAGATTTGTACAACATAGTATCAATGACCTCAATAAGCGTATTGGTAGTCGTGAATCCTGGCACTATTTTTTGTTGGTTTTCATCAGCGACGTTTTGGGCTCGTTCATTTACGTTAAATGTGTTTGGTTCAAAGCTCCACCAAATGCCGAGGATGCATATTAGTACAATAATTGCGCTAAAAAACGCAATGACTGACTTCATATTAAAAATATTACTCATGAATGTCCTTAATCGCTTTGCCTAGAAATAAAGTATACATCAGTATTTAGACAAAATAAGCTCATGATTATAAATAATTGTCCTATTTGATGAAACATATCAAGATGATTGAGTGTTTAATACGAGTAGCGGTCCTTCAAAAGCAAAATTGCCAATACGTACCCTAATGCCGTGGCAAATGGGAATATCAAAAAAACGGCTATTGCTACTATTCTTACCATCCATGGGTTAATACTGGCGTATTTCGCCAGTCCAGAACACACCCCAGCAACTTTCCCATTAATTGGATCTTTGAAAAATCGTTTTTTGCTGTTCACAGTATTCATTTGCATACCTTTTTGGTGATGTGGTCACTTTTACTTAAAACCAGCTTTTATAAGCTTGAAGTGACTGAGTAAAAAAAAGACTATTGCACTTCCAAGATAAAATAAAACTGGTGATAGCACTAATCCAAGTAAATTAATTTGTCCCAACATATTGTTCAATCCTTATAGCATCAACTTTCATATGGTTTAGTCGTTATCTGAATCATTTTGGTTTAGTTGGTTATTGTTTTGTTTCGAGATAACACTTCTGTGTACTTCAGGATCGTCGATATCATTGAGTTCATTTTGCTTGTGTTCTGTGCTTTGCGAATTAGCATCTAACAACAGTTGGCTCGCTTTAACTTTCATGGTTTCCAATTGAAGATCAATTTCATCAGTGGTGTTTTGTAATGCATTCATCACAATTAAGCTTACGATCTGTTTGATACTAGAGGATGTTTCATTAGTGGTCGCTTGCGCGTTCGAGACTGAAGATATCGATATCCCCAATATTAGTGCAGTAGTGACGGTGATTTTGGAAATTTTCATAATTTTACCCTAAGTTAGAATCGTCTCTATCGAAAGAACGCGATAGTTAAATATTGTGACTTGAGTATTGCCAAACCCATGCCATATTTTTACTTTTGGTAAAAAATATTTAAAATTCAATAAATTATGAGTTTTATGAGATTTAAATATGGATTAAAGAACGGATTGATAAAAGGAATTTGGTGATTATTACTAATTCAAATGGTCATTTTCACTAAAATTTAGTTTTTCATTATTTATTTTTGCCACAGTGGAATTAACGTGTTCAAAAGCCGCTTCTAACAGATAGGGGTCATTGTTCTTTCCAGTGCCATTTTCACTTAAGTATCGTCTCCATATCTTGCCTCCTGGCTGGCCCTGAAACAATCCCAACATATGCCGTGCGATATGCCATACGCGATGTCCTTGATGGACTTGCTCCGCAATATAGTCGGTCATTTCGTGCACCACTGCTTCTCTTGAGGTAACCGTAGAGGCTTCATCGCCGAAAAGTTTTTTATCTACTTCTGATAATAAGTATGGATTTGAATATGCCTGTCGCCCCATCATCACGCCATCCACTTGTTTGAGGTGTTCAGCAGCTTGGTCTAAATCTTTAATACCACCGTTTATTGAGATTTTAAGGTCGGGGTTTGTCCTCTTTAATAAATATACTCTTTCATAATTTAACGGAGGTATATCTCGGTTTTGTTTTGGACTTAATCCCTGAAGCCATGCTTTTCTGGCGTGAATTATAAAATGCTCACACCCTACTTGTTTTATATCGCTGACAAATTTACTGAGATCTTTGTCTTCGTCCATATCATCAATGCCTATTCTGCATTTGACGGTGATTGGAATATCCGTAACAGATTTCATCGCTTTAACGCAGTCAGCAACGATGTCAGGGGTTGCCATTAAACAAGCACCAAAACTACCGTTTTTGACTCTATCAGAGGGACAGCCAACATTAATATTTATTTCATCATAGCCGAGTTCTTGAGCTTTCACAGCGCAAGTTGCCATATCGTATTTATTACTACCACCTAGTTGAAGTACTAGGGGGTGTTCCGATTCGTTAAATCCTAAATAATCGCCTTTTCCATAAATTATCGCGCCAGTGGTGACCATTTCAGTATACAGAACCGTCTTCTTTGTCAGAAGACGAAGAAAATAACGGCAGTGTCGATCTGTCCAATCCAGCATTGGAGCGACGGAAAAACGATGATTTATATTGGAATGAGACAAAAAACTAAACCTTCTTCTATGTTTTTAGGCATTGAGCGTGATCCTTCAAGTTCCAATATCTACGGATATGATGTAGTAAATGGAAAACTTATATCTGCAAGTTTTATAGAATTATGAGCCTGACAGGCATCCACTCCCGAAATAACGCGATGTTATCATAATAATCCATGGGTAAAAACATGGTACTCGAGCGTAAACTTAAAAATTAGTTAAATTGACCAAACCAATTGGTCAAAAACGCAAATTCACTTTATCTAACACAATAAGAAGTAACATTGATATTACCGGTTTTAATCATAAGTGTTTGAAAGTAAAAGTTTATGTGTGAATTTTATATAATATGGCACATACTTCGCTAAGAAATTTATGAACGCGTTAATTCAACGTTAAGTTCACAAAGAACGTAAGCGATCAACTTTAATTTACACTATAGGAACTATTTATGAATACTCTTTTTAAAATCTTTACTGCAACAGCTTTTATTGTTTGCGTCTCTTTTAATGCTTCAGCTGCAACCGAAAATCAATCAAATGCCTTGATTAGCATAGTGAAGCATTCTGTGAACAAGACGGTTACACAAGCAAACGAAAGCATTGAATTAGGATTGCAGAAGTCGATACTGACCAACATTCACAATATCTCTATTGGTAACGAAGATACTCCAGTAGGAAAAGTGAAAATTATCGATTTGGTTTCAAATACGCAAATTGAACTTAAAGAAGAATCGAAAACAGACAAATCTAAAAAAGCGGAATAATCGTGGTCTGCAAAAAATGGGGTAAATTAAAAGCGTTATTTACCCCTTCTGTTTCTCTCTAGCCGAAAAATAAAAACACATCTACCGCCGTTTTTAAGTATTTAGTGGTTCAAGATAATAACTATAAACCGTCTGCCATTTCTCCCTCTGCAAATTGACAGATTGTTTTAATTCTCTATATTTAAAGTCTAACTCTAGTTTTTCATATGATGCTTGAATTGTGTCTTTCCTGATTTTCATCATTGCCTTTTGGGCCTTGTAATAGTCAGACATACGATGTATCAGAAGGTCATATTCAGCTTGTATTTTGGCTAAAACTTCATCTGCATTTGGTAGATGAATGACTTTTTTCTGCGCGTGTTTGAGTTGCATTTCTAACCGAGCTTTTTCAATTCTTTCCTCTGGGGTCACTCTGAGTTTAGAGGTTAACCTAAACCACGACAAACTTTTTATAAGCCACTTGGTAGGGTCGTAATGCCACCATCTAATTCCGTTTCTATAGTCACTCTCAAAAATGTGATGGAAATTGTGGTATCCCTCTCCAAATGTGAATATAGCGATTATTCCATTATCTCTCGCTGTATTAGTGTCGGTATATGGTCGCTTACCCCAAACGTGTGCCAAAGAATTTATAAAAAATGTCACGTGATGAACTGCGACTAGTCTAGCAAAGCCCGCGACTAGTATCATGCCAATAATATCACCATTTAGGTAGCCCAATAATCCAGTTATCCCAATGTTTGAAGCTAGCACAATAGGAAGATAGTGGTTATGCTGCCACATAACTACTTTGTCCTTGCGCAAGTCCTTACAGTTTGAATAATCATCATATCGGTGCGCTTGATATTCTCTTAGCATCCAGCCCATATGCGAAAACCAGAAACCTCGTTTAGCAGAATACGGATCTTTGTCATTTTCATCCACGAATCTGTGATGAACTCGATGATCGCTCGACCAATGCAAAATACTGTTTTGAACAGCCATTGCGCCTCCGATTGCAAGCGCAACTTTGACGACAGGATGTGCTTCAAATGTCTTATGGGACCACAGTCTATGGTAACCAGCCGTGATTGACATTCCAGTAAAAAAGAAAAGAGCTATTGCAACGAAAATTTCGGTTAAACCAATTCCGTAAAAATATGCCCATAGTGGTACCCCAATGAGAGCGATTGAAGTAGTGATTATGAATAGGGTGACGTTCAAAGCTATAAGGGGAGGTTTGTTCAACTTGTATATCCAAAAATTTCAGCGTACAACTGTGCGCTAATGTAACTTTAAGTCTTGAGACGCGCAAGAAATTTATTGCAGAAAACCGGTCAACTGTGTAAATATTTGAACATGAATCGACAACAACAAAAGCTTCAAACACGCCAACGCATAATAAATAGCGCTTTCTCCCTATTAGACGATAACAAAAGTTTTACGACCATAAGCTTAAGAGAAGTGGCCCGTGAAGCCAAAATAGCGCCGACTTCTTTTTATCGACATTTTACCGATATTAATGAGCTTGGACTCACACTGGTTGATGAATCTGGCCTTGCTTTGAGACAATTAATGCGGCAAGCAAGACAGAGAATTGCCGCAGGTGGGAGTATTATAGATATATCGGTAGATACCTTTTTTGAATTTATTTTGAACAATCCAAATGTGTTTAGGTTGTTATTAAGGGAACATACTGGTACTTCAGCATCATTCAGAGCTGCGGTTATGAGAGAAATTCAACATTTTACTGATGAGTTAACTGAGTATATTGTTGCAAAGCTATCCATCCCAATTTCAATCGCTAATTTGCAATCTGACGCCATGGTAAAACTTGTATTCAATGCTGGAGCAGAAGCGCTAGATGCCGATAGAGCAAACGTAAACGAGATAGCGCACCGCGTGAAATCTCAGCTGCGCTTTATTCAGAAGGGGGCATACAGTTATGCCCACAAAATTACGGTCAGTGATGCCAAATAAAACCCAATGTTTCAATACAAAAGCTGAATTTAAAATATCACTCAAATGGTACTTTTTGACAAAATCACACCAGACTCGATGTGTGGTGTCTGCGGGAACTGGTCAAAAAATGCGGCCCTAACCACTTTGTGTGTTTGGCATAGAGTTTCTAAGTTATGTGTTAAGGTTATCGGGTTACAAGATACGTAAATGACGTTATTAAATTTCGACACTAACGATAGTGTTTTATCGTCAAGACCTGCTCTAGGAGGGTCGACTAAAACAGTAGAAAAATTATAGTCGTCAAGCTCAATGTCTTTTAAACGATTAAACTTACGTACTTTTTCATGTGCTTGACCATACTCTTCACTTGAGAGCCGCGCGATTTTTAAGTTGTTAACTGAATTACTCTTTATATTGGATTGTGCTGCTGAAACTGCGCTTTTTGAAATCTCAGTACCTAATACCTGCCTGTATCTCTGACTGAGTGGAATTGAAAAGTTTCCTGAGCCGCAGTATAATTCCAATAGATCTTTGTCGATATCCGGTGCATTTTCATATGCCCAAGTCACCATTTTCTGATTAATAAATGCGTTTGGTTGAGTGAAGCTATTCTCAACCTGTTTGAAAGAGTATACTTTGCTTGCGATTTCAAGTGACTCTGTAACATAGTCTTGACCAATCACAATCTTTTGCTTCTTTGCTCTTCCTATAACGCCGACAGTGTCATATTGATTAAGACACTCGCGCAACTTTTCTGCCTGCTCCACCCACAGATTATCTAGAGTTTTGTGATAAATAAAGCTGACTACAAGTTGGTTAGTGGTGGTCGCTAAATAATCAATCTGAAATAATTTCTTTCGTAAAATCTGATTTGAATTTACCGCTTCAATAACATTTAGCATCGCATCGTTAATGAAAGGATGTGCTGCATCAAGTTGATCTACTCTATATTTACTCTTTGTTTCCTTGTCGAACATAATGTGAAAACTATGGTCACCTTCGTGCCAAATACGGAATTCGGCCCTCATTCTGTAGTGAACAGGCGGTGATTTGAAACAATCTAATTGATGTTTAAAGTATGGAGCTAATGCCAATTCCATGGATTTTTTTTTTGCTGTAAATTCTGCTTCGTAATTTTTCATTATTGCTCCTGTTCGCTGTCTTTCATCAATGCTATCTATTCAATTTTACAAGCTAGGCAAGAATAACCAAAATCTTTATTAAAGATTTCCTTACTGCGTGCCGTTATAAACGATGAGGATAGTGAGGTATCTTTTATGAATGTAATTAAAACCCAAGTGGACTTGGCTGAAAAAGTCCAGGGGGCAAAAACTCCTGTTATATATGACAGCAGTCCTAGCGCGGAGATAGCGACGAAAAATTTTGAGAATGCGCAGCCGCTTATTAAAACGTCGGCAAACGATGAAATTGTCGCAAGGGTGCTAAGTTTTACGTTAAGCCAAACGATGTCAGTGGACCAAAAAACCAATTCATCCCAACATAAACAGCAAGGGTATAAGACTGAAAATAGTAAGCCAGATACGCACCAAGTAAAATTAAATGCGGTGTCTACAGAGTCAAAGCAATTTAGCATAGACACCGTAGCGTCTAATGTGACTAATTTTGTTAACAATGCATTGACTAAACTTATTGCGAGCGGCCATGATGAAAAGCAGGTCGAGTACTTTAAAAGTTCAGCGATTGCTGGCGTTGAAAATGGGATTGAACAGGCGAAGAGAGAGCTTGATGGATTGGTCTCAAATAGTATTTTTGAATTGGTCGATAAAACAAAAAATGCGATAATTGATGGAATTGACGCATTTGAGGTCATTGAAGAGATTAATCTTTTTAATTCGAAATTAGCGGACGCTCCAGTATCGGGCAGCAGTGCAATTACAATCCATTCTCATTCGCGACAACCAATAAAAGTGTCTTTTGATAGTCAAGCGATTGCTCACGACAATAATGACAATCAATCGTTTTCCATTACAACCAGCGCAACTAACACGTTAATATCCATCGAGTCAGAAAATAGTAAGGCACAGCTGCCTGAACTTGCGGATTTGATAAACAAAACAGATGATGTACTTAATACTTTTTACAGGAAAGACATAGACAGAGCGTATCAAAAAACTATTGAACTTGGTTATACAAATGAAGAGTTAATTTCGCTAGCGAATCAACGCGACTCATCAAAAATAGTAAAACAAGTAGAAAAGTACGACCAGATTAGGCATTTTGTGGAAAAAACTGATTCTGTTAGACATGAGTCCCCAAACGCTGTAGCCGAGTACATCAATAAATACATAAATGTCATGCAATCTAGCGAGGGTTTATTGGCTAGTCGAGAAGACTTCAATCAAATAATTAATGGGATTGTGAATCAAATGAAAGACGTGCAGATTCCAGATTTGCTGCACGCAATCAATAGATTTCATTCTTTCAATCAAAAGTTTGAAAATTAAATTATGGCTTAGTGTTGTTTTTCATTTGCGTGTCGAACAATTATATTTCGCTGCATAAACTCTGTTTTATTGAGTTTATCGATAAAGTAATGTTCTTCGCCACTTTTAATTTCGACAAAGCCAAATCCCTTTTTCTTTCCAGACCTCTTGTCTTTAACTAACCGCACGGACTTAACGTGACCGACATTTTCAAAAAAAGCCTTAAGATCATTTTCATCGGCTTTATATGCTAGGTTTCCGACATACAAAGTGCCACTTTCTACATCAACATGTGTTTCTGGATTGTCAGGTTTTATAGAGTCTCTTCTGTGATTTGGTGATGACTCATTTCCAGACGCATCATTTGTCGAGGTAAAAAATAAGGTAATTGCCATCAACACTATAAAAATGCTGGGTAGGAATTGTGAGAATTGATTTACTTCACTTATATTTGCGATGAAGTACGCGATAATCGCAAATAAGAAAGATAGGATAATGAAATTTTTAGTTTTTAAATAAATCATGATAGACACCGATGAAAAAGTTTGAATACACTATATTAAGTACACCCACTTAAGATAATGTTTAATGAACACAAAAAATTAGAATAATTATTGGTCTTACCATTAAAAGTAGAACAATAAATTAATATTTCCAATTTTTTTACAATATTCAACTTTGATTAACATGGTAGTATAATTTGTAAGCGTTTGGCATTTATGTGCAAAATAAAGCTTGCAAGTGGACTTACTAAATGTAGAATGCGCGCTCGCTTTGAGGAGTACACGAAAGTGAGTTCATCAAAGACAGATATTCGACATCTGTGATGTCAATTATCTGGCAAGAATCAGGCAAAAGTTTTTAATAAAATAAGTTAAAAATAGCTTGACAAAA
>CBFIBG010000005.1:0-174932 GCA_965660815.1 Glaciecola sp.
GCGAACGGCACAGATAATCGTCAACGCGAAGGTGTCCGATTAGCAACTATGCATCGAGTAAAAGGCTTAGAGTTTCAAAACGTTTTTATAGTTGGTTGTAATAAACAAAATGTTCCCTTGCAAAACTTTAAATCAGACGATCGTGTAGAACTCAGAGAACATGAGTTATCAGAAAGAGCTCTTTTACACGTGGCTATGACACGCGCGATGAGAGGATTAACTATTTCTTGCCATGGCGAGCTATCACCTTTTATTGAATAGTAAGTTCTTATTGAACAATATAAAAAGCGTTTATTGATTAATAAAACATCAATAACTGATAGTTAACAACCGTTGAACGGTTCGATTTTTTTACTTTTTTCCACCTATAGACATCTAAAATAAAATCATTAATATCATACAAGGTGTAAAAAAAGGTGTAAAAAAACCTAGCTGAAAATTCGTAAATCATTGATTTTAAAGGGATTGGGAGAGTGAAATGGTGGCCCGTCCCTGACTTGAACAGGGGACCTACCGATTATGAGTCGGGTGCTCTAACCAACTGAGCTAACGGGCCATCTTTTGAAGCGGTGCGAAGTATAATGACTTTTTTTCGCAAAGTCATCCATAAAATCCCAATTTTTTTCGATTTTAATAGGTAAATAGATACTTATAGCTTTGTTTAAGTTAAAGTTTAATTAAAAGTTGCCGTCATATAAAGCAGGAACTAGTATATTTATCTATGTGAACACATAGTCAATGCAAAAAAGCAGGTGCATGAACCAACGTCACTATGCTTTAAAGATACGAAAAGGTAAACAAGATCTATGAGAGACGAGCCTTATATTTTAAGTGGTCGCAACACTGTTATCCATAAACTCAGAAAAGTTGATTTGTTGGTAATTAACTCTAGGCAAGATCCCGTACTTATGGTACTGCACAACGGTATTGAAGAGTATAATGGAAAAATACCTGCAAATAAATTAGAGGCAAAACGCATGGATGTTGCTATAGTTGATGTTTCTTCTCCAGACAACTTTGGAGACTATAAAAACTTATTGTTCGTGCAAACGCTCAACAACAAAGAGTTTAAAATAGACTATTCAAAAAAAGAGACCGACTATTTCATCACCATCCATCAAGAGAGCACGTTTTAAACTAGCCACTGCCTACCACTTTTTGAACTATATTGGCCAATTTATGTTTGGCCTTTTGTGCTTGTGGATCGTTTTCAGCGTTTGTAATTACCTATTTGAATTAAACAACATAAAAATCCCTGCCGGGTTATTTGGCATTGGCGTTCTATTTGTGTGGTTTGCAATCAATCGCTGCGCATCACCGTTCATTCAAAAGGCCGCACAACCTTTGCTAGCTCATATGTCTTTGTTCTTTCTACCGGCTATTGTTGGTATCGTAAATTATGCAGACTTATTGTTCGCGCATGCAACATCACTTGTGCTTGCGATAGTCGTAGCTACACTATGTAGCTTACTAATTACCGCGGTAATAGCACAATGGCTACTGAAAAAACGTACATTAGACAACCCTAGCGATTTATAATCATGTTTGAAAGCCTCAATATATCAAAACTTCTGGACATTTCTATTTGGGTTTCGGCAACCGTTTTCATTTATTTTTTGGCGATTAAGCTCTATAAACATTCATCCAAAATAGCGATTTTGCAGCCAATTACTCATCCACTAATTACGAGCACTAGTTGTTTGCTTTTGCTTTTTCATGTAACCAATACCTCTGTTACTCAATTTCAAAGCGCCACGGTCTTATTATCCGCTATGCTGGGGCCTGCGACTGTTGCTTTAGCATTGCCCCTTTTCAATCAGTTCAAACTTTTAGTTCAAATGGGTTTTAGAGCGCTACTGCCGATTATTATAGCGTCTGTTATTGCGCCACTATTTTCTTGGTTAGCCGTTTATTGGTTGGATGCACCGCTTAATTTACAACTGACTATGTTAACCAAATCAATTACCACACCATTAGCTATGGATACTGCTTCTGCGATCGGTGGCATTGCGCCTCTCGCTGCTATCTTTGTTATCACAACAGGTATAGTAGGCGCAGTGTTTGGCCCAATCATATTCAATCTTTTTAAAATAGAAGACCATATCGCACAAGGGCTAGCACTCGGCTCTGTTGCTCATGCTATCGGAACAGCACGCGCCATTTCAATTTCTGAGCAGTGTGCGGCGTTTTCTACCTTAGCGCTATGCATAAATGGGATAATTACTGCATTTTTATTACCGTTATTGTTTGCATAATGGATAAAGGATCCAACTAAATCGCCGATATTATGTGCTGAATGTTAATAATTTATATGGTTAATACATTACATGTTATCGGTTCTTATTTGCGATGATTCCCTTGTAGCCAGAAAACAAGTAGCAAAATGTCTACCACAAGATCTTGACGGTTCTATAAACTTTGCTCATCACGGCGCCGAGGCAATTACGGCTATTTTAGATTCCCGTGTTGATGTACTGCTCCTAGATCTTAATATGCCGGTTCTAGATGGCTATGGAACTTTACAACAAATCCAAGATCTTGAGTTGGGCACCAAGACCATAGTGGTCTCGGGAGACATACAAGCCGAAGCAAAAGAGCGGGTAAAAGCGCTAGGTGCACTTGATTTTATCCATAAACCAGTCAACTCTGAAGAACTGATCGGCATTCTGCAAAAGCATAATCTGCTCAAATCTCCGGAAAAGCAACAAAGCGAAGAGCTCAAGTTGGATGAAGTCGTTCGTGATTGTTATCAAGAAGTTGTGAATGTTGCCATGGGCCAAGCAGGCAGTCATTTAGCTCAAATAATGGGTATGTTCGTTAAACTCCCTATACCGAATGTGAGTTTGATAGAAGTTTCAGAGCTACATATGATGCTTTCTGACATTGACGAGACAGACAGTACTTCAGGAGTTTGCCAGGGATTTTTAGGCGATGGCATTAGCGGTGAAGCATTGCTGATGGTCACCGACTCTAGTTTTGAAGAGGTGGCGAAACTCTTGAAGATAACCGATAAGGTAGATGACCAACTGCAATTAGAGCTTTTGATGGACTTAGCAAGCTTGCTTATTGGTACATGTTTATCGGGCATTGCGCAGCAACTTGATATGCATTTTAGACAAGGTCATCCTGTGGTGTTAGGTCAACACCAAAGTGTTCAAGAACTTATTAATACAAACAAAAGCAGTTGGTCACAAACGCTCGCCATTGAAATAAGCTATGGTCTGGATGGATACAACATTCAGTGCGACCTTGTTTTATTATTTACCGAAGATTCTATGGATATGATGAACGCTAAACTAGCGCATTTAATTGAATAACGATAAATATGATAAGGGCACATGAAGTAACAATATGACACATTTAAACACAGATACAAAAGATACGTTGGACGAACTACTTGAGTTTCATTGGATGATGGACATGATCCAAACTGTAGACGTCGGTATAGTTGTCTTTAATCGTCAATTTCAGATTAAGGTGTGGAATGGTTTTATGGAAGCCCATTCGGGTTTACTGCCTACAAATGTTCATGACCAGAGTTTGTTTTCGTTATTTCCTGAAATCCAAACAAAGTGGCTGCAAGCTAAAACCCGACCGGTATTTGACCTGAGAACCCGCGCTTTTATTACCTGGGAACAACGTCCGTATTTGTTCAAGTTTAGAAACTACCGACCCATTACCAGTAATGCTCCGTTCATGTACCAAAACATTGTATTTTCTCCTTTAGTATCTGCTACTGGGACCGTCGATAATGTCTGTATGATGATTTATGACATGACAGACGCCGCTTCTGCCAAAAAACAGCTTCTATCGCTTCAAGTCACCCAAAATGAACGAAGTGAGCAAGAAAAATCTCAATAGTTCAATAACTCCATAATTCTTTATCTGTTTCAATTTAAAAAGCTTAGCGAAATTGGTTCGCTATTTGCTTCATCTTCTCTATCCGACATTTCGAATCATATCCAACAAGACTGAATGAGTAATTAAACATGCATAGTAGAAATTCATCTTTGTCGAACAAAGTGAATGATGAGATGGACAAACAGGCTAACGGGATAAACAAGATGTGCCAACGCTTTTTTAAAAACTTAATTATTATTTTGTCACTCACAACGCTATTGGCTTGTGGGTCGGGTGGAGATTCACAAAGCGATAGTCCGCAAACCCAGCCTTTAAGAGTAAACGCAGGTGCCAATATCCAAGCAAATGAACAACAGACTGTAGACCTATTAGGCGCTAGCAGTGGTGGTAGCGGACTTGTCACTTATGCTTGGTCAAGCGCAGATAACATAAATATCGAACATCCAGATAACACGCTCAGTTCCGCAATACTAACTACCCCAAAAGTGATTCAAACTCAAACCTACACCGTCACAATGACGGCTACAGACGCAAACGCAAATCAATCTTCTGATACGCTAACCTTAACGGTAGAACCAGTAAATGAATCTCCGATAGCGAATATACAAGCCAATCAAGTAGCAGGTTATAACGCGCTTGAATATCCGGTAATGTCATCTATTACCTTGGATGGGAGTGCGAGCTCGGACCCTGATGCAGTCGATGGCGTTGCCCCAATCGCTTCCTATTTGTGGCAACAAATTGCCGGTCCTAACTTATTAGCGGGTGTCGATACTAGGCAATCTTCAATTCAACTGCTTGCCCCTGTTGTTAATCAGCCCCAACAAGCAGTTTTCAGGCTCACAGTGGTCGATCAAGAACAAGCCAGTCAATCTACAGATTTAACGGTTACCTTTCTCGCTCAACAAGATACCATTCCTACCATTGAAATTACCAGCATCCCTGAAGTGATGAGTGGCGAGCTAATACCACTTAATGCTCAAGCAAAATCAGGTGCGCCTTCAGCAGGACCATTTTCCTATAGTTGGTTTAATGATGGCCTAGCAATAATTGAAGATCCAACTAATCATCAAACGGTTGCAGTTGCGCCTTTAGTGACGTCTACTGCGGTCATTAATTATAACGTTCAAACAGAAGACAGTTTTAGAAACTCAGTATCAGGACAGGCAGAAGCCCAAGTATTCCCTGTTTGGTTGAAGCGGATAAACGACACTGGAGTATCGGGATTCTCAGACGGCAACACGCTGGTTGAACATTATCAGCATACTTATCCTGCACAAGATGCCGCTTTCGGCTCAGATCGACAAATACTGTCTGGTGCCCTCAATAAGTTAGGCGAAGGGGAAGCTAGCTTTGATTTTACTCGTCTCGATAACACTGGTAATGACGTGGATAATCCAAGTTTTTCATTCAGCTGCGTTCAGGACAACGTGACGGGTCTAGTATGGCAAATCAAAAGTAACTCTGATGAAACGGACATTAACTATGTCCAACAAACTTTCACATGGTTCAGTGAAGAAGAAAATGGAAACGTGGAAGGCGATATAAATGCAATGGCGCAGAGCTGTAATGTTTCCAATGGCCAATGTAATACACAGGACTATATTGCCGAAATTAACAGCAATGGATTGTGTGGCTTTTTCGATTGGAGGCTGCCATCGGTAGAAGAGCTCCAATCAATTATTCATTATGGCAGTACAAGCCTTCCAAGAGTTGATAAGGTGTTTTTTCCTTACTTGGGAACTAACAACACTAATGAGCTTTGGTATTGGACTTCACAATCCAGTGCTGATGGCGTATCGAATGAATTAGCAAACAATGCTTGGGCAATGGACCTTAATTCTGGGAAAGACGGATTTTTTAATAAAGGCATGTCACTCCATGTGATCTTGGTAAGGGCAGGAAACTAATATGATGACTTTCAAATTAACCATAGGTCGTTTATTCCATATACTGGTGTTTACCTGTATTTCTTTAGTGGCTTTGCCCCTCACGGCTGAACAAAAAAGTACGTGTCCAGGAGGCATACCAACAACTGCCAATGACGCTGAGTTTGAATTAAAAGAAAATGGAGAGGTGTTACATTTGCCTTCCAACTTAATTTTTATGCGCTGCAGTATTGGTCAAACATGGGATGGTAATACGTGTTTAGGTGAAGCAGACAGTTTAACTTGGAAACAGGCGTTAGAAGTTAGTCTAAGCACCCAATTTAATCAACTGAAAAGTTGGAGATTGCCAAATCTCAAGGAGTTGTCGGTTATTCTTGAACGCGCTTGCGTGAGACCTTCGATTAATCAGACTATTTTTCCGAATACTCCGTCAAGCAGCTATTGGACAAATACGCCTAGTACTATGCAACAGGGCAGTGCATGGTCCGTTGCTTTTTCTAATGCAAGCAATACAGTGACAATGTTTGATCGTAGTATGCACGTTAGATTGGTCAGGCCAAATATTGTCACCAATTGATAACTCTGAGGCTAATAGCAACTAATAACCTTCTAACTAATAAGAACGTTATCGAGGCATTCCTACTCTTATAGGAAGTGAGTTAGATATGGATACAGCAATTATACAAATTCTTCCAGTAATGAGTTTAAATAGCGTCTTCCTGTACTGGTAACCGTCCAATTGTTGTCAGATATGGATATTAGTCCTTTGTCTTGCGCTATTTGCAGACTCAATTCAGTTGATTTGGGCAGTTGACTAAACGTGTATCTTTCGTAATGCTCTATTGGGCAAGCTTCTACCAATCTAAAACGATTCATAAAAAACTCAAACGGTAGATCTTCGTTTTCTATCTCATTTTTCTCGTATAAATATGGATTGGTTAAATCCATGTATCCTTTTGGATGTTTGACTTTAACGGTTCTTATGATTTTTTTGTTGGCCGTGTCACTTAGTTTGCCATGCGCTCCGCAACCTATTCCAATATAGTCACCAAAGCGCCAATAATTTAAATTGTGTTGACACTGATGACCTTTTTTCGAATATCCAGATATTTCATATTGTTCGTAACCATGCTGTTCTAGCAATGTTTGACCGGCAATTTGTATGTCCCATAGAATATCATCGTCGGGCAGACTAGGAGGCTTTGAGTGAAAAAGCGTGTTTGGCTCTATGGTAAGTTGATACCAAGAGACATGAGGCGGTGATAAGGAGATGGCTTGGTTAATATCTTCTAGCGCATTTTCAAGACTTTGCTCTGGTAGTCCATGCATTAAATCTGTATTAAATGAGCTCAAGTTAAGTTCATTTGCATAGCGTATCGCCTTCACGCTTTGTGTGCTGCTATGGATCCTTCCCAAGATTTCTAAATGCTGTTCTTTAAAGCTTTGAACACCAATTGAAATCCTATTAACACCGGCATGTTGAAATCCAGAAAACTTCCCCGCTTCTACTGTGCCTGGGTTAGCTTCCATGGTAATTTCGATATTGTTGGCAAACTCTAAGCGTTTATTTACTCCAGAAAGCAAGGAGTGCATTGCCTCAACACTTAATAAACTAGGCGTGCCACCGCCGATAAATATGCTGTTCAAAATGCGCTTTGAGAGCCCATATTGTTTAATATCGCTATCAAGATCAGACAGCAGATGAGCAATGTATTCTTGTTCCGGGATCTCTCCCTTTTGTTGGTGCGAATTAAAATCGCAATAAGGACACTTCCTTACGCACCAAGGTATGTGGATATACAGTGAGAGAGGGATACTTACAAGATCCAATTCAATCAAACCTCAAGTTTTAAGAAATAATGGTTTTAACGACCAATAACTTTATCTATCGCGCAACGTGTTCTGTTACTAATTTTTGCATGAGTATCTTCAGTGCATTGCTTCGATGACTAATGCTGTTCTTGACTGTTTTTGACAACTGAGCTGCGGTTTTTGCTTCGCTAGGAACGTAAAAAACGGGATCGTAACCAAATCCATCATCTCCAATAGGTCCATGATTAATCTCTCCCTTCCACTCGCCCTCACAAATAATCGGGGTTGGGTCTTGTGCATGCGTCATAAAGACGAGCACACATATAAACTTGGCGCGTCTATCATTGGCGCCACTAAGCGCTTGCAATAGCTTTTCATAATTTGCCACATCATTACCGTGTTCACCAGCGTAACGAGCAGAATGTATCCCTGGGGCACCATCTAGTGCTTTTACAACCAGTCCGCTATCGTCGGCAATAGCAGGCAAACCTGTCAGTTTTGCGGCATGACGAGCTTTTATAATGGCGTTTTCGACAAAAGTGGTGCCGGTTTCTGGGACATCTGGTACATCAAACTCGTTTTGTGGCCTAGCTTTAATGCTATATTGTTCGAATAAATAATTAAACTCAGCGACTTTGCCTTTATTGCCGGTGGCAAGAACGATATCTTTCATAGTTATTCCTATTTCGGCTTTGATGCATTGCTGCCCAGTTGTTTCTTTTTTGACATTTTTTTAGCTTTCGCCTTTTTCTGTTTTTTAGTTTTAGTCTTTTTCTTTTTGACTAGACTTGGGGGCCTATTTTTAGGTCGTAGTCCATCTATGACTCTTGCCTTAAAACTTTCTTTTGTATAGCGTTCTACCTTTCCTACCCACATATAATCGTGGGCCTCTACCAATGAAATTGCAACGCCTTTTGCTCCCGCTCTTCCCGTTCGTCCAATGCGGTGTAAATACACATCGGCGCCTCTTGGCATGTCGTAGTTGATCACATGACTTACATCTGGAACATCGATTCCTCTGGCCGCAACATCGGTTGCCAACAAGATATTGATTTGTTTTGTCTTGAATTTTTCAAGTGCTGCCATTCGCTTATCTTGTGGCATTTCACCCTGGAGATAAGCGGTCTCAATGCCTTGAGAAAATAGCCAGTCTTTTAATTGGTGTAATCGCTCTCTGGTCTTAACAAATACAATACAAGAACTGATTGTATGAGTGAGATGAAACTTTAAGATATTATTTTTATGGAGCAGATCATCACACAAGTGATACCACTGAAGAATTTTAGCTTTCTCTTTTCTGCTTGGATCGGCGTTGTGTTCGACAGGTTCTTTTAATATTTTAAGCGCAAATTCTCTTACGCCTCGGCTTTGCAAGGTTGCCGAAAAAAGCATGGTCTGTTTGCGCCACTTCGCTTCATTGGATATTTGATTAACAACAGTGGCGAATCCCATGTCTAACATACGATCTGCTTCATCTAAAACCAGTGACTCGATATCTCTTAGTTCAAAGGTTTCGTTTGCAATATGCTCAAGTAACCTACCGGGAGTTGCCACTAAGATATCAACATTTTTTTGCAACGTCTCTTTGTCTGTCCCATAGTTTATGCCACCAGTTATCACGCCCACGGTAATATCTGTGTGTGTGACGATAGATCTTGCTTGGTCAGCTACCTGATTGGCAAGCTCTCTTGTAGGAACCAGAATCAAAGCTCTCGTCGATTGTTTATTTGATTTTGGATAATCGAGCAAAAACTGACATATAGGAAGCAAAAATGCGGCTGTTTTGCCGGTTCCGGTGGGAGCGCAGGCAAGAATGTCCTTTCCTTCCATGGCGTCTGGAATAACCAACGATTGAATGCTGGTAGGAGTTGAAAAGCCCATCTCTTTGATGGCTCCTATAAGCTCATCGTCCAAATCTAATAATGAAAAACTACTCACTTTTTATGGTTCCTCTAACAGAGTTAATCATGCACAAATATTTCAGTGTTGTTACTTTAGATAGTTTTGCTACTGATGACAGTCATGTCCGCTAAGGGCTAACTCTATAATTTTGTGTCGAGACACATTATAAATAATGACTATGGCTCAATATCTGTATATTCATTTAATGGTTGAAATAGCGATTGTAATGTATTGACATCCAGTCCAACGGACTTGTCGTTAAGTTTATCCGATAATACGGCATCGGCTAAAGCTGACTTATGTGCTTGTAGCTCGACAATTTTTTGTTCAATAGAACCTTCAACCACTAACTTATAGACAAATACGGGTTTGTCTTGACCAATTCTGTGTGCTCTGTCAGTCGCCTGATTTTCAACGGCGGGATTCCACCAAGGATCATAATGGATCACCACATCTGCTTCTGTTAAGTTTAGCCCTGTACCGCCTGCTTTTAAACTAATTAAAAATACGGGGGCGTCACCAGACTTAAACTTATCAATTACTTTCTGCCTGTGTTTAGTGCTACCAGTCAACTTACAATAGTCAATGCCCTCTTTTTTAAACTCAGTCTCTATTAACGCCAACATGCTTGTAAACTGAGAAAACAATAGTATTCGTCTGCCTTCCGATACTAACTCAGGCACTATTTCCATTAAGTAATTAAGCTTGGCCGATTCTTTTACCTTTTGCGCCGATGGAATAGAAAGCAATTGAGGGTGACAGCATACTTGACGAAGCTTTAGCATCGCATCCAAAATTTCAATATGGCTTCTAGTCAGGCCTTTCGATTCGATTATCGAACGCAACTTACTGTCCATAGTTAAGCGCACACTTTCATACAATGAAGCCTGACTGCCTTCTAACCTAATGGTTTGTATTATTTCTGTTTTGTCGGGTAACTCTTTTGCTATTTTGTCTTTAGTACGTCGCAATACAAAAGGTTGTATGCGCTTATTCAAAACTTGTTGACGTTCGGAATTTTTCTGTTTTTCTATAGGGGTTCTAAATAGCTTAGTAAACTGTGTTTTAGTGCCTAAAAGCCCCGGCATCAAGAAATTAAATTGCGCCCAAAGTTCACCTAAGTGATTTTCTAATGGCGTTCCGGTCATGCACAGTCGATGAGTGGCATTTATGTGCATCAAAGATTCATATAACTTGGTTTTTGGGTTTTTAATGTACTGAGCTTCATCTAAGATCAGATAATGAAAGTGCTTGTCGTTATAATATTGTAAGTCTCTTACAATAAGTGGATAGCTGGTAATAATTATTTCATAATCGTCAAGCGATTCTAGCTGTTCTTTGCGCTTGTCACCGTGAACGACAATGTGCTTTAAATTAGGGCTGAACTTTTCAATTTCATTATGCCAATTGAATATTACGCTGGTTGGCGCAACGATCAGTGCAGGGGAGGTCAACCGCCCCTCTATTTTTTCAATTGTCAGACTCGCTATTGCCTGAATAGTTTTACCCAGACCCATATCATCAGCGAGTATGCCTGCTATCTCAAATTCTCTTAAAAACTGGAGCCAGTTTAATCCTTCGTGTTGATAGTCGCGCAATGTGGCAGTAATTTCTGATGGACAGTTTACGGCTTTAATACCGTCAAACCCTCTGAGTTTTGCACTAAATTTACGTAAATTTGCTTCGCCTCTTGTGGCGATATTGTTGTCGTCTAAAATATCTAGTGTGTGATGGCCTAACAACTTTGAAATCGGTATCTTACCAGCCTTATTGATGCTGGTTGGTAGAAACAACTCAACAAATTGATTGATCAAAGGCTTAATTTTTTCAAACTCAAGAGATAAAAACTGGCCCTTTCCCATATCAATAAAAATGTCGTCTGGCTGCTCAGTGCCTTTATTTAACAAGGCGTCTTTTGGTATTTGACTGATAGCGCCTTGAAGAATAGGTAGCAACGGCTGTTTTTTGCCATTGATATCAACGTCAATACTTAGCGTAAAAAAGCCATTGCTCTGTTCTTCAATTTCGGCGTCAAACGAACTGGCCTGAGATACACTGTAGTAGAAGTCCTTATCAATGGTTATTTTCCAACCTTGCTCAATTAGAGTAGGAATACCCGTATGCAACATATTTGGCCAGTCTGTCGGATGCAAAGACAGCCTGAATTCACTGGAACCGTAGTCGTTAAATTCGTAGTTGGGCATGACGCTAAAACCCATTGCTTTGAGCTTTTCAACTATTTGATTTTCGTGCCATAAATTCCTAGCGATGACTTTTGCCTTGGTTTTTACATTAGATTGAGTCTGGCGTGGACTCACTTCTACTTCATTATAAAAGAAGGTTAAGATGGCTATGGCATTTTGTGGGTAATAATGCGGTGAGTGAAGCCGCAAATGAGCTACGGGTTCAAAAACTGCGTCATCAAGGCTAGCGTCGGGCAAACCAACTTGATTAAAATCTTCGGCAAGATAAGATTTAAGTTGAGGCAGGAGCCAGCCAAGTTGTTGGGTATTAACCAGTGGCATTTTCATCAGCGCCAATGCTTTAACAGGTTCTACCTTAAAGTTAATTGCTCCAATCGTGTTATCGTCTTGATTGATATAACAGGGTGGGGAAGTGTACAACACTTCGGCACTTTGAATGTCGGTATCTACAGTAAGTTGGAACATGCCATTTTGCTTTTTTAACCACGAAAAATTGGCATTAACTTTTCGGCCAATGCTCAATGGGAAAACGGTTACTTCTTTCCAGAAACAACGGTTGGTTTGCACTACCCGCTCAATCAATGAATAGTCTTCGTGGTATCCAAGACTGTGCTTTTTAGCAATTAAGTCCGCAAGCAGATGTCGTTCATGTTGAGAAAGCGCCGCTTGCTTCAACTCAAACTCGGTGATGTGGACATGCCTTAACGATTTACTAAATTCTCCACTTTTTAACACCCGAGTTCGATATACCGATACAGAAAGCCCTCTGTGCTTATTGAATTCCGAAGTTTCTAAAATATACACTAGGATATCGGAAGATTGCTGTGGGCTTTGAGTTTCCACCGCAGGCTTCATGCTTTTTAACCAAGTTTCAAGTTCTTGGTTCGAGGTGGAAAAGTGCTCACCATTTTTTTTCATTAACTCAATTGTCAGTGCTGCGGCATGTTTGCAGAAGTGTTTAACTGGGCAGTTGCATGTAGATAGTATCTCGTTTTCGTCGATATCAATGTAAACGTCGTAAATTGCATCAGAGACTTCGCTTTGAATGACACCAGTAATTAAATCTTGATCAGGCGATATTTCATTTTCAAGCACATGGCCTAAATTTTGAATTCTTTGCCCTCTACTCCACATAACTTGGGAAAATTTCTTTTTTAATCCAGCAAGTGGGAGCATAAAATCCTCATTTTGAATATTTGAAAAGTTATTGGTGAAAAACGGTATGTAAATCAATTAAACGAAATCTAAATAAAATGGTCTATTGTCCATAAAAAGTTTTCGAATAGTGAGACAATTCGCCGTATGGCAGTCTTTAACCGTGAACCGCTTATGATAACACAATGCACAAAACAAAAAGCAAGCAAATGTGATAAATTCCCAGAAACCTTAACTGATTTATTTAGCATCTATGAAAAATGGGAAAAAACAGCAATATCTTATGTGTTATTGTCAGTTCTTATGGAAAATAACAGCCGTGGCTTTGAATTAATGCAATTGGCAATTACAATTATCTTAAAATGAAAAAGCCACCCTAATAACCTAAGAAGAGAGTTGTGTATTTAAATTATTTTGGATTATCAGATAGTCCGTTTTCTATTGCGCCAAATCCTGATTATCTGTACATGAGCAAGCGGCATAAACAAGCCCTTGCGCACTTGAAACTTGGGCTTAGCGAGTCGGGTGGTTTTGTCATGTTAACAGGTGAGGTTGGAACTGGCAAAACCACTGTATCAAGAAAGTTAATGCAGGAATTAAGCGACGACACTCGTCTAGCCGTAATTTTGAACCCAACTCTTTCTGCGGCAGAACTGTTAGCCACTATTTGCGATGAACTTAATATAGACTATCGTGCATCAGAGTCTTCTTTAAAAGTGCTTACTGACTTGATTCTCGATAAGTTAGCAAATAATCACGAGCTGGGCATGAACACAGTGTTAATTATAGATGAAGCTCAACATCTGCTGCCTGAAGTACTTGAACAATTAAGATTATTGACGAATCTAGAGACAAATCGGGAAAAATTACTGAAAGTGGTGTTAATTGGACAGCCTGAATTACAGCAGTTATTGCGCAGAAACGAACTAAGGCAGTTGGCTCAGCGGGTTACTGCTAGGTATCATTTGTTACCTCTCAACGAATCAGAGGTAAGTCAATATATTGAGCATCGTTGGTCAGTTGCAGGTGGCGCAAACAACTGTTTTAAAAGTAGTGCGGTCAGCGAGCTTTTTAATATTAGCGGGGGGATCCCTCGAGTGATTAATCTGCTTTGTGATCGGGCTTTGTGCATTAGTTACTCGGTGCAAAAGCCCTTCGTTGACCGCAAAGTGATGTTTTCTTCGTCTATTCAAGTGTTGGGCGATGATATTGTATTACAGCGTCGGCAGGCAAAATGGAAACCGGTATATGTTATTACGTTAACCATGTCATTATTATTAAGCATTGCAATGACCTCTTTAGTGTTAGGAAGTTAACAAATGATAAAAACGGTACCAATTGAAGCACTCACTCCTGGAATGATGGTCACCAACGTAATTGAACAAAACGGTCCCGTTAAGATCAGAAAAGTTGGGATTATCCGTTCGGTAGACATGGTAAAAGGTTTGAAAGAAATGGGAGTGAAAACGGTCGAGGTTGATTTTTCTCAGTCCATTGAAATCGACATTACAAATCAAAATTCATCGAAGACGGATGCCACTGACACTTCGCTCAAAAAAGAAAAAGTCGAGTCCCACTATTCAGCGACTAAAAAATTGATCGTCTCAAAAGAGCACCAGACTAACAGTGAGAGAAGTGTAGCTCAGCCACAGCATAGCTCATTATTTGTGCCTGCAATGGAAGAAACTAGATTAGCATTGGGTTTATACTCGCACCCATACATCACTTTGTGTTGCTTGGTCATAGTAGGGTCGTTAATGGGGTGGGGCGGTAGCATGGCATTTTTTGAGTATTCTGGTTATCGAGATGCTATTTCGGCTCAATTGCTCTCAAACGATAATTCATTACCTATTAAAACTGCACGTGAAGGCGAAAGTTCACAGGATGAACGTTTCAGTAGCCAGACGGTTGAACCTGAATCTAATAATTCGAACGATAATGCAATGAGCACTGCTAAAACAACCTCGCGGGAACCATCAGACGATAATATTGCCATAGCGAATAACGTTTCAAATGACTTTGCTTTAGGTTCAGATGAACAAACTGAGCCATTAAATACAATGCAGGTCGATGTGGAATCATCCATGGATACAAATCAAGAAACCCAATCAGGTTTAACCTTAGAAGACGGTCAAGTTGTCCTTGGTTATAGAGCAGAACAAGAGTTAGAAGATGTAGCCTTAAACCCAAAGAATGCAAATAACACATTTATAAAGCCTACTTCTCAGCCTGTTTCATCTGATAAAGAAGAACCATTAAATCAAGACTTATTGCAACGCATCAAAGATGCGGCTGAAGTTGTCGACAATCGGTCACCAGATGAATTTGACAACGTATTAAGTGTGACCGATTTAACCGCCTTGCCAAGAATTGATCAGCTTCCTCAAACTGTATTGGCTCAAATGCCTAGTATGAGTTTTAGTGCTCATATGTATGCATCAAATCCACAAGATCGATGGGTGCGAGTTAATAGTAGACGAGTAAGTGAAGGTGAATTTATCAGTAATAATTTAATTTTAAAAAAAATTGAAGCGGAACAAGTTGTGTTGGATTTTAGGGGGACCGAGTTTACTATGAATGCTCTGTCAGATTGGTAACGCAACATATTGAGAGCTTGGTTTAGTTCCCTGTCAGGTTGATATTGAGTTTAGCTTACAAACACACTTTTAAAAAAGTTTGGTAAGTTTATATCGAACTCATCTGGCATAACCGCACTTATGATCTTATCAGAAGATTGTCGCTGTAAATCAATGCGCTTGAGTTCTGACATTGTTTTATTGCGAATACTGTAAAAAGTTAAAACAACGGGTTCTAGCGGGTTTTCAAGGTTTCGTTGAACAACCATGGCAATTTTACCGCTTTTTAAAGCAACGAGTGAACCAACTGGAAACATTCCTATCGCCTCTATAAATTCATTAACAAGCCTAGCATCAAAACGAGGATCTTGTTGCATATCTTCTAATATTTGTTGAGCGTTTAACGCTCCTGTGTATGGCTTGGCAGTTAGCAATTCATCGTAAGTATCTACAATTGAAGCCATTTGTGTATGCACTGAAATCTCATCACCAGACTTATGCTTTGGATAACCATCGCCATTTATTCGCTCATGATGATTTTGAATAATATCCAGTACGATAGGCGGTACGTCGCTAAATCTTTCTGCGATTTCATAACCTATATCAACATGAGTTCGCAGTAGCACTTGATCCGCTTCGGAAAGTTTTCCATCGTTGTCGAACAGTTCGTTGGGGAGAACTGCCATTCCGCAATCCATCAACAAGCCAGCAAGACTCAAGTCTTCTATTTCAGCTTGAGAGAAGCCTTTATGTTTTGCAAAAATAGTTAGAAAAATTGAGTTGTTCAGAGCGTGTTCAACTAAATAATTACTGGTGTTTTTTAGCATAACCAAACACGACAACGCGTCTGAATTTTCAAATGCTGAATCAATGATCTCTTGGGTAAGATCACTTAACGTATCAAAATCAGGAGCTTGTCCTTGATTTAGTTGATCAAAAAATTTGGTATGGATTGACCTTGCTTGAGTATACAGTCGGTCCGCGGCTGCAATGTCTTCTTTTTGCTGCTCAAAACTGATGGGTTTATGTTTAATGGATGCAGGACTTGCTTTAACGCTTTCGTAGGGTTTGTCAGTGATTATTTTGGTGTTTGATTCAATCTCAGGAATCTCAACTTTGCTCTTTTTTACGTCAATTTCAAGCTCCAGAATACCTTTGTGCTTTAGGTTTTCTATAGTAGCTGGGTTTTTTATCATGCCTTGGCTTTTCACAACCAGATTGTGTTCTGATTTCGTGATGGCACTGACATACATTCCCGTTTTTAATTCTTGTATCGATATCGTTTTTTTCATAAACCTGAGCAAAACATTGAAAAAGCGCGTGCTTGAACATGCGCTTCTATTTAATATTAAGATGATGACTCTGCCTAAGGTTTATCGGCCATAAACCAACTTTCTAAAGCCAAATTGCTCGTTTTTGTTCGTAAGCGTCTATATTAGAATTTAGCTCAAGGGTTTGTCCTATTGCATCTAGCCCTTTAAGCAAATTTGTTTTATGGTGAGGTGCGATTTCGAACGAATAAACATTGTCTCTACAAGTAACGGTTTGCTCGGTTAAATTGATTTTAATGGTTGTGTTTGGGTCGTCGTAAACCGCTTTAAATAGTTCATCAAGTTCAGCACTTGTCAGTGTCACAGGCAATAATTGATTATTAATACAGTTACCGTAAAAGATGTCTGCAAAGCTAACGGCAATAATACAATCAAAACCGTAATCAGCAAGTGCCCAAGGTGCGTGCTCTCTGCTCGAACCACAGCCAAAGTTTTCTCGAGTAATTAAAACATTCGCTTTGTCATACGAAGGTGAATTAAGAGAAAACTCCGGATTAGGCTGTTTGTCGGCACCAGATAAATAACGCCAGTCATGAAAAAGATTGATCCCGTAGCCCTGTCTTGTTACGCCCGTTAAAAATTGCTTAGGGATGATTTGGTCAGTATCAACATTTGCTTGATCGAGCGGTGCCATTTGACCTTGGATAATATTAATGCCTGACATGTTATGCTCCCAATTTTCTAACGTCTGTAAATTTGCCAGTGATGGCTGCGGCCGCCGCCATTTCAGGACTCACTAAATGGGTTCTGGCTCCACGACCTTGTCTTCCTTCAAAATTACGATTACTGGTCGAAGCGCAGCGATCTCCCTCTTTAAGAACATCGTCATTCATACCAAGACACATTGAACAACCAGGGAGTCTCCATTCAAACCCACTTTCAATGAATATTTTGTCGAGAGCCTCTTCTTCAGCTTGTTGTTTTACCAAAACAGAGCCAGGCACCACAATAGCGGTGACATTGGGATCTACCTTACCTAATGCTGCCACTTTGGCTGCCGCTCTAAGATCTTCAATACGGCTGTTGGTACAAGAACCAATGAATACATGGGAAATACCAATTTCATCTATTGCTTGTCCAGCCGTTAGGCCCATATACTTAAGGGCTTTTTCGGCCGAGTTTTTGGTAATGTTGTCAACAAACATAGCAGGGTCAGGCACTTTTCCATTTACACCTGATACTTGTCCTGGGTTGGTTCCCCATGTGACTTGAGGTTCAATATCTTGAGTATCTAAATTGACTACAGTATCAAATTCAGCGTTATCATCCGAAAATAAAGTCTTCCAGTAGTTCACTGCGTCCTGCCAATGTTCGTCAGCAGGAGCAAATTCTTTACCTTTAATATAATCAATGGTCTTATCATCCGGCGCAATTAAACCAGCTTTTGCCCCTGCTTCAATGCTCATATTACACACGGTCATGCGTTCTTCCATAGACAGTGCTCTTATGGCTTCTCCTGCGTATTCAATGACATGGCCAGTGGCACCTGCATGACCAATTTTACCAATAATGGCAAGAATGATGTCTTTAGCAGTTACTCCTAAAGGTAATTTTCCATCCACGTTAACTAGCATGCTTTTTGCTTTTGACTGTTTTAAAGTTTGTGTCGCCAGCACATGTTCAACTTGTGATGTACCAATGCCAAAGGCTAATGCTCCAAAAGCTCCATGTGTCGCTGTATGAGAGTCGCCGCATACAACGGTCATTCCTGGGTGTATCAAACCTAACTGAGGTCCGATAACATGCACAATTCCCTGATTTTTATGGCCAACTGGGTACAACTCTATACCATGTGTGGCGCAGTTCGCAGCTAATGTATTCAACTGAAGTTGATTTTCAGGCCCGCACGCGTCAAGCGCAAGCGATCGGGTTGAAATGCTGTGATCCATGGTTCCAAATGTAAGGTCCGGTCTTCGTACTTTGCGGCCTTTTTCCGCTAAGCCGGCGAATGCTTGCGGAGTAGTTACTTCGTGAATCAAATGACGGTCGATGTAGAGCAACAAGTCATCGCCCATTTGATCAATAACGTGTGAGTTCAATATTTTTTCATATAAAGTGGCTGGCATGTTAGTTCCTCATAGTTTACTGACGATGTAATCACCCACTTCAGAGGTTGATTTTGCATTTTGTTGTTGGTCTTTCGAGAGCAACTCTGACGTTAATATACCGTCGCTCAATGTCTCGACTACGGCTTTATCAATGGCGTCGGCTGCGTCTTCCAAGCCTAAGCTGTAACGTAACATCATGGATGCTGAAAGTATTTGAGCTACAGGATTAGCAATATTCTTACCCGCTATGTCTGGCGCCGAGCCTCCTGCTGGTTCATACATTCCAAAGCCATCTTGGTTTATACTCGCAGAAGGAAGTAGACCCATTGAACCGGTAATCATAGCGCATTCGTCCGATAGGATGTCGCCAAATAAATTCGAGCAAAGCAAAACATCAAACTGATTGGGATTCGCTACTAACTGCATAGTGGCATTGTCAATATACATATGCTCAAGTGCCACGTTTGGATAGTCTTTAGCGACTTCCTCAACTACTTCTCTCCACAAGCGACTAGTAACAAGTACGTTAGCTTTGTCCACAGAAGTCACTTTGTTGTCTCTTTTAGTGGCTGCTTCAAAGGCTGACACTGCAATTCGTCTTATTTCAGCCTTAGAATATCGCATGGTGTCAAAGGCATTGGTTTGTTCACCTTCTCCTTCTATACCTTTGGGTTGCCCAAAATAAATCCCTGAGGTCAGTTCACGGACAACTAACACATCTACGCTGTTTTCCGCAATGTCTTTTCTTAACGGTGATAGATGCGCCAAACTTTGATAGATTTTGGCAGGCCTAAGGTTGCTGAATAAATCGAAGTGACTTCTGAGTTTTAACAACGCTGCTCGTTCTGGTCTTTCGTCTAAAGGTAAGTTATCCCATTTTGGGCCGCCTATAGAACCAAACAGAATTGCATCCGCTTGCTCGCAACCCTTTAGTGTTTCATCTGGTAACGCGACCGAGCAGGTATCGATTGCGTAACCGCCCACTGGGTATTCGGAACAATTCAATTCAAATTTGAACTTGTTGGATACAGCGTCAAGTACTTTGCGTGCTTGTTGCATAACTTCGGGACCTATCCCATCTCCTGCCAGCACGGCAATGTTGTAACTTGTCATTTAAACTCCTGATATTTTATGTTGTTTCTGCTGATCAATCTGGTCGGCTAAATAAGTATTATTCAATACAAATATAAGCGCTTTAACGCCAGCTTCTACAATATCCGTTGCCAGCCCAATTCCGTTAAACCGGCGGCCTTTATATTCAACTATCACGCTCACTTGAGCTAAGGCGTTCGCTCCAGCTCCTTTAGAATCGAGCTTGAAGTCCACTATATTGATATCGTGACCATTGATCCCTTTGATGATCGCATTAAATGCAGCGTCCACTGGACCATTTCCAGTCGACACTTGGGTAATTTCATCGTTGCCAGCTTTGATAGTGACGGTCGCGCTGGGAATAGTATTTTTGCCTGAAGTAGCTTGTAGGTAATTTAACTCGTAGTGGGCATGGTCATGTTTTTGCTGATCAAAGAATAAAAGAGCTTCGAGGTCATAATCAAACACTTGCCCTTTTTTATCAGCTAAACGTAGAAAACTTGCATAGATATTGTCTAAATCGTATTCATCTTCATTGTATCCAAGTTCTTTTAACCGGTGCTTTATTACATGACGACCCGACCGAGAGGTAAGATTGAGAATGTTTTTATTAATACCAACACTTTCCGGAGTCATTATTTCGTAGGTATTTTGTCCTTTTAACACTCCATCTTGGTGAATACCAGAAGAATGACTAAAAGCGTTTGCACCCACAATCGCTTTGTTTGCTTGAACCGGCATATTACACAATTGGCTCACAAGCTTTGATGCTTTATGAATTTCTTGGGTGTTAATGTTTGTCTCTAAGCCCAGCTTTTGCTGGCGCGTGCTTAATGTCATGACGATTTCTTCTAAAGAACAATTACCTGCACGCTCACCTATGCCATTAACTGTGCATTCAACCTGTCTTGCTCCTTGCTCTACAGCGGATAAAGAATTGGCTACAGCCAGTCCCAAATCATTGTGGCAGTGCACTGATATTATCGCTTTATCAATGTTAGGTACTCTATTGAATAGATTTTGAATGATTCCTCCAAACTCTGATGGAATCGTGTAGCCAACAGTATCTGGAATATTTACTGTGGTAGCGCCAGCATTAATGGCAGACTCTACCATCCTGCAAAGATAGTCAATGTGGGTTCGACCAGCGTCCTCGCATGAAAACTCTATATCGTCTGTATATTTGCTTGCGTGCTTAATGGCCTTTACTGCCATTTCAACAATTTCGTCTTGCGACTTACGAAGCTTTTGGTCTACATGAATATCGGATGTGGCAATAAACGTATGAATACGAAATGCATCTGCAACACCAAGGGCTTGGCCACAGGCATCTATGTCTTTTTCGAGTGCTCTAGATAAACCACACACCCTTGCGTGTTTTATTTCTTTTGCAATAAGTCGAACCGATTCAAAGTCGCCGGGCGAGGAAACCGGAAAACCAGCTTCGATAATATCCACGCCGAGTCGCTCCAGCATCAGTGCAATTTGCAGTTTTTCTCGCACACTTAAACTGGCTGGTAAAGCCTGCTCGCCGTCTCGCAATGTCGTGTCGAATATTATGACCTGATTATTCATATTTTTCCTCATTCAAATTTTTAATGAGAAGACTGGTGTTAGTCTCTGCATCAAAGTTGTCGAAAAATACCATAAAAAAACCCGTGATGAACACGGGTTTTGACTATAGTTTTATGTGCCTTACCCGCGCAAGATTGACTCCGCCAGAATAAGGAGGAGGATAGACAATTTTACTTCTAAACCAAAAATTGATAGATGCTTCACTCTTTGTCTTCCTAAGTTTAACTAAATTTCTTGAGGCCCACATATCTAGAACCTATTATTAAAAGAATGTAACCTCGTTTACTTAATAGGTCAACAGTTAAGCATCCATAGTCGCCATTTTTCTTTTCATTTCAATTCGCTTTGCGTGCAATAAAGGCTCGGTGTAACCGCTTGGCTGTTCTTTACCTTCAAAAATGAGTGCGCTAGCGGCCTGAAATCCAATAGTGTCGGTATAATTTGGGCCCATTGGTATATATTCATCATCGCCTTTATTTTGTTCATCAACCAGTTTTGCCATTTCAAGCAGTGAAGCCTTTACTTGCTCTTCATTAATCACATCATGCGCAAGCCAATTGGCAAGGTGTTGACTGGATATTCTCAATGTTGCTCTATCTTCCATCAAGCCAACATTGTTGATATCAGGAACTTTTGAACATCCTATGCCTTGATGTACCCATCTGACAACGTACCCAAGAATCCCCTGAATATTGTTATCAATTTCTCTTTTTATCTCTTCATCGGTAAGAGTTTTAGACTCATCCATTAACGGAATTTGTAAGATAGTATCTAGTGCATCGGTATCTGTCTCAATGCCTTTTTGAACGTCGAACACATTTATTTCATGATAATGCAAAGCATGTAAAGTGGCACCGGTTGGTGAAGGTACCCAAGCGGTATTGGCGCCAGATTTAGGATGACCGATTTTGGTCGTAAGCATGTTCGCCATTTGGTCTGGAATAGGCCACATGCCTTTTCCTATTTGCGCTTTCCCTGATAGACCTGCGTTTAAGCCTATGCTCACATTTGCATTCTCATATGCTTGAATCCAAGGCATTTGCTTTAAATCTGCTTTGGGTGCAAATGGGCCTTTCAACATTGAGGTGTGGATTTCATCGCCGGTTCTATCTAGAAAGCCGGTATTAATAAATACCACGCGGTCTTTTGCTTCGTAAATACAGGCCGATAGATTTACGCTGGTTCTGCGCTCTTCATCCATGATGCCAACTTTAAGCGTGAAGCGCTTAAGATCAAGCATGTCTTCTATTGCGTTAAATAAATCGTTCGTAAGCTTAACTTCTTCTGGCCCGTGCATTTTGGGCTTTACGATATAAATACTATCTTGTTTGCTGTTTTGGAAAGTGCTGTTACCGAGTAAATCGTGTTTACCAATTAAGCTGGTAATGACTCCGTCCATTATTCCTTCAAATACAGGTTCTGAGTTGAATAAAATTGCGTCGTTGCGCATTAAATGCCCAACGTTACGAACGAACATAAGACTACGACCAGATACAGTGTATTCACCATCATTATTCGATGCAGTGTATTGACGGTCTTGTTCCATTTTACGCTCTATGGTTTTATCGCCTTTTTTTATTGTCAGAGACAAATTGCCTTGCATCAAACCTAACCAATTTTGATAAACTAGTGTCTTGTCTTCCGCATCAACTGCAGCAACAGAGTCCTCGCAGTCCATTATTGTGGTTAGCGCTGATTCTAAGGCAATGTCCTTCAATCCTGCAGGGTCTGCTTGTCCAATTAAATGGCTTGGGTCGATTTGAAGTTCGGCGTGCAGTCCATTATGACGCAGTAATATGCTGGTTGGCTTATCTACAGTTCCGGTAAAACCAACAAATTGATCGGGGTCTGCAAGTTGAACAGTGCTTTTTTCGCTTCCTTCGGTAAGCTCTACTTTTAACGTACCCTCTTCAATTCTATAATCTGTGCTATCAGTATGGCTACCTGTACTTAAAGGCGCTATCGTGTTTAGTAATTCTCTTGCTTTTGTGATAACCGCCAAACCGCGGTCAGGATTATAATTTTTAGTTTTCTCAAGCCCGTTTTCTTCTGAGATTGCGTCAGTGCCATATAACGCATCGTATAAGCTTCCCCAACGAGCATTGACAGCATTAAGCGCGTATCTTGCATTATTTATAGGCACTACCAATTGTGGTCCGGCAAGTGTGGCGATTTCGTCATCAACATTTTGAGTATTTATCTCAAATGGAGCAGGCTGCTCTACCAAATAGCCAATATCCGTTAAAAACGATTTATAAGCAGCAAAGTCTGCATTCGGCTCTATTTGATGGAACGCATCTATTTGAGATTGAATATTATCGCGCTTTTCCAAAAGTCTTTGATTAAGAGGCGTAAAATCGTTTAGTATCTTTTCAAACCCAGACCAGAAGGCGCTTTCTTCAATACCAGTGTTTGGTAACGCCTCTTCGTTAATAAACGAATACAATTGTTTGTCAACCTGAAGATTACCCGTTTTGACGTACTGCTCGCCAGTTTGATTAGATGTATTTGAAGATTGGTTGGAAGAGTTTTTGCTGAAGGTTTGCATATACAGGCCTCTGCTATTTAAGTGATACCAAATGGTCTCTTGAAAAAACGCGATACTTATTTAAAACAAATGTAGAAGGAAACAAGTGGCGCTATCGTTGCTTACACTACTAGTCTTTCTATCTCAACTAAAGCACAAAATGTTGTGAAAAATAATCAGTTAACGCGACGATTTGTTCAACAACAAATATAAGGTAGAAAAACTATTGTCTAGTGACAGTTTATGTCAAACTACTAATAAAGTTTAGATTATAAACGTTATAACTATCATTCATAAACTAAATATTCTATTCGTTTTTGTGTTATTTGTTTTCTTCTTGTTGCATTTCTTCAGCCACTTCAGCCATTAATCGCCTAAGCCATATATGACCAACATCGTGGTGTAAAAGAGCACTCCAGGCCATTTTTAATGCTATAGGGGGTATGTCAAAGGGCGGTTTAACGACTTTAATGGTAGGGTCGTCCTTAAATATGCGGGCAGCCTTACTTGGAAGCGTAGCGATTAAGTTTTGTTTTTTGGCCATCTGTAAGGCCGCGTGATAGTGCCTTGTGAAGACTCTGATATCTCTTTGTTTGCCTAGTTTTGTTAGCTCGGCGTCTACCCAGCCTAATTTTTGCACTTCGTTTGGATCGATTCCTACGCCAACACCAAAACCAGTTTTACTTACCCAAATATGTTGGCCTTTAAGATAAGCAGTAAGGTCAAAGTTATTCGCTTGAGGGTGATCGGCACTTATCACGCACGAAAAAGAGTCATACCAAATTACTTTTTGATGGAAGGACAATGGCAGTTCTTCGAAGCGATTGATTGCCATATCTACTTTACCCTGTTCCACATCATGAAATGAGACGTCGCTTGGCGTAATTAAATCTAGGGTAATATTGGGCGCTAATTCAGACAATTTGCCGATCAAGCCCAGCAATAGGGTTGACTCAGCATAGTCGCTGGTCATAATTCTGAACGTTCTGTCGCTTGAACTCGGACAGAAATCAACCTCGGGTTGTATGCTCGATTCTAGTCGGCTCAACACATCCCTAATAAGAGGTTGAAGCTCTAGTGCTCGTTTAGTAGGGGTCATGCCATCACTAGTTCTAACAAGTAATGGATCTTTAAATAAATCTCTAAGTCTTTTTAGACCATTGCTCATTGCTGGCTGAGTGATACTGAGTTGATTAGCTGCTTTAGTGACACTGCCTTCACGCAATAATACATCTAAATAGACAAGTAAATTAAGGTCGACTTTAGCAATATTCAAAGGCACAACTTCCTATCAAGTAACTTTCAAACAAGGAACACAGAATAAATATCAAGGTATTATTCATTTTGGTGATTATAATCACATTGTGCATAAATAAAGATACTTCTTTGGTATTAAAGAAGTATCTTTATTAGAATGACAATTAAAACATGTAATTAAGCAAGTCTCGTTAAGTATAAGACATCTTTTGGGTTAAAAAATACACTTATCTGTCTATTATACTCGTCTAACGGAGTAGTCATTTCGCGTCATTCGTGAGTGGTTTATTTGCTCATTAATGCTATGTAATCTGGATCTATATCTTCATCAATATATGCCATCCCAAGTTTATTTAGATAATCTAAACGGTCAGCTTTCATTAAGTTCACTTGAGGAGCAGATACTCCATTTTCTTCATAAATACTCATAACTTTGAGCAAATATTCCTCGCCTTCCTGCACCATTAATAAACTTGCCGCCCCAACATCAGGTTTTACTTTTAAGTTAAGTTTTTCTGGCAGAGTAATTGAGATGACGACAGGTTTTTCTTCGCCTTCAATTCGAACACTTCTATTTTTAACAGCTTGTTGAGCCCAATAATAAGCTAGTTCTGAACTTTGAGTAAGAAAGACTGGTTCAATAGTCTCTGAATATGAGTTGCCTATCGTTGCCATGGTCTGTTTAGTCGCTTCCTTAATGGCCTTGTCGCCTGAACGCTTTAATCCTTCTTTCTCGATGGGATTTATCAAAGCAGAAGAGGTGCCGTGATACCAAATATTGCTTGTTTTGAATCCAGTCTCCGAAATCAAACGTGTGGCGTCTTTCAAAAAGTCAGGTGTTTTGCTCATATATTCATTCACTCTCAATTAATTAACATCACAAGGTGTGATTGTATAATGCTTTAAGCGCTTATTATCCGTAATTTTAAAAAAAGAAAAAGGCGGCGCTTTTAAAAAGTGCCGCCTTGACTGTGTGTGTTCCAGTTTAAAATACGCTAAACTAACGCAGGTTCCTTAACTAAACTGGTTAGAAGTGTTCTTCGCACCACCAGCTTTAAGCGCGTTTTCACCTGCATAGTACTCTTTGTGATCATCACCAAGGTCTGATCCAGACATGTTTTGGTGTTTAACACAAGCAATACCTTGACGGATTTCTTTACGCTGAACGCCTTCAACATAACCAAGCATAGCTTTGTCACCGAAGTACTCTTTTGCCAAGTTATCAACAGACAACGCTGTTGTGTGATAGGTAGGCAAGGTAATTAGATGATGGAAAACGTTCGCTTCGCGAGAACAATCTGCTTGGAAAGTTCTTACGCGCTCGTCCGCAGCAGCAGACAATTCTGAATCATCGTATTCAGCAGACATTAAGTTTTCGCGGTCGTAAGCAGATACGTCTTTGCCTTCAGCTACCCATGCATCATAAGTCTGCTGACGGAAGTTCAATGTCCAGTTGAAAGATGGAGAATTGTTGTAAACCAATTTAGCATCAGGGTGAACTTTGCGAACTTCATCCATCATGTCTTTGATTTCGTGTACTGTAGGTACTGCAGTTTCAATCCATAACAAATCTGCGCCAGCATTAATTGCTTCGATACAATCGAATACACAACGTTCATGGCCTGTTCCAGAGCGGAACTGATAAAGGCCAGAAGGCAAACGCTTTGGACGAACCAATTTGCCGTCACGACTAATAAGTACGTCACCTTCTTTAGTGTCTTCTGGAGCAACTTCTTCAACGTCAAGGTAAGAGTTATAAACGTCACCTTGGTCGCCTGGCTCTTTAACTACTGCGATTTCTTTAGTAAGACCAGCGCCTTCAGAGTCAGTTCGAGCTACGATAAGACCATCATCAACTCCAAGTTCAAGGAAAGCGTAACGAAGAGCACGAAGTTTGGCGTGGAAATCAGCGTGAGGAACCGTTACTTTACCATCTTGGTGACCACATTGCTTTTCGTCAGCTACTTGGTTTTCAATTTGTAAACAGCACGCACCTGCTTCAATCATTTGCTTAGCCATTAGGTAAGTGGCTTCTGAATTACCAAAGCCCGCATCAATATCTGCTACGATTGGCACAACGTGAGTTTCATGATTATCTATTTGAGACTGAATTTCAGCTTCTTTCGCTGAGTCACCAGCTTCACGTGCTTTGTCCAATTCGCGGAATAATCCACCCAGCTCGCGAGCGTCTGCTTGGCGAAGGAAGGTATACAATTCTTTAACTAAGCTAGCAACCGATGTTTTTTCGTGCATGGATTGGTCCGGGAGAGGTCCAAATTCACTGCGTAGTGCAGCAACCATCCAGCCAGAAAGATAAAGGTAACGACGTTCAGTAGAACCGAAATGCTTTTTGATAGAAATAAGTTTTTGTTGACCGACAAAGCCGTGCCAGCAGCCTAAAGACTGAGTATATTTAGTTTTGTCTTTGTCAAACTCGGCCATGTCACGACGCATAATTGCCGCTGTATACTTAGCGATATCTAGGCCTGTCTTAAATTTGTTCTGGGCACGCATGCGAGCAACTGATTCTGGGTTGATTGAATCCCAAGAGCTGTGCTTTTGCGTAACTTCAGCTGCTTCTGAAATGGCTTGTTGATATTTCATATTAAATGTCCTCAATAGTATGTGCAGTAGATGAAAAAAGTGTTCGCTGCAACTATGCCGATTTCGGCTTTTTTACTCAGGCAGGCCAAAGTTTATAAAACGGTCTGTCTAATCGTATAGCATGCTAAGCATGTTCCATTAATTTGGATAAATGCTTAACTCGAGATGTATATTAAACCTTAAAAACAAATAATTGAAACGTATAATAAATATAACAAGCATATATTTCATGAATGTTGGTTGGCATAAAATACCGCTATTTAACGGTATTACACAGTGACTATTTGTGTATAATTCTCGTATCAGGTTGTTATTAAAATACTTTGTGATAAATATGCTTGAAAATATCTGAGACATTTTATTGACGATATTCTCAAAGCTTCTCACTATCACTCTATTTGTTAAAGGTGGAATTACTTCCAAAGTCTTATGAAAAACACTAGAAAATTACGCTTAACATTCATTCTTTCTATAGTTTTCAGCTTGTCATCTTGCGTGATCGTAGATATTGAGACTCGAAAAAGAGTCTTACAAGAACAAAGCAGCGCCGCGATAAAGTCCCGCGCTCCAGAAAATATTATTATGGTTATCGCTGACGGTATGGGGCCAGCTTATGTCACCGCATATCGCTTTTATAAAGATAACCCTGATACAGAGATTGTTGAACAGACAGTGCTCGACAAAAATTTGGTTGGAACATCGCGAACTCAACCCCACCAACTCTCAGGGTATATTACAGATTCAGCTTCTAGTGCCACGGCAATGGCTGCAGGAGTTAAGACTTACAATGGTGCTATTGGGGTTGATGTAAATAAACAGCCGCTTGAAACGGTGCTACATAGAGCGCATTTGTATGGCATGCAAACCGGCTTGGCTGTTACTTCACAGATTGTCCACGCTACCCCTGCTGCATTTATGGTTGCAAACGAGGCTCGTAGAAATTATAACCAGATTGCTGATAGTTACTACGATGATAGAATTAATAACCAGCATCTTGCGGACGTCATGTTAGGGGGCGGATGGCGATATTTCTTGAGAGAAGACAGAAACTTAGTAGAAAAATTTAATCAGTCTGGCTACAAATACGTAAACTCTTATAGCGAGCTTGAAGCACTTGAGCCCACTGAAAATGTATTAGGTTTGTTTGCTGATACTGGATTGCCGTCTGCGTTGGACGACACTAACCCACATCGCCTTGAAATATTGACTCAATCGGCAATAAAGCATTTAGAAAACCGAGAAGGGGGTTTCTTTTTATTAGTTGAAGCAAGTCAGGTAGATTGGGCAGGCCATGGCAATGATATAGCGTCTGCTATGGCCGAGATGGACGACTTAGCTAAGACTATGGAGTTCTTATACGAATACGCAGAAACTCATCCAAATACTCTTGTTGTCCTTACTGCTGACCACTCCACTGGCGGCTTGACGATTGCAAGTGACGGCGAATATCGTTGGTCGCCTGAGTTTTTGAAAGGTCATAAACAATCTATTAATTCAATATCAAAAGTCATTCGAGAAAAAGCCGAGCCTGCTAAATATTTTGCAAATCAAGTAGGCTATGATTTAAACGAACAAGAACAAGAGCTTATAAAAACAATCAATAGTAAAATGACAGAACGAGAAGTAGCTTCCGTTTTAAGAAGCATCGTTGATAAAAGAAGTAATACGGGCTGGACGACCAGTGGTCATACTGGTGTAGACGTCAATGTTTACGCATTTGGGCCTGGTGCAGAATTATTTAAGGATAATCAAGAAAACACACATATTGCGCATAAGATTTTTAGACTGCTCGATGAGAAGTTCGAAAGCAGTAATCAGTAAGGCCAACTATTTTAAACTACTCAATAAAACGCCACTTTTTTGTGGCGTTTCTATTTCAACTTAAAGGTTTTCTGAGCTCTACATTTTTGAGACCAAACGGCAAATTCATTTCCGCTTGGTTCCCGAAAGTAAAATCTAAAAGCGTCTAGTGGAGTCTATGTCCCGAGTTAGGAACTCTACATAATTAAGCTTATGGTGTTGATTCATGACGGCTATTAACCATGATGATATTTAGTTGAATGTCGCTTTTATCGAAAATCAACGACAATACGACCAGATAAGATTACGCTTTATTGATTCATAAACTCTTCTATCGGATCCCCAGTAACTTTGGAAATTTGTTTAAACAAGTATACCAAAGCAATAATCAATAAAATCATACTAGGAATAACAATGACAGGATAGCTTAAGGCAGTCATTCGTCCGAGCTCTTCGGTGTATGCGGTTGTGCCGGGTTCTGACACTAATATAAACTTGGCTAAACCATAATTCAGAGCCGAAGACAGGAAAAATGAACTGGCAACTATGTATGAACTTACCGCAATTTTCTTATTGAATTCCTCTACTGTGTCTTTTTCTTCTAATTTTGCGTTGAGTTTATTCCAATTGATTATTTGATCGTTCAGTATCAAGGCTTTGACTAAAGGTTTTTTCGTATATTGAGTGATCAGAACGGCCAAACCGATTGCTGCAGGGATAGTGGCTTCTTTTATCGCCATATATTCGGCAGGTAATTTTAATAAGCTAATGCCTCCGGTTAAGAGCACACTGATTATCCCAAGCACCGAAAACATATTCACTTTTTTAGTGTTTTTTAGTTCTAGTAGTCCGTAAGTCAATGGGAATGCAAGAGCAAACACTACGCTCCATGCGGGGCCTAAATACTCGTCTGAACTTGCATAAGACATGATTAAGACTGGAATGATTATATTAAATACGAGGTTACCAAAAAAACCTGATTGCTGGGGCTTGTTCGTTGTTTCAGTCACTAATACTGTCTCAAAAAATAAAAATCTGGCGACATTGTATGCAATAAAGTGCTAGGTTGCCAATGATGAATAAAGCAACAGTGTAAAAATTTAGATTGCATTTATTTATTCAAAGCTTTTCCAGTTGATATCGTGTATGCGATGCTCCGCTATATAAAATATTTTGTCGCCTTCATTCAAGGTAGAAGAAAGCGAGGGGTTTACGGTGATTTTATTCACATCCTCGGCTTTAGCAACTCCTATAAAAATAGCATCGTGGTTAGTTTTCAACTTATGAAACAAAGTCTCAATTTTTATCGGTTTTGTTCCAGAGGGTATTGTGCTGGAATACTGAGCTTGACCTTCAAATACGTCAAGTAAGTCATGATGTAGGAGGCTAGAGCCAGGGTCAAATGCAGATTTTGCTAGCATTTCAACTGCAACGCTCGGGGTACATTCAATCTCAGGACAGTGGCTTTGAAGAAGACCCACTAAACTTTCGTCCTCAAAATAGGCAACTTTGTGAGCTTTTTTATTTCGTCCTGAGCAATATAATGCCGTCGTCATGGTCATATCGTCATCGGGGTTATCAATCAATATGGTCGCCGCCGTGGCTACACATGCCTTATCCATGTCTTCATCTTTATTAAACGAATCAACATGCACAAATTCAATATCTGCAGGGAGCGGATTGGCGATATCTGCTCTTACACAAAGTACTATGTCAGGGTTATTTATCGAATTTTCTTTTTCAATAAGCAAAAGCTTTAGTAATTGCTCTGTTCGCTTACCATTCCACCCAATAACTAAAACGTGATTTTGTATGTTCAACGCGTTCAAACCTTTAGCTCCTTTCTGCCATTGTATGCTTACCCAACTTGCTATTCTGCCCAGTACTAATGCAAATATTGATAACCCCATGGGGATTACATAAATGGCAACCACCCATTTACCCGCTATCGTAATTGGCGACATATCGCCATAACCTACCGTTGAACCAGTGACTACTATCCAATATAAAAAGTCAGTGAAGTTTAATAAGTCGTGCTCTCCTGCCAAATATAGCAGGAGATAGCTGGTAGACGTATAGAAGATCAGCATGGCCAAAACGACGTACCAACGCAGTTCTGAAAAATACTTTGCCATGACCTTTCTTATTTTAACCCAAGTATGCATGAATAACTGTAGTGGAGTCTGAATGCCTGTAGTGTGGAAAAAATCTTGTAAAATTACAAGCTTAAGTTTTTACATATGTGGCGAATAAAATATTAACTGTTAGCACAACTAATGAAACAAGATGATACAATCTGCAGCACGAAAACTTAGGAATCTGCGTATATTACCTGCAGTTGATGAAAGATAAAGGAACTTAACTTGGTCCTTTATTCCTTACCACTTAATATCATAGCCATTATAAACAAACAGACAATAAGAATGTATTAAATGAAGATAACCGATTTTGATTTTGATTTGCCTGAGCATTTAATTGCTAAATACCCCTCTGAACAACGTAGTTCGTCGCGAATGCTTCACTTAAATGGGCAAAATGGCGATGTTATTCACAAACAGTTCACCAATATTATTGATTTACTCAATGAAGGGGACTTATTGGTTTTCAATAATACTCGTGTAATTCCAGCGCGATTATTCGGACAAAAAGAGACTGGCGGTAAAGTTGAGATTTTGTTGGAAAGGGTGCTTAATGATGGAACTGCAATGGCTCACGTGAAGGCCAGTAAATCGCCTAAAGCTGAATCCTTGATAACACTCGAAGGTGGGTTGAAAACAAAAGTCTTGGCAAGAAAAGACGATTTATTTCATATCGAATTTATTCAAGTGGGCGATTCGAAACAAAGTGTGTTTGATATGTTGGAACAGTACGGCCATATGCCTTTGCCTCCATATATTGATAGAGCTGATGAAGAGTCAGACAAAGAACGGTACCAGACCGTCTATAATAAAACGCCTGGCGCAGTCGCTGCGCCAACAGCTGGTTTGCATTTCGATGAAGCCATATTAAAAGAAATTGAAAACAAGGGCGTAAATATAGCATTTGTTACCTTGCATGTGGGAGCGGGTACGTTCCAACCTGTAAGAGTTGAAAACATTGAAGAGCATAAAATGCATGCAGAATATGCGGAAGTTAGCCAAGAAGTCGTGGATTTAGTCAATACCACCAAGGCTAAAGGCAATAGAGTGATTGCAGTCGGAACAACTTCAGTTCGTTCTTTGGAGTCGGCAGCGAACCACTCCAAAAATGAATTAATATCGCCTTTTTTCAGTGATACCAGCATATTTATCTATCCTGGCTTTGAGTTTAAGGTGGTTGATTGCTTGCTTACCAATTTCCATCTCCCCCAATCTACACTGATGATGCTAATCAGCGCCTTTGCCACAAGAGAGCATGTTATGACCGCTTACAAAGAAGCCATAGAAAAAGAATATCGGTTTTTCAGTTATGGCGATGCTATGTTTATTGAAAAAAATTAAAAAGGCTAAGTTAATGCAAAAATTAAAACGTATAACAAATAGTTCTGCCGACATTGCTTGTACATCTGTCCTAGAGACCAAAATGTTCTCTAATGGTGTAAAAGGAACTGTCTTCGCGGCATTAGCCTTGATTTCTGCGGGACCTGCTTGGTCAAACGTTCAAGACCAGGAGGCTTCAGTAAGAAATACCATGGCGAAAATGGCGTCTAAGGAAGAGATAACTCCGCCAAAGGAAGTGAGCGCGGCTGATTTTATCGAATTATTTGAGAAACTTAGCGGTGCTTATCCTGGGTTCAGAAAAGCCCATGCGAGGGGGGTATGCGCTGAAGGTGAATTTATAACAAATAGTGACGCAAAATATTTCTCAAATTCTAAGCTATTATCTAGCACGCGTCTTCCTGCTACCATTCGATTTTCATTAGGAGGTGGCAATCCAAGTGCTGACGAGCGTGTGCCGGGTGTCAGAGGCATAGGAGTTCAGTTAACCTTGCCTTCGGGTCAAAAGCATAACTTCACAGGCAATAACACTCCAGTATTTGCCGGTAAAGATCCAGAAACCTTCTTTGGGTTGTTAAAAACGTTTTTACCAGACGAAACAGGCAAGCCCAATATTAGTAAAACTAGCGCTTATGTTATGGCGAATCCCAGCACAAGAGCCAATGCAACTTGGTTAGCAACGACATTAGCGCCCACTAGCTTTGCTAATACTAAGTATTTTGGCCTACACACTTTTTTTTACGGCGAATCGAATCCGATAAAGTTCAGATGGACGTTAATCCCCTCTCTTGGTGAAAAGCAATTGAGCAAAGAACAGGCAGCTTCAATGCCACCGGAATTTTTAGAAAGAAAATTAAAGCAACAAGTCGATGATTCAGACACTCTAGTAAAATTTACCCTAATCGCAAATATCGGAAAAGACTCTGATACTAACGTCGATCCATCCCAGCAATGGCCTGAAGATAGAGAGCAAATTACACTTGGCGAATTGACGATTAATTCAATTGGCTCTGACGGTTGCACCCCGATAAACTTTGATCCAAATGTTATGTCAGTTGGTTTTTCTCCTAGTGACGATCCGGTGCTAAGGATGCGCTCTCCGGCGTATGGAATATCGTTTGGGAAACGCTTAAGCAATCAATAGAAGATTCTCGAGTCCGAAACTGTTACTTTGTTTATCAATTTTGCTATAATCCGCGCCAATTTAATGAATAGCGATTATAGATGAAGTTTAATTTACTTAACACCGACGGCTTAGCTCGTCGAGGGCAAATAGTGTTTGAGCGTGGGGTCGTGGAAACTCCCGCTTTTATGCCTGTCGGCACCTACGGTACTGTTAAGGGCATGACGCCAGAAGAGCTAGAAAGTACTGGCGCGCATATATGTTTAGGCAACACCTTCCATTTAATGCTTCGTCCTGGCACTGAAATTATTCAAAGCCACGGAGACTTGCACGACTTTATGCACTGGGAAAAACCCATATTGACAGATTCAGGTGGTTTTCAAGTATTCTCTCTTGGTGCTATGAGCAAAATAACCGAAGAAGGTGTGACTTTCCGATCTCCGATCAATGGCGAAAAAATCCTTCTAACGCCTGAACGTTCTATGCAGGTTCAAAAAGATCTTGGCTCTGATATTGTCATGATTTTTGACGAGTGCACACCTTTTCCTGCAACCCATGAACAAGCCAGGGTCTCCATGGAATTGTCGTTACGATGGGCTAAACGCAGTAAAGATGCTCACGACGGAAATGACTCGGCTTTGTTCGGCATCATTCAAGGCGGAATGTATGAAGAGCTCAGAAACGAGTCATTAGAAGGTCTATTAGACATAGATTTTGACGGTTACGCCATTGGCGGGTTATCTGTTGGTGAGCCGAAAGAAGACATGATGCGGATAGTAAAACATACTGCTCCTCAAATACCTGAAAACAAACCAAGATACCTAATGGGCGTTGGTAAACCAGAAGATCTAGTTGAATCGGTACGAAGAGGCATCGATATGTTCGACTGTGTCATGCCAACAAGAAACGCAAGAAACGGACATTTATTCGTAACAGAAGGCGTAATTAAGATCAGAAATGCCAAACACAAGACCGATACTAATCCTCTTGATGAAAAATGCGACTGCTACACTTGTAAAAATTATTCTCGGTCATACTTACATCACTTAGACAAGTGTAATGAGATACTAGGTGCAAGACTCAATACGATACACAACTTGAGGTATTATCAACGTGTGATGCAAGGTATTAGGGACGCTATTGAGAATAACTCACTTGATGAGTTTGTTACTGAATTTTATGAACAAAAGGGTATGCAAGTACCTAGTCTTTAAAGAAAAAACGTTAATTAATATAAAGGAAACTTACAATGAGCTTTTTTATCTCAGCAGCCCACGCACAAACAACAGGTGGCGGACAGCAAGGCCCCGGCTTCGAAATGCTTATCATGTTGGCAGTATTTGGTTTGATCTTCTATTTTTTACTCTACAGACCGCAAGCAAAACGCGTTAAAGAGCACAAAGCACTCATAGCTTCCATTGGTAAAGGCGATGAAATACTCACGCAAGGTGGAATCGTGGGTAAGGTAACAAAAGTCACTGAAGAAAAAGATTTCATAGAAATCTCTTTGAACGAAACAAATCTCATTGTTGTGCAAAAAAATGCGGTCAGCGCGGTATTGCCAAAAGGGACAATGAAATCAATCTAACGTATTAATACGCTAAAACTTTTGCTCGAGCTATACGCTCGAGCATTGTTTTTAAATGAAAAAATTTAGGATGTAACTGTGTTAAATCAAACCCCTATTTGGAAATATGTGCTTGTGGTTTTCGTTATGGTCATTTGTGGCCTTTACGCAATGCCAAACATTTACGGAGAAGATCCTGCCGTTCAAATATCTTCAGGTCGTAACGCCACAGTTACCGAGCAATTAGTGCCTAGCATTCAAACCACCTTGGAAGCCGCTAACGTTGAATTCAAAGAAGTGGAATATAATGACGAAAGAATACTGGTTCGTCTTAACGACAACGATACTCAGCTAAAAGCCAGAGAGTTGCTAGATAAAGAGTTAGGTGAGAACTATTTTGTTGCCATGAATCTGGCGCCCGATACTCCTGATTGGCTAGAAGCTTTAAACGCGGCCCCGATGAAATTGGGGTTAGACTTGCGCGGCGGCGTTCACTTTTTGATGGAAGTGGATATGAAAAGCGCCATCGACAAAGCGTTTGAAGATGCTATCGGCGACTTTAGAACTCAACTACGCGAAGAAAAAATCTACTATCGTTCTGTACGACAGGCCGGTGACGAAATAGAAATTACCTTCCGAGAGCCAGACATGTTGGAAAAGGCTCAATTCTATTTGAGAAATAACTATAGAAATATGGAATTCAGTGAACGCGACGATTTAACGCTGCGCGCAGTTTTTACTGAAACTAGACTTGCTGAAATTAGAGATTATGCAGTTAAGCAAAATATCACAATTATTCGTAATCGTGTCAATCAGCTTGGTGTAGCAGAGCCCCTCGTACAAAAGCAAGGCGGCGAGAGAATTGTCGTACAGCTTCCTGGCATACAAGACACTGCTAAGGCAAAAGAAATACTCAACGCTACTGCGACGCTAGAATTTAGGTTACTAGACCAAAACAATGATGTAAGAGATGCGGTAAACGGCAGAGTTCCAGCAAGAAGCCAACTTCTTTATGATAGAAACGGTGCTCCAGTGTTACTGCGCAATGAAATAATGCTAACAGGAAACCACATCATAGATGCCAACAGCAGTACAGATGAAAATGGATTTCCTCAGGTGAACATATCCTTAGACTCAAAAGGTGGGAGCAAAATGTCTAACGCCACTAAGGACAACATTGGCAAGCCAATGGCAACTGTTTTTATCGAGTTTAAGGCCACAGATGAGCGAGGCCCAGATGGTCGCCTTATCTTCGAGAAGCAAGAAGAAGTAATTAACGTTGCAACTATACAAGCGAGGCTCGGAAACTCATTTAGAATAACCGGCATCGATAATCCCAAGGAAGCTCGCGACTTGAGCTTGCTGCTAAGAGCAGGGGCATTAATCGCACCAATACAAATTGTTGAAGAGCGAACAGTAGGCCCTAGTCTCGGGGCTGAAAATATTAAACAAGGAATGTTAGCCATACAGTTTGGATTGGCGGGCGTGCTTATATTCATGCTCATTTACTATCGAGCGTTTGGAGTCGTAGCCAGTGCCGCTTTGATAACAAATGTGATTATGATTGCTGGCATAATGTCTATGATACCAGGCGCTACTTTGACGTTGCCGGGCATGGCTGGAATAGTATTAACCGTCGGTATGGCAGTAGATGCTAACGTATTGATATTTGAGCGAATAAGAGAAGAGCTGCGCGAAGGGAGAAGCCCACAGCAAGCCATTCACTTTGGGTATGACAACGCGTTCTCGACGATATTAGACGCTAACATCACTACTTTCATTGCAGGTATGATTTTATTTGCGGTAGGCACAGGGCCTATTAAAGGGTTCTCAATTACTCTGATGATTGGAATAGTAACGTCAATGTTTACTGCGATTATTGTGACTCGAGTCTTAGTTAATCTTATTTGGGGCGGTAAACGCGTCAAATCACTTGCGATTTAAAGGATCTACAGATGAAATTTCAAATTTTAAAGCTCAAAGAAACTGTAGACTTTATGAAGTTGCGCATACCCGCAATGATTCTGTCTACCGTGTTAATTTTAGGCTCGCTCACCTCCCTAGCAATTAATCAATTAAATTGGGGGCTAGATTTTACTGGCGGTACCGAAATTCAAGTAAGCTACCCGCAAGGAGCAGATTTAGAACAAGTAAGACTGGAGCTTACAGAAGCTAATTTTCCAGATGCAGTCGTACAAAACTTTGGCAGCAGCCAAGATGTGTTGATAAGGATTGCCCCAAGAGATGACCTACCTAAGGAAAAAATTGGTGACTTCGTAGTTGAAGCGCTTAAAGCTAACAACGACAGCGTTATAATGGAAAGCATCAGTTTTGTCGGTCCAAGTATTGGTGAAGAGCTGACAGAGCAGGGCGGTTTGGCGATGTTAGTTGCGCTGATATGTATCTTGATCTACGTCGCTATGCGGTTTGAGTATAGGTTTGCGCTTGGATCGGTGTCGGCACTTTTACATGACGTTATTATTACTTTAGGACTGTTCTCAGTGCTACAGCTAGAGTTTGATCTAACCGTATTAGCGGCTCTATTAGCGGTAATTGGTTATTCCCTTAACGACACCATTGTAGTGTCCGATAGGATCAGAGAAAACTTCAGAAAGGTAAGAAAAGGGACTCCGACTGAAATCATTAACATTTCTCTTACGCAAACGTTGAATAGAACCATTGTTACCTCCTTGACTACCATCATCGTGTTATTAGCGCTATTTTTTAAAGGTGGGGCTTTGATACACGGTTTTGCCACTGCTTTGCTGTTTGGCGTTATTATAGGTACCTATTCATCGGTGTATATTGCCAGTTCTGTTGCGCTCGCGTTAGGCATCAGCAAAGAAGATCTGATGCCTCCAGAAGTCGAAAAAGAAGGCGAGGATTTAGAGCCATTGTAAGTATTTCGAAAAAATGAACTAAAATTGAGCTTTTGTGCACCAATTATTCGTAAAACACTAAAAAAAGAGGATTGTTTTATGGATTTTAAAAAAGTGATTGGTGGTCTTTCAAAATCTGGTGCGTTAAGCGGTTTCATGGGCGGCGTTGCCGGTGGCGGTTTAACCTCGATGATGACAGGTAAAAAGGGCAGGAAGACGGGCAAGTCTGCATTAAAAGTAGGCGCCCTTGCAGCGGTTGGCGGTTTGGCTTGGAAAGCGTATCAACAATATTCAAACAATCAAAAGAATGCTGGCTTAGGTGATGCGCAAACAATGAGCGGTTCATTTAGTGGCCAGTCATTCGCCTCGGCTCCAAGTTCAAACCAATCTAATTTAGGCGGATCGCAATCAAACGCTAGATTTGATTTTACGCCAGCACGCATTGAGCAGCAGGCGTTTGAAGAGGTAGTGGACGATAACAACGAAAGCGGACAAATGTTGCTAATGAGAGCCATGATTGCAGCCGCTTCTTCAGATGGTCATATTGATGACAACGAAAGGCAGAAAATTTTTGCCCAAGTTGAGACGATGGATTTAGCACTTGAAGAAAAAGCAACCTTATTTGACGAGCTAAGAAAACCACTTGATTTAAATGCGCTGGTTTCGCAAGTTCCCGATGCTCAAACGGGGATCGAAGTCTACGCCGCGAGCGCAAGTGCGTTAGACCTTAACCAGCAGCATTCGAAACAATATTTGAACGCCTTGGCAAATGAATTATGCATACCTAGAGAACTCACGCATTCAATCCATCAACAGCTTGAGCAGTATTAAATCGCTGAAAGATTACCAACTTTTAACGATCATTAAATTGTCGCTAAGCGTAATGTAAGAATTGAATAAAAAATAAGAGAATGCTATGAGAAATTTAAAATTCAGTGTGACGCTTTGCGTCGTGCTCACCTTGACTGGCTGCGTATCATGGGTATTTGCGAAAAGTCCATTTAATGACATGCCGGAGGGGACTTATAACTTAGATTTAAGCCACGCTTCTGTTGTATGGAAGGTATCCCACCTAGGACTCTCCGATTACGTGGCCAGATTCGCAGACTTTGATGCGAGTATTGACTATGATGCTGACAACATTACTAACAGCAAGGTGATGGCCTCTATAAACCCTATGTCTATTCAAACGGCCTATCCAAACGCAGATGAAAAAGACTTTAATAAGGTGCTAGCTACCGAAGAAGGCTGGTTTAATGCCGGTCAATTTGCATCGATAGACTTTATTTCTACGTCTATTGAAATGACAGGAGATAAAACCGCAGTAATGAACGGCGAACTCACTTTCTTGGGGGTTACTAAGCCTGTCACTTTAGATGTTGTGTTTAATGGCGCAATGCAAGTTCAGCCGTTTAGTCGCAAGCCGACTATGGGATTTTCCGCCACTACGACCATCAAACGGTCTGACTGGGGCATGTCCAAATATGTTCCTCAAATTGGAGACAGCGTAGAGGTTATGATTGAAGGTGAATTTGCAAAAGAAGATTAATTAATAGATCTCGATCAGTATTATTAAACAATGAAACAACGCTATCACAGTTTGAGTATCTCTCTGCATTGGCTAATCGCATTAGGTCTGGTATTTATGTTTGTATCAGGCCTTTATATGGTCAATGCAGATATCTCTAAAGCTGACCAGTATCAGTTATTTCAGCTACACAAAGCTTCTGGCGTGGTTATGTTATGGGCGATAGTGGTTAGGCTCATAGTAAGAATTTGCGTTACGCCTCCTGATTTACCCGCTTCCATTCCAACCAAACAAGCACAAAAAGCGAAATTAGGGCATTTAGCGCTATATGGATGTTTGATTGTAATGCCGTTATCTGGCTGGGTTATGGTATCTGCCAGCCCTTTTGGTTTGCCTACTTTAGTGTTTGTAGATTGGATAAATTGGCCCCATATACCTGGTATAGCGCGCAACAAAATGGTTGAGTCTATTGCCAATAATGTGCATTGGGTGACAGCCATTGTATTTGCTTCTTTTATTATAGGCCACATAGCGGCGGTCATATGGCACAAGAAAAACCATGGAATAAACTTGGTCAACAGAATGTGGTGGTCAAAATCTTCAGCGGAAAATAAATAATGATGAAAAAAGTTAGGTTGTACTTTTGCTTGGTGATGCCTATGTGCTTGGCGGCTGCGTTTCCAACATATTCGAAGTCATATGAAATGAATCATAAAGATAGCGAAGTGACGTTTTCTGGAGAGCATGCTGGCATGGTATTTTCTGGTATATTCGAAAAATGGCAAGCGCAACTGACGTTGCCTCCTGCGACGGACCCCAAAATTACGGCAATATTCCAATTGGCGTCGGCCAAAACCGGAGATTTTACATACGATAGCACACTTCCTGAAGGGGATTGGTTTGATACGGTTAATTTTCCTGTGGGCAAATTTGAAAGTTCTCAAATTAACAAAGCGGATCGTGGCTACCAGGTGCAGGGTATGCTAACCCTGCGAGGGATAAGCAAACCTCAAACGTTTATATTATTTGAATCTGACGAAGGGTTCAGTGCTCAGTTTAATATTGACCGTTTGGCGTATCAAATCGGGTATGATTCAGACCCTGAAGCTGAATGGGTGAGCCGAGATATCGTCATGGAATTAAATCTGGTCAAATGACACGATATCGTTGAGATATTTCTTCACAGAAGCCGCTGTACCTTTCGTACTGTTTTAACGTTATCATCGAATAGCAAACTAAGCATTGTTGCAAGCTTCGCTAACAGAGTCAGTTATTTATTCACTCATTCGGCGTTTGACCATTTTAAAATAAAGGTAAGATGGCGCTACTACCAATGCAGCAATGGCCATTAGAACCCATTCATAAGTTTGACCGAATGAATTGAAATTAATTAATTGATACGCCAATTCATTATTGACTTCATCAGCATAGGCAAATGGACCGACAGCAGCGTTTTTTGCGATAGAAAAGGCGTTACTAAATGCACTGTCCCATCCTAAAGAAGAAAAAGAAGCATACGCTTTATAGCCTACTGCGCTGGCACCGAAGGCTATAACTCCTAAGGCGACCGCCCCAGTGCTAAGCAGACCAAAGCCTATTGCTCCAACAGTAAAGATACCAAACGAAATGATCCCGACGCTAATGGGGGCAATGGCGACACCGCCCCAAGCAAATAATAATCCATATGCTTTAGAGCCGCCCGCTATCCATCCAACTGAAGGTTGCTCGCTTTTTTCAGGCGTCCCAAGTTGTATGTGAATCAATGGGACACTAAATAGTGTCAGTTTAGTTTTATACTCTCGGTGTTTATAAGATTGATCTACCTTTCTTTTGAATGCTTCAGGATTAAAGATTCTCTCTTGTGCTCTTAGATCTCGTATCCACTTAAACATACTAGCAGTTAGTGCTACATAAACTATGATAAAAAGGAGCAACCAAATTTGAGACGCAATTGCTAAGCCTTTTGACCATTCATTATTACCAAATGCAAAATACTTTAATCCGAACATGCCTAGCACCCAGACAAGAGCAATACCTAAGAACAAGCCTACTGTTTTGTACGCTAACTTTTTTTCATTCTCTGTACGAGATTGATAAAGACTCGCCTTAAGTCCAAAAAACGAACTGGCTAAGCCAGACAATGAGGCTAAAAATCCTAACGAGCTGCCAAGTTTGAGCATGGAAGTGGTTTTTACCGTTGATGCACCCAGTGCTGCTGCCGCAACATGTTTAGAAACATCTTCTATTGCCAAGGTCACTGCGGCCGTAAATGCGACTCCCGGCTTGCTTTTTTCAAGAGCTTCCTCAAGTAGAACTTCCATTGCTTTTTTAAGAATTTTTCTACCTCTCGATAAACGCTGTTTTGCCGTATCATGAGATAAATCCAACTGATCAGCAACTTGCTCCACTGATTGTTGCTCACGATAAAACAACACCAACGGCTCTCGGTAAGTAATATCAATATTACTCAATGTATCCCATAAAAGCGTTTGTTGTTGGTTGCTAATAGCAACTTCTTCTACTAGTGTGCTTGGCGCATCTGTAAAATCCGTCTCCGTAATGTCTTGAGCGGAATTGATGGGTTGTTTGCCTTCTTTTCTGAGGTAGTGGCTGACTTTAAATCGCAAAATGCCACATAACCAAGATTTAAGTTTCTCAGGGTCATGCAGATTTTCAAGTTTCTGCCAAGCTTCAACAAACGTCTCCTGCGCCAAGTCTTCGCTGTGTTTAAAATCGCCAACAGATGAATAGGCTATAGAGCAGAGCAAGTTCTGATACTTAGTCACGATAACGCAAAATGCTTCTCTGTCGCCACCTAGGGCAGTCATGACAAGAGTTGAGTCATTAATCGAGTTACTTAATTTGGCTTTTTTAAACATATTTGGTTCGTTATTGAAATGGCTGAGTTTCCAATAGGTGTATTCAAACACAAAAAAGGTGACAAAACTTTTTATTTATTTTTTGGGTTATTTGCCCAGATAGTGCTGGTACATAAACTCTCTTAAACGGCCGAGCCCTTCGATGATATCGTCTGTACTTCGAGCATAAGAGAAACGCAGAGTTTGATGTCCACGAATAGGGTCGAAATCTAGACCTGGCGTTACTGCGACGCCAGCGTGGTGTAAAATCTGGTGTGCGAATGAGCGGCTGTCATCAGTAAATTCAGAGACGTCTGCATAGATGTAAAACGCACCGTCAGGTGGCGCAAAGCGAGTAAAGCCTGCCTTTGGTAAGCCCTCTAACATAAGAGCTCGGTTAGTACTGTACACCGCTAAATTATGCTCTAGCTGATCACTATCGTCTATAGCGGCGAGGGCGGCAACTTGGCTAACATGCGGCGCACAAATAAACATGTTTTGTGCGATTCTTTCAATTATTCGCACATGGTTTTCGGGTACGATCATCCAGCCCACTCGCCAGCCTGTCATTGAAAAATATTTTGAAAATGAATTGATGACATAAGCATCATCACTTACTTGAAGTGCTGTGACGGCTTTAGCCTCATATTCAATCCCATGATAAATTTCATCTGAAACAAATGCAGCATTTTGTGCTGCACATGCCTGACTTAGACAACTCAACGCCTCTTTATTCAACATGGTGCCGGTTGGATTTGCTGGAGATGCAACTAAAAGTCCGGCTAAATCTAAACTTTGCAATTCAGAGGCAACGGGTTGGAATTTGTTGCAAGAGTAGGTTGAAATATTGACTGGCGTCAAATCCATTGCACTGAGGATCTGACGATAACTGGGGTAACCTGGTGCTCCAATACCAACTCGGTTACCAGTATCAAAAAGAGCAGTAAAAGCCAAAATAAAGGCTGCGGAAGAACCGGAAGTCACAATCACTCTATTAGGGTCAAGGTCAACGTTATACCACTGTCCGTATAATTTTGCGATACGTTGGCGCAATGCAGGCAGTCCTAAAGACACAGTATACCCCATAGGATTTACTGTCATCTCTTGCATTACTGCCTTTATAGCAGCGTTTGGTGCGCCCGAGCCAGGCTGACCAACCTCCATGTGAATAATATGGCGGCCTTCAGCCTCTGCTTGGCGCGCCAACTCCATAATGTCCATCACAATGAAAGGATCTACTTTAGAACGTTTAGATAATTTTATCGACATACAATACAGATAAGAACGTTTGTTATTGAAAGAGCTTGACGAAATAATATAGAAAGTCAGAAAATTAACAATGAAAGTTTGTCGCTAGACTACTATCGGCGTTTGATTCCTTATAATATCACTAAAAATACGCTCCGTTTTGAATTCGTTATCCCGAACAGCCATCTATTGCACAAAGGTGTTTCTTAACTCTATTCTCATGTGCCCCCCCAAGCTCAGAATACTAGCAGATATTTTTTATGTCACCTTTTCCTGAAATTATGCACTTGATAATTAACGGCCCTGTGTGATTAGCAAATCATAAGTCTCATGGGGGGTTATCCAAACACAAAATAACCAGTACATTTAAATCATTTATTGGTTGTAAATTTAGGAATCGAATATGAATATTTTATGTACATTATTTAATTTGATGTTGCTTGTTTTATCTTTACTGATACCCACCACAATCCATGCAAATGAAAATAATACCGACTCAAGCCCCCTAATTGATGACTTCAAACATGAAACAAACAATGAATTTGGCGTACCAAGGCAATATATTGATGACACTATGGTTGGTGGAGCAACTAAAACTCATCTATCTATCGAAAACGGTAAGATGCAGTTAAAAGGTGACATTGCACCTCCAAGGGGTCAGCCAGGGTGGGCTAGCACTGTGCAATTATTAGATCACGAGGGTAAGCCTAAAGATCTCTCCAATTATAGTGGTATCCGCTTAGTATTGAAGATTAACAGCGGTAGCCTTTCAGTCTCAGCAAACAGTAATTTAATAGACAATTTCGACTACCATTCTTCAGTTGTGGTAGCAAAAAATGACGGTAAGTTTCACGAAGTCAAAATCCCATTTGACACTATGAAGCGCAGTTGGTCAGAACAGACCAAACTTGACAAGAAAACTATCAATAGTTTGAGTCTTGTTGCCTTTAGCCTGCAACCGGCATCTTTTGACTATGTCATTGATAGTATCAGTTTCTACTAAATAATTAGCATCAACTTCTCGTTAATCTAGTTTACTCAATGAGCAGAAACGAAATGACTTATCAAAATACATCAATGTTCGAAAATACGCGCCTTCATTATTTAGATGCAGTGCGTTGTTTTGCATTGATCCTTGGTGTGTTTTTTCATGCGGCCTTATCCTTCATGCCTATATTCATTGGTTGGGCTGTTATGGATGTTTCAACTGGAAACGCCGTGCCTTTTTTTGTGTTGATAAGTCATTCTTTCAGAATGCCATTGTTCTTTTTAATAGCGGGTTTTTTTAGTCATATGACGTTAATGCAAAAGGGGAGTACAGAATTTATTAAATCTAGATTGGTTAGATTAGGCATACCATTTGTGGTGGGTTGGTTTTTGTTAAAACCCCTTTTAGTTTCCGGATGGATTATAGGCGCTGAAAGTATGCGCTTGGAAGCCGATATCGCCGATGGGTTAATCAGTGGATTTGCTTCTTTAACCGAATGGCCCAATCAGTTTTTGGTTGGCACTCATTTATGGTTTCTGTACTACTTAATGTTAATTTCTTTTTTGGCTCTTACAATACGACAGATAGTGGCTACTCATACAAGGGTACAAAGGTATGCAAGCTTGATCGCGAATAAGCTGAGTCGTTGGTTGAGTCAGTCTAATTATTTAATTGTATTTCTCAGCCTAGTTACTGCGTTTTTACTCTGGTTTATGCAAGGTTGGGGATTAGACACTCCAGATAAATCCCTGTATCCAAATATTCCTATTTTTCTTATTTATTTCGTATGCTTCAGCACAGGCTGGTTATTGCATAGAACCCCAAGATTAATATCAGCATTTGGTACATTGAGTAAATTACTTGTTTTTAACGTGATCATCGGAATAACAGCATCTGTTTTTTTGGCCGGCTACGAAAGTCAGGCAGGGCATCAACACTACATCTTACTTACAGCCGGTTTTAAGTTCAGCTATGCGTTAATGATGTGGTCGTTGATCGCCCTAACGCTTGGTTTATTTGAACGTTTCTATTTGAAACCTAGCAAAGTTATACAATATATCGCCGATGCCTCTTTCTGGCTATATCTAACCCATCTACCGATAGTCGTATTTCTGCAAATAGCCGTTGCGGAATTGTCAATTCATTACTCAATAAAGTTGAGCGTAATATGCATTTTGACGATCGTAATCGCCCTGTTTACTTATGATCTATTCGTGCGTAGTTCGTTTGTTGGAAAAGTACTAAACGGTCAAAAGAAAGACAGAGTGCTCACGTGAGATTACTTTAATCTTTTTACGATGTTTTGAACAACTCTAGGGTTTCCAGCGACAATACCTTTTGCTGAACCAGGAGCTTTCAATTCGTCATAAAATGGATCGTTATTACCCACATAGTCAGTCACTAAGCCTCCAGACTCTTTCACTAATAATTCGCCTGCTGCCATGTCCCAAGCTTTTAGCCCCTTTTCCCAGTAACCATCGAAGCGGCCGGCGGCTACATAGGCTAAATCAAGTGCTGCAGAGCCTGAACGTCGAATGTCTCCTGCATCTCTAAACACTTTTGCAAAACTAGAGAGTTCTTGTTCTAGATTGTCTTTATTTCTAAATGGAAGTGCGGTAGCCAATATAGTATTAGACAGGTCTTTCGCTTTGGAGCAACGTAGACGATAGCCATTAAGCTGAGCGCCTGCCCCTTTCGAAGCCGTAAATACCTCACCCCTTATTGGGTCAAACACTACTGCTTGGTCAAGTCTGCCTTTGTACACCAATGCGATAGATACAGCGAAATGAGGAATGCCTGCTATGAAATTGCTGGTGCCATCTAACGGATCTATTACCCAAGTGAAGTCAGTGTCGTTAGTTTCGACGCCGCCTTCCTCTCCAATAAAAGAGTGGTCTGGATATGACTGTTTGATTTTATTGATAATGGTGGCTTCGGCTTCTTTGTCGATTTTAGTGACAAAATCTTGAGCACCTTTTGACTGTATTTCTAAATCGTCACGATTTTCGAAACCGCGAGTAATAACGTTTCCAGCAGAGCGAGCAGCTCGCACAGCAATGTTGAGCATAGGATGCATGAATAACCACCAAATTGTAAAAAGAACGATATAACTAATGGCGCGGAGTTTAGCAGATGTTAAAGTGCTATGCTACAATTCACCGCTTATTATTCAAGGTCAATAGGGACGCTTGTTATCTAGGGCGTAATGGCATCATTGATTTCCACCTAGCTTGGAAATCTAATTGAAAGAAGGGCTTTTTAATTGTCAATGTTAGATTCAATTCGTATTGTGTTAGTCAACACATCTCATACAGGTAATATGGGAAGCGCGGCAAGGGCAATGAAGACTATGGGACTAAAACATTTGTATTTAGTGGATCCTGTACAACAACCAGATGGCAAATCCAATGCATTAGCCGCGGGCGCCACAGATGTATTAGCACAGGCTAAAATTGTCACTAACTTGCAAGAGGCAGTCGCGGACTGTGGTCTGGTTGTGGGTACCTCAGCAAGGTCAAGAACACTCAGTTGGCCAATGCTTGATTCAAGAGAATGTGGCGCAAAACTTATAGAAGAGTCAAAAAATTTTCCAGTGGCCCTAGTGTTCGGCCGAGAAAGCAGTGGATTAACTAATGAGGAGTTGCAGCAATGTCATTTTCATGTATGTATAGATGCCAACCCAGAGTACAGTTCGTTAAATTTAGCCGCTGCCGTGCAAACACTCTGTTACGAGATTAGAATGCATGCTTTGGCGCTAGAGCGAGCTCCTTATCAAGAGTTGGAAGCTCAACAAAGACTTGAAAAAAGTATTGAGCCCTTAAAAGACTATCCTTTAAACCGAGAGCTCGAAAATTTTTATCATCATTTTGAGTCTACATTTTCAGAGACTGGATTCATTCGACAAAAACATCCAGGTGTTATCATGTCAAAAGTCAAACGAATGTTTAATCGAGCTCGGTTAGAGTCGCAAGAGTTGGCAATTTTAAGAGGCATGTTGTCTTCTGTGGACAAAGCTGTACAAAGTAAGAAAAAGTAAAGTCACATTCAATAGCATAACTCAAACGTTAAGGTTGAATAATCAATGTACGAGCACCGTATCTTTTATCACGTTTGATAATCAACATGTTGCTCCATAAGCTAAAATTTAATCATGTTTAAACATATTTCAGAAGATATAAAAAGTGTATTTGACAGAGACCCAGCCGCAAGAAACAGGCTTGAAGTTCTATTCAATTATCCTGGTTTACACGCAGTATGGATGCATAGACTCAGTCATAAATTGTGGAACTGGAAGTTGAAATGGTTCGCCAGATTTTGCTCTAACGTCAGTCGTTTTATTACAGGGATTGAAATTCATCCAGGAGCGATTCTCGGAAGACGTGTGTTCATCGATCATGGCATGGGTGTTGTCATTGGTGAAACCGCTGTAGTCGGTGACGATGTCACCTTGTATCACGGAGTTACGTTAGGTGGTACTAGTTGGAAAGCTGAAAAACGACATCCTACTTTATTATCAGGCGTGGTGGTGGGCGCTGGGGCTAAAATTTTGGGGCCCTTAACGATAGGGTGCAATGCTAGAGTTGGTTCAAACTCGGTGGTCATAAAAGACGTGCCAGAAAATGCTACATGTATTGGCGTGCCAGGCAGAATAATATTATCAAAGCCTAAAAAAGAAGAATCTTCTGAGCAAAATACTCGCCATGAAATTGCCAAAAAATATGGTTTTGATGCGTACGCAGTCTCTACCGATAACCCTGATCCCACAGCAAATGCATTAGGCATAATGTTAGAACACGTTCATTTAATGGATAAAAAAGTAGAAGAGCTATGCAAAGTTATACAGACTCTCGGGGGCGACGTGTGTATCGAAAATATACCTAGGCTTCAAGCAGAAGACTTTGAATCAACGGGCATTTCTCCTACAGTGCGCAAGGGTGAAAACGACGCTTTTGACCCACACATATAGTATGCAACCGAATAATACTTGACTGCCTTACTTGGTTAAATACTTGACATAAATAGTCGGGTATATACACTAAACCTGAGTAACGTATTAAGTGGGATTCGTGGCTATGAAATTGACATCTAAAGCCAGATATGCAGTAACTGCAATTATCGACGTTGCACTGCATTCCAATAACGGTCCGGTGCCATTAGCTGACATATCTGAACGGCAAAGCATATCCTTGTCGTACCTAGAGCAATTGTTCGCTAAGTTAAGACGAGAAAAGCTTGTATCCAGTGTGCGCGGACCTGGTGGCGGTTATACTTTGGGACGCGGCGCGTCTGAAATCGCCATCGGCGAAATCATTCAAGCGGTAGACGAGACCGTTGATGCGACTAAGTGCCAAGGAGGGTCTAATTGCCAAGGCGGAAAGCGTTGTCTAACTCATAACCTTTGGCAAGATTTGAGTGATAGAATAAGTCAATTTTTAAATGAAATAACGTTGCATGAGTTGATTGCTCAAGAAAAAGATGACGAAGGTGTCGGTATACAAAATAAGAGTGTCAAATCCCTAGTACAAAATATAGAAATTAGCATGCAATTATAAGCGGAGTTATATAGTGACAGACATTGCTTTGCCAATATATTTAGATTATTCATCGACCACGCCTGTTGACCCTCGTGTGATCGATAAAATGCAGGAATGCTTATCATTAGAAGGCAATTTTGGTAATCCCGCTTCCCGTTCTCACAAGTTTGGTTGGGTGGCAGAAGAAGCTGTCGATACTGCTAGAAGTCAAATAGCAGACTTGGTAAACGCAGATCCACGTGAAATCGTATTTACATCTGGCGCAACAGAGTCAAATAATTTAGCCATAAAAGGTGCCGCTAATTTTTACCACGAACGCGGTAGACATATAGTGACACTAAAAACAGAGCATAAAGCCGTGGTTGATACGACTTCCCAGTTAGAACTTGAGGGGTTCGAGGTGACGTATCTATCGCCAAAATCCAATGGCATTCTTGACTTGGAAGAATTAAAGACCGCTATACGCGAAGACACTGTTTTGGTAAGCGTAATGCACGTTAACAATGAGATAGGCGTTATTCAAGACATTGCCGCTATAGGAGAGATATGTCGTGAGCAACAAATCATCTTCCATGTAGATGCTGCTCAGAGCACGGGTAAAGTCGCTATTGATTTGCAAAAACTCAAAGTCGATTTAATGTCATTTTCAGCGCACAAGACTTATGGCCCAAAAGGGATAGGAGCGCTATATGTACGCCGAAAGCCGCGCATCCGAATAGAAGCGCAAATCCACGGCGGTGGGCACGAGCGCGGTATGCGAAGCGGTACGTTGCCGACACACCAAATTGTGGGCATGGGCGAGGCCTTTAAAATTGCAAAGGACGAAATGCAAGTTGAAAACCAAAGAATAAAAACGCTTCGTGACAAACTATGGACTGGAATTAACAAAATTGAAGAAGTGTATTTAAACGGTGATCTTAAACAAAGAGTGCCTCATAATTTGAACGTGAGCTTTAACTATGTTGATGGTGAGTCTTTAATTATGGCTCTCAAAGATATCGCGATATCAACGGGTTCTGCTTGTACGTCAGCAAATTTGGAGCCTTCTTACGTATTAAAAGCGTTAGGACTTAGTGATGACTTGGCACATAGTTCAATTCGATTCAGTATTGGTCGTTTTACGAAGGAAGAAGAAATTGATTATGTTGTGGACTTGGTCGTTAAAACAATAGGTAAACTGCGAGAAATGTCTCCACTTTGGGATACATTTAAAGAAAGCGCACATGTAAAATCGGGGGAAGGGTTGCATCACTAGAAAGCCGCTCTTATAAAGTCAAAATATCCTATAAATCATGCGCGTGAGTCACATTAATAAAATTAGATTAGAGTTTTGCGTTTAACTTGCATATAATCGCGCAACTTTAATAAATGACATAGAGTTAGGTCCCAAAGATGGTATGCCGCTTTGAGATAACTTACAAATTTAAATATAGGATTTAAAACATGGCTTTAGAACGTACTTTTTCTATAATCAAACCAGATGCTGTAGCAAAAAATGCTATTGGGGCAATTTACAACCGCTTTGAAACTGCAGGATTGAGAATTGTGGCATCAAAAATGGTGCATTTAAGTCGTGAGAAAGCGGAAGGTTTCTATGCTGAACACAAAGAGCGTCCATTTTTCGGTGCTTTGGTTGATTTTATGACGTCTGGTCCTGTTATGGTTCAAGTTCTCGAAGGCGAAAACGCAGTGGTTAAAAATCGTGAAATTATGGGAGCAACAAACCCTAGCGATGCCGCCGCTGGAACTTTGCGTTCTGATTACGCCGAATCAATAGACGAAAATGCAGTGCATGGCTCTGACGCTCCTGAGTCTGCCTCTCGAGAAATAGCGTATTTCTTCTCAGACGAAGAAATTTGCCCTAGAACTAGATAATTGAAAACAGAGCAGTTGCTAAGCACCTGTTTTTAATCAGAAATGCATTAAAAAAACAGAGCACGTCTGATACACTTTACATAAAAGGGAGCGTTGCTCCCTTTTTTTGCTAAGCGCGTTTTCAAAATGCGTTAAACAAAATTACATTAGACAGGTCTTAATAAACACTTTTGACAGGATATATTATTAATATGCACGGTCACCTTGAAAAAACAGAGCCATCTGAAGCAACCACGTTAGAGCGGGGGCAAGGCAATGAACAAAAGAAGCAAAATTTGCTGAACTTTAACCGTGCCGGCTTGCGTGAGTATTTTCAGAGTATCGGAGAGAAACCGTTTAGAGCTGACCAAGTAATGAAATGGATTTACCAAGAGGGTGAATCTAACTTCGATAATATGACCAACATAAATAAGCAATTGCGAGCCAAGCTGAGTAAACTGTGTGAAGTGAAAGCGCCCACAATTTCGCAACACCAACAAGCGAGCGATGGCACGATTAAATTCGCTATCATGCTCGATGGTGGTCAGGAAGTTGAAACCGTATGGATACCTGAGTCAGACCGCGCGACATTATGCGTGTCTTCTCAAGTGGGATGCGCACTTGAATGTACATTTTGTTCCACAGCTCAACAAGGATTTAATCGCAATTTATCGGTCGCTGAGATTATTGGTCAGGTGTGGCGAGTAGCAACTTTCATTGGTTTATCTAAGGATACTTCGCAACGACCTGTCACTAATGTGGTGATGATGGGAATGGGTGAGCCCTTATTGAACTTAAAAAACGTTGTTCCTGCGATGGATATTATGCTGGACGATTTTGGCTTTGGTTTGTCAAAACGCCGAGTAACTTTATCAACATCAGGTGTAGTTCCTGCGCTGGATAAGCTAGGCGATCAAATTGACGTTGCTCTTGCAATTTCTTTGCATGCACCCAACAACGAGCTTAGGGACGAAATTGTTCCAGTCAATAAAAAATATCCTTTAGAAGAATTTTTAGCAGGTGTTAGAAGATATTTGGCGAAATCCAAAGCCAATCAAGGTAAAGTAACGGTTGAGTATGTGATGTTAAATCAAATAAATGACAGCACTGATCAGGCGCATGAGTTAGCTAAAGTATTGAAAAATACACCAAGTAAAATTAATCTCATACCTTTTAATCCTTACCCTGGTTCGCCTTACACATGCTCAAGTAATTCGAGAATTGACCGATTTGCAAAGGTACTGATGAGTTACGGGTTTACAACCGTTGTTCGAAAAACGCGAGGAGATGATATTGATGCTGCTTGTGGACAACTTGTAGGTGATGTGGTTGATAGAACAAAACGGTTATTGAAGAAACAAATGAAAGGAAAGTCTATTTCTGTAAAAGTCTCTGATTAATATAGACTTATACTTACAAACAGTGGTTACAGGTGCCTATCTATGTTGAAAAAATATATTATTTTATTGGCGTCACTAGTAATGTTGGGTTGTGCGTCTAACCCCCCGGAACGTGGTTTCTCTGGTACGGGTCAATTTGACGCGAAAGAAGCCGCTAAAACGCGTGTGAGCTTGGGTCTTACTTACTTGCAAAACGGCAATTTTAGTCAAGCAAAATTCAACCTTGATAAAGCGCTAGAGTTTGCTCCTCGGTCGGGCGAAGCTAATTACGCAATGGCATTCTACTACGAACAAGTAGATGAGAAAGACAGAGCAGAAGAATATTTTGGTAACGCACTAGAATATTCGAATAACGACCCAGATATATTAAACAGTTACGGCGCTTTCTTGTGCAAACAAGGCTTATATGATAAAGCAAAAGAAAACTTTTTAAAGGCGGTTGATGATAAACGATATGTATCTACTGCCGAGACTTATGAAAATTTAGCCTTATGTTCTCAAAGCCAAGGCAAATTAGACGAAGCTATTGAGTACTTTAATACCGCTCTAAATCACCAGCCAACAAGATCCAGTACGCTTTTGTATCTTACCGAAATATACGTTGACGAAACTCAATGGGAAGATGCCAAACGCACATTATTTAAATATGAGCGAAACGCAAGCGTGAATGCCAATTCTCTATGGCTTTCTTATCAGATTGCCCAAGGACAGAGAAATGTCAAAACTGCGCAGGACTATGCGTCATTATTATTGCGATTGTACCCTAATCATGAGTTCACAACTTTGGCCAATCAGGCAGATGCAATTTGGCAACCAAGTAAAAGAGTGACACAAAAAGTAAAACCACCAAAAAAGTCTTCTGATGAACCAAAAGGTAAAGCTACATTAGTGCTATCACCAAGTAACAATTCCAATACACCCGACCAGTCGCAACAAGCAGCCTCAACTGACCGGCTGAACGAACCGTTACCATCTAAAATAGAAGCGCAAACTCCAACACAAGATCAGGCCAATTCCGAAGATGTGACCGAAAAACTCTTGGCTGAATCCTTTGAATCTCAATCGCTTGAGTCGACAAGTTCGGATGCTTCAAAAACAACTGTTGATACCCAACAAAACACTAAATCCGAAAGCGTCAACGATAACAAGGTTCAAGCCGACGTTAAAAAATCAGATTTATCAGAAAATTCAAGGCTTTACCATATTGTAAAGCCCAAAGAAAATTTGTTTCAAATTTCTCGCAAATATAATGTTAAAATGTCTAAACTAATAGAGTGGAATAATTTGTCCGATGCATCATCTATTCAGATAGGTTCTCGGTTATGGGTAAGGGATCCAAAGTCAAATGAGTAAAGAAGAACAAAAAGAACCAAGCGCTCAATCTTCAAATAATTTAGAAGAACCTACTGAGAATACTTCGACACCCGAGACTTTGAGTCCAGGCCGGCAATTAGTGGCTGGCAGGAAAGCGCTTGGATTAACTCAACAGCAAATTGCTGACAGGCTCCATTTGCGGCTCAGTAGTGTTCAAGCGGTCGAAAAAGACGAGCTTGAAGAAGGTGTATCTGTTACCTTCAACAAAGGTTATGTTCGCCTTTATGCCAAATTGGTTCAATTGGATATACAGCCTCTTTTAGATGCATACGATCGAATCCATGTTCAAGACAATAAACCCGCTAAATTGCAAAGTTTCTCAAGAAGAGTCACTCGGGAAGCCCATGATCATAGATGGAATATGGTTACGATTGTAGTGGTCATCTTGGTATTAGGTTCCGTCGTTGGTTGGTGGGTTCAACAATCAGACTCCTTTAAGGATTCTCAAGCCTTTGTTGCGGATACATTTGAGAATTTATTTAGTGATAAAGAACCGTCTATCGAAGCCCAAAGCCAAGATCCGCAACAAACACAGGATACGTTGGATAAAGAAGAAACTGTCGACAGTCAATCGATCGAGCCTGAAATCGAAGGTCAAAGTGGCCTTTCAAATGACCTAGTCAGTGAAGACTTAAGTCTTGAGGATATCGAACCTTCAAGCACTATTGCAAATGAGGAGGTTGATGAACCAACGTCCAATCAGATAGAGCAAACCGTTGAGCAGGTTAATGATGAAACGGAAGATGGATTGAACGAGCTTGATGACATGGTCGAAGAAGAATTAGTAGTGGAAGACGAAACGACTCAAAGAAATTCGGCCGATATAATCGAAGGCGTTTTTACCGAAGAAGGCTATAGAGTAAATAACGATGGTACAGTCGACATGACATTTACTTTTGAAGACGACTGTTGGGTTAGCGTTAAAGATAAAGACGGTGAGATCATTGCATACGGTGTGAAGAAAAAAGGCAGAGTTATGGAAGTGGCTGGATCCCCACCGATAAATGTAATCCTTGGAGCTCCCCAAAACGTAAAGATAAACTTTGGCGGCCTTGAGGTTGACATGTCTGTGTTTCCGGGTGGCCGATCTGCCAATTTTGAGTTACCTATTGGAAGTGAATAATGTTTGCAGAATCTTGGATTAAACGACGTCCGTCCACGCGAATTAACGTAGGAAGTGTGCCCATTGGCGATAATGCACCTATCGCCGTGCAGTCGATGACCAATACTGAAACAACTGACGTGCAGGCAACTGTCAATCAAATAAAAAGAATACAAGCCGTGGGTGCTGATATCGTGAGAGTTTCGGTCCCAACGATGGATGCCGCAGAGGCGTTTAAATCCATTCGACAGCAAGTTGATATTCCGCTTGTGGCCGATATTCATTTTGACTATCGAATTGCTCTGAAGGTTGCCGAATATGGAGTCGACTGTTTGCGCATAAATCCTGGCAATATTGGTAATATGGAAAGAGTTAAGTCGGTTGTAGATTGTGCAAAAGATAAAAATATACCCATAAGAATCGGTGTAAATGGCGGGTCTCTTGAACGCGATTTGCAAGAAAAATACGGCGAACCCACTCCAGAGGCTTTGGTTGAGTCAGCTATGCGTCATGTGGATATTTTAGATTCGCTTAATTTCGACCAATTTAAAGTCTCTGTTAAAGCTTCTGATGTCTTTTTGGCTGTAGGAGCTTACCGACTGCTTGCGAAACAAATTAGACAACCTCTGCACCTTGGTATAACGGAAGCTGGTGGCTTTCGCTCGGGCTCTGTCAAAAGTGCTGTTGGTTTAGGAATGCTTTTGGCTGAGGGCATTGGGGATACCATTAGGGTATCTCTTGCGGCCGATCCGGTAGAAGAAATTAAAGTCGGGTTCGATATTTTAAAAAGTCTACGCATTCGTTCTAGAGGCATCAATTTTATTGCCTGCCCTAGCTGCTCGAGACAAGAGTTTGATGTAATAAGCACGGTTAATGCGCTAGAACAAAGGCTTGAAGATGTAGTAGTGCCAATGGATGTGTCCATTATTGGGTGTGTCGTCAATGGCCCTGGTGAAGCAGAAGTCTCTGATATTGGTTTGACAGGTGCCAGAAATATGAGCGGGTTTTATGAGGACGGTGTTCGTCAACGAGAGCGCATTACCAACAGTGAAATCGTCGACAAACTTGAGCAGAAAATCAGAGCAAAAGTTGCGACAAAACAGGCGATGTTGGATGAATCTAGAAGAATTCAGATAAACGAAGTCAAAACCAATTAAATAAGCCGGTATATTTGTAATTTAGAGAGCGATGCTCAATAACTCAATTTGCCGCCGCGTTTTCAGCTCTTTGTTCTTTACCCATACATGCAAAATACATATACTATGCGCCCTTATTAACTACTCGGGATTATTGTGGGAAAAACGATTCAAGCTATTCGCGGTATGAACGACTGCTTGCCTCTGCACACGCCGACTTGGCAATTAGTAGAGTCTCGCATTAGGCAGTTAGTCAATAGTTATCACTATCACGAAATTAGAACCCCAATACTAGAACAGACCGACCTTTTTAAACGTTCTGTTGGCGAAGCCACTGATATTGTCGAAAAAGAAATGTACACGTTCGATGATCGTAATGGCGATAGCCTTGCTTTAAGACCCGAAGGCACTGCAAGTGCTGTAAGAGCAGGCAACCAACATGGTCTTTTATATAATCAACAAAGACGATTATGGTACATGGGCCCTATGTTTAGACATGAGCGACCACAAAAAGGGCGGTACAGACAATTTCATCAATTTGGTGCAGAGGCGTTTGGTTTAGTAGGTCCTGATATTGACGTTGAAATGATATTAATGGGCGCTCGATTATGGAAGTCATTTGGAATAACCAATCAAGTCGAATTACAGATAAATTCTTTGGGCAATGCAGACTCCAGATCCAACTATAAACAAGTTCTCGTTGACTATTTATTGCAACATGAAAAGGGACTAGATGAAGACAGCCGCAGAAGGCTGACTACCAATCCTCTAAGGATCTTGGATTCAAAAGATACGCAAACCCAAGCCATTTTAGCTAACGCACCAAAGCTAACTGACCATCTTGATCACGAATCTCAGGTGCACTTTGAAAATTTATGTGAACGTTTGGATAGCTTGGGCATCAAATATACGGTTAATCCTTCTCTGGTTAGAGGTTTAGACTATTATAATAGAACGGTATTTGAGTGGGTAACTGAATTACTTGGCGCTCAAGGCACAATTTGTGCTGGTGGCAGATACGATGGACTAGTTGAGCAACTTGGGGGGAAAGCTACTCCAGCAGTCGGTTTCGCAATGGGTATCGAGAGATTAGTGCTGTTAGTCGACACCTTACAAAACGAAGCTAAAGAGCTGTGTGCTCATGTTTATGTAACGGCTATGGGAAAAGTTGCAGAGCTGAAAGCCCAAGCCCTTGCCGAGACTATAAGAGATGAGTTTTCTTTTTTGAGAGTACAGACTCACTGTGGTGGTGGTAATTTCAAGAAACAGTTAAAGAAAGCTGATGCGTCTGGTGCGGAGATAGCCGTTATAATTGGCGAAAGCGAGGCACAGTCTAACGATTTTGGACTGAAATGGTTGAGGCAAGATAGGCCTCAACAAAGCGTGACAATGCAATCTTTACTGGAAGTGTTGGCGGATATTCACTAGTAGTTAATGATAAAAATATTAATAATAAATTAACTGCTTAAAGTTAAGAGAAATTTTAAAAGGAAAAGACCACAAATGATAGGGTACGAAACCGAAGAACAACAAGTACAGGCTATTAAACGATTTTGGAAAGAAAACGGCACCGTGATAATTGCCGGTGCGGTAATAGGTTTAGGATTATTGTGGGGATGGCGTTATTACAACGACACCACACTTGAGTCTCAAGAACAAGCGTCGACAAAATATTCATCGGGCATAGAAGCATTTATAGAAGATCAAGACACTCAAAAACTTGAGGCTTTTGTGAATGAAAACGGCGAAACAGGTTACGCGCCTCTAGCCTCTATGATTATCGCTCAACAAGCGGTTCAAAACAGCGACTTCGATGGGGCTAAAAAGGCGTTGCGAGATGCCGCTAGTGCAGATAAAGACCTTTCAGATATCGCCAATTTACGCTTGGTTAGTGTGCATATGCAGTTATCTGAGTATGATCAAGCGTTATCGACTTTAGATTTAATTACCTCAAGCGCATATGCGGGTCAAGTTGAGGAGTTAAGAGGGGATGTTTTAGTCGCCCAAGGAAAGTATGATGAAGCAAAAAATGCGTATACAACCGCGCTAGCTTTGTCTGAGAACAATCCAAACCTAGAAATGAAACGAGACAATATTGCATATGCAAAAACAAAAGCTAACGGTGGCAACGTTGAATAACTTTATTCATCTTGCTCTACTAATATTGCTAGTAACTAGTGTCAGCGGATGTACCACCATCTCCAACTGGTTTGCAGACGATGAAGAAATTGAGATAAGAACGTTACCTGAGTTAACTAACCAATTCGAATCAAATATTATTTGGTCTGAAAGCGTTGGCGATGGGGTTGAAGACTATTTTTCGCGACTCTCACCGACGGTAGGCTACGATAAAATATTTGCCGCTAGCAGAGAAGGGATCATAGTAGCACTCGACCCTAAAACGGGCAAAGAGATATGGGAAACTGAAGTCAGCCGAAAAAGTCGAGAGAAAAAGTTTTTAAATCTTTATGGTTTATTTCCAAGCACGGTTTCTGCCAAGGTTTCAGGTGGACTACTTGTAGCATATAACTCAGTGTATTTTGGCACTGAAGATGGATTAGTTTACTCGCTCGATCAAGAAGATGGAAGCGTTCAATGGCAAACACAAGTACCGAGCGAAGTGATTGCTAAACCAGCAGCAGATGCGGGCGTACTGGTAGTCAATACCGTAGCAGGCACGTTGATTGGGCTTGACTCTCAAACCGGTGAAATAAAATGGCAGACAGAATCTGATGTTCCTCCTCTTACGTTGCGAGGAGTGTCTTCTCCAGCGGCAGCGGCAGGTGGCGCGATTGTAGGGTTATCTAACGGTCGCGTGAGAGTGAATATTTTGGAGTCAGGACTAACAGCATGGGAGGCCATTGTTGCCAAGCCCACTGGCGCAACCGATCTTGAGCGTATTGTGGACATAGATACCCAGCCATTAGTCTTTGGTGGTACCGTCTTTGTAGTTTCTTTCGGTGGCTCCTTGTCTGCGATAGAGCTGAGATCAGGCAACGTGATTTGGACGAGAGAATATGCGAGTTTTCGCAACGTGAGCATTAGTGGAAATCGCCTGTTTGTAACTGACAAAAATAGTAATTTATACGCGATAGACCGACGAAATGGCGTCGAGCTATGGTCCAATGGTCAACTGCGCAAGAGAGGCCTCACGAGCGCAACCGCAATAGATGATTTCATCGCAGTAGGGGATAAATTCGGTTATTTGCATTATTTTACCCAAGATGAAGGACAATATGTATCAAGAATAGATATTGGCGGCAATGACGAAGACGAAGGTATATACGTTGAGCCAGTGCTGTTTGATGATAAACTAATTGTTAAAACGAGAGAAGGCGATTTAAATTTAGTTGAAATCGTAAAGTAGTTCCCCTTAATATTTCAAACACGAAAGCGCCGATAATGTTATTATTGGCGTTTGTTATTTTTATGACTGCATAGTTTGTAGTTTACTTTATTTAATTTATCGAGAATCTCCATGTTACCCGTAATTGCATTAGTTGGCCGTCCAAATGTTGGGAAATCAACGCTTTTCAACCGCTTGACAAATACAAGAGATGCTCTAGTTGCCGACTTTCCAGGCTTAACCAGAGACCGAAAATACGGGACTGCTAAATACGAAAATCGACAGTTTATTGTCGTAGACACTGGAGGCATAAGCGGTGACGAGACCGGTATCGATGCAGAAATGGCTCAGCAATCTTTGCTGGCCATTGAAGAAGCCGATGTGGTTTTGTTTTTGGTAGATGCAAGAGATGGGTTGACTGCACCGGATATTGGCATCGCTGAGCATTTGAGAAAACAAGAAAAATCCGTGTATCTAGTCGTGAATAAAGTGGATGGACTTGACGGAGACAGTGAAAGCGCAGACTTTTATAAATTGGGCATGGTCCACCTTATTCAGATTGCCGCTGCTCATGGTAGGGGTGTATCCAAAATGATAGAGGCAGTATTATCACCTCTCGATTCGCAATTTTCAGACATGATAATTCAAGACTCTGATATACATCAGAGCATTGAAGCTCAAGAGCAAAATGCAGAAGAAAAATTAAAGAAGTTACAAGCTTTACCAATTAAGTTGGCGATAGTTGGCAAGCCTAATGTGGGTAAGTCAACACTAACAAATAGAATTTTGGGCGAAGAGCGAGTGGTCGTCTATGATCTTCCAGGTACCACGCGAGACTCTATCTTTATTCCAATGCAAAGAGATGACAGGGAGTATGTGTTAATTGACACCGCCGGTGTCAGAAAACGCAAAAAGGTATCCGATGCGGTCGAAAAGTTTTCTATTGTAAAAACACTTCAAGCGATTGAAGAGGCAAACGTGGTCTTATTGGTGGTGGATGCCAGAGAAGGGATAAGCGATCAAGATCTTTCCTTGTTGGGATTTATATTGAACTCTGGCCGCTCTCTAGTACTAGCGGTCAATAAGTGGGATGGTTTAAGCCACGATGTAAAAGATGATATTAAACGAGAATTGGACAGGCGACTTGGCTTCGTTGATTTTGCCCGTTTGCATTTTATTTCAGCTTTACATGGCTCAGGAGTAGGTCACCTTTTTGAATCAGTGCAGGAAGCTTATGCGTCTGCAACTAAAAGAATCAATACCTCTTTGTTAACCGACATAATGGAAATGGCCCAAGATGATCATCAACCTCCTCTAGTTCGCAGCAGACGAGTAAAAATGAAATACGCTCATGCGGGTGGTTATAATCCTCCTGTTATTGTGATTCATGGTAATCAAGTTCAAGACCTTCCGGACAGTTATAAGCGTTATCTAACTAATTATTATCGCAGGGCTCTCGAAATAATGGGGACTCCAATTAAAATTGAATTTCGGGAGGGCGGTAACCCTTATGAAGGTAAGAAAAACAAGCTTACGCTTGCACAACAACGAAAGAGAAAACGATTGTTGTCGTTTCATAAAAAGAAATAATTGGGTAACAAGCGATAATAAATATTTAAATGATGTTAATAGCTAGTTGAATATTTGTATATCTTGTTCTATAAGTTATGGGTGTTGGTGGTGTAAGCATAATACTTATATTCTTAATATACTTATTCTATCGCAGTAAAAAATTTTCTAGACAAAAATAGTGCGGAATATATTTAATGATTGAATTGGTATACATGAGTTATGCGACAAAATCATTCAGCTATAATGAATTGGTTGAATTGTTGGCTACCTCAAGAAAAAATAATCGTAAGCTAGGCTTAACCGGCATGCTTTTATACAATGAAGACAAAATATTTATCCAAGCCATTGAAGGGCCAGCTGATAGCGTCCATCAATTGTACCACAAAATACAATCAGACCCTCGACATGAAAAAATTCAAGAGCTGGTTTCCTTGCCTATTGTAGAAAGAAGCTTTCCTCATTGGACAATGGCTTTTCAGAGGATTGAGCGAACGTCCAACTATGATGGCTTTAGTGATTTTATGGAGACAAATAAAGAAAACAAATTAGTCAACCGTAGCGATAATTTTGCCATAGATATGCTCAATTACTTTAAAACAGATCAAAAAAACTAATAGTAAGTAGGTCACATTCTAAGATGCCGAATCCGGTTATATACTCTTAGTGTTTTGAAATTTTTATATTCGTTATAGCCTTTATATCAATAAAATCGTCATACCTTCAGGCAAAAGACTCAATAAATTGATTAGTTCCTTATGTATAACAAAACCCACTTGCTCACGAATTACAGGAGTTAGTTCGTCTATTGAGAGCAACGTCCAATGCCAAGATTTGTATAATACGACCAATCATCAGTAATATTGCGGACCTAGACGAAGGAATATTAAATCCGACGAGGCTTGAATCTTCAATCAAAGCTATAATTTTTTATTGAGAAACTAAACTAAGAATTTTTTCTGAATTGGATGGCCTAAACTTAATTGAAAGCCCATTTAATGTTTCTTTATGCTCTGGATTTTGCTTGTAATCACCCCATTTTTTACGCGAGTGTCTATGGTTTCATTGATCTTTATTTTATCTACATCGTCCACTATTTCTGAGTCTTTGATTGTAAAACTATAACCTCTAGATAAAACCGCTAACGGACTCACACTGTTTAAAAGTGCACTTGACTTGGCAAGATTTTGGCGATGGCTTTGCATCATTTTTTTCATGCCATTCCGTAAGGTCTTATTTTTTTGCTCATGGTTAGCTTGTAACCGTTCGAGCTTTGATTTAGGCGATAATTGCTCAAATTGCTTGATCAGATACGAAGTCATTTGTTTTCTTTGATCTAATGTTTTGTTTAGACTCAATGCTAGTCGATGTATGCTATAAGCGGTGTTTTCTTTATATGATTGAATTTGAGTTTTAGGATCTCTAGATAATAAACGTTTGCACAAATAAGAATGTTGTTGATTTAGTGTGTTTATCAATTTTTGTGGATGCTGTTGTTGCAGTCTAGCGTGTAAATAATCAAACGCTTGTATATTCTGCTGTAATCTTTTCAAGGGATGTTGAGAGTCCAATCGAGAGACTAATTGTTGGCGTTTTTCACTCTGATAATATAGCTTATTAGAGATAGCCTTCATCAGTAATATTTTCCGCTCGTTTAACCCCTTCAACAATGTTTGAGAATCTTCGCTAAGCATTTCGGCTGCGGCAGATGGTGTTGCTGCTCTCATATCCGCCACAAAGTCTGCAATAGTCACATCAACTTCGTGACCCACAGCAGACACAGTAGGTAAATTAGATGCGTATATAGCTCTAGCCACTAATTCTTCATTGAATGGCCATAAATCTTCGAGAGAGCCACCGCCTCTGCCGACGATCAACACGTCGACTTCTGCTCGTTGGTTCGCTATCAATATCTGATTTGCGATGCTTTGTGCGGCTTCTCCCCCTTGCACCATGCTTGGGTAAATGACTACTTCTATAGCGGGATTTCGTCTTTTTAATACGTGGAGAATATCGTGAACCGCTGCGCCTGTTGATGAGGTTACTAAGCCTATTTTTCTTATAGAGTCTGGTAGCACTTGCTTATTGGCTTGGTCAAATAATCCTTCACCCTGCAGTTTTATTTTTAACGCTTCAAATTCTTGCTTGAGTTTTCCAACTCCTTCCGGCTCCATTGATATCGCTATTAACTGATAATCGCCCCTAGCTTCATAAAGACTTAAATTTGCTCTTACTATGACTTTATCACCATGTTTTGGCGTGAAGCTTACTTTCTGATTTGAACCTTTAAACATAGCCGTTCGAACTTGGGCATTATTGTCTTTGAGAGTAAAGTACCAATGTCCAGACGCTGCCCGAGTGAAATTTGAGATTTCTCCACTTACCCAAACCTGCCCAATTTCGCTTTCTAACACTTGTTTAGCGAATCGGTTTAGCTTAGTGACGCTGATTATTTTAATATTTTGAGGAACAGCAAACATGACTAGCCTTTTCTAATTTAAAAGATATCTTAATTTTTATACTTTTACGTCCAAAGTAATTACTTTCCATTCAAGATTATTGACTTTATTTCGTGTAAATACGCATTACTCAATTTTTTTATTAAGATAACACAATTGTAGTTTACCTAAGTATTAAAAAACACTACAATTGCACCGCAATTAGGCCACTAGTGTATAGGTAAATTGCATGCTACGCATTGAAAAAGAAGCACTCACATTCGACGACGTTCTACTCGTCCCAAGGCATTCATCTGTTCTGCCGCACACAGCTAATCTGCAAACCAAATTAACGCGTGAAATCACGCTTAATATGCCATTAATGTCTGCAGCAATGGACACTGTTACAGAAGCTCCTTTGGCGATCGCTTTGGCGCAAGAAGGTGGAATTGGTTTTATCCATAAAAATATGCCGCCAAAAACTCAAGCCGAACATGTGCTTAGAGTTAAAAAATACGAGAGTGGTGTAGTCATTGACCCAGTTACAGTCAGCCCAACGGATACGATTGGAGCAACCATATCGCTGAGTAAAAAATTGGGGTATTCCGGCTTTCCTGTAATTGACAACGACAACAATTTAATCGGTATTGTAACAGGGCGCGATTTGCGTTTTGAACATCGGTTAGAGGAACCTGTCAGTAAAGTGATGACACCCAAAGATAAGTTGGTTACAGTAACATCAGACGCAAGCCCAGACCATGTCATGGAGTTAATGCATGAGTATAGAATTGAAAAAATACTGGTGGTAGACGGCGCATTTAAGCTGTCTGGGTTGATTACCGTAAAAGATTATCAAAAAGCCAAAAGTAAACCAAACGCATGTAAAGATGCACAAGGTCGCTTAAGAGTGGGAGCGGCTGTTGGTGTGGCACCTGGTACAGATGAAAGAATAAAGCTGCTCGTTGAAGCTGGCGTTGACGTGCTATTAATCGACACTTCTCACGGTCATTCTCAAGGCGTTATCGATAGAGTAAAACAAGTTAGATCTCAATACCCAGAACTTCAAATTATTGCGGGCAACGTAGCCACCGCTGAAGGCGCGATAGCATTGGTAGAAGCTGGAGTTGATGCGGTGAAGGTCGGTATTGGTCCTGGTTCTATTTGTACCACTCGTATCGTAACCGGTTGTGGGGTTCCGCAAATTACAGCTATCTCGGATGCGGTGGATGCCGTTGACAAAATGGGCATTCCGGTTATTGCAGATGGAGGGATCCGCTTCTCAGGTGATATCGCTAAAGCGCTAGTGGCTGGAGCGAGTTCGGTAATGGTTGGCAGTATGTTAGCCGGCACGGAAGAAGCACCAGGCGAAGTCGAGCTTTATCAAGGCAGATATTTTAAATCGTATCGCGGAATGGGCTCGTTGGCTGCTATGAATCAAAACCACGGTTCTTCTGATCGATATTTTCAAGCAGATAACAGTGCTGAAAAACTCGTTCCAGAGGGGATAGAAGGTAGAGTTGCATACAAAGGGCCGATTGCAAATATCATACACCAACAACTGGGTGGCTTGCGCTCTGCTATGGGACTGACTGGATGTGGGACTATTGAAGAGCTGCGTACAAAACCTACTTTTGTAAAAGTTACTTCCGCTGGTATGGGTGAGTCTCACGTTCACGATGTGAGCATAACCAAAGAAGCACCTAACTACCGAACCGCTTGATGATATAGTCGTTTATCGCTGTTATTGATGTGGCAAGGATTTGTTTGTGCTTGCCATTTTTTGTATTTTTTTTGGATTAAATAATGTCAGTTAATATTCATAGTCAGAAAATTCTCATTCTTGATTTTGGTTCTCAATACACCCAGCTCATTGCTAGGCGAGTGCGCGAAATCGGCGTGTATTGTGAGCTTTGGGCTTGGGATGTGAGTGAAAAACACATTCGGGAATTCGCCCCTGATGGCATTATTTTATCTGGCGGTCCAGAATCTGTGCCGGAACATGGTTCTCCTCGAGTTCCCCAGTATGTATTTAATGCTGGAGTTCCCTTATTGGGAATATGTTACGGAATGCAGGTAATGGCCCACCAACTAGGTGGCGAAGTTCAAGGAAGCGACCTTCGAGAATTCGGTTATGCTCAAGTGGAAGTATTACAGGCGACTGCTTTATTCGACAAAATAGAAGATGAAATTTCTAGTTCGGGAAATGCGTTGTTAGATGTTTGGATGAGTCATGGTGACAAGGTAAAAGATATTCCTGATGGTTTTAAGACCATTGCCCAGACTTCTAACTGTCCCCATGCTGCCATCGCATGTGAAGAAAAACAATTCTACGGAGTTCAATTTCATCCGGAAGTCACTCATACCAAGCAGGGTCTTAGGATGCTGAGCCATTTTGTACTTGATATATGCAAATTGGATAAATTGTGGACACCATCATCCATTATTGACGATGCAGTTCAAAGAATAAAACAACAAGTAGGCGATGAGGAAGTGGTATTGGGGCTCTCTGGAGGAGTCGACTCGTCAGTGACGGCGATGCTGTTGCATCAGGCAATCGGCAAACAGCTTACCTGTGTATTTGTAGACAATGGCTTGCTTAGATTAAATGAAGGCGAGCAAGTCATGGAAATGTTTGGGGAACATTTTGGGTTAAATATAATCAAGGTAGACGCTGAGCAACAATTTTTGGACGCACTGGCGGATGAGTCCGACCCTGAGAAAAAACGAAAAATTATAGGCAATCAATTCGTTGATGTGTTTGACCAAGAGTCGAGTAAGCTGGTTAATGCAAAATGGTTAGCCCAAGGCACTATTTATCCTGATGTTATTGAATCGGCTGGCTCTAAAACAGGTAAGGCGCATGTGATTAAATCTCACCACAATGTTGGGGGCTTACCAGAAAACATGAAACTTGGATTGGTCGAGCCGCTTAGGGAATTGTTTAAAGACGAAGTGCGAAAAATTGGTCTTGAACTCGGTTTGCCTTACGACATGCTTTATCGTCATCCTTTCCCTGGACCAGGTCTTGGGGTCCGTGTATTAGGCGAAATTAAAAAAGAATATTGTGATCTGTTACGACGAGCTGATGCTATTTTTATTGAAGAACTGCACAATCATGACTTATACCACAAGGTAAGCCAAGCTTTTACTGTATTTCTGCCAGTAAGATCTGTGGGGGTTATGGGCGACATGCGCAAGTACGATTACGTTGTGGCAATCAGAGCCGTTGAAACGATCGACTTCATGACGGCACGCTGGGCGCATTTGCCTTATGATTTTTTAGGCAAAGTGTCTAATCGAATAATCAATGAAGTGGATGGTATATCGCGAGTGGTATACGATATTTCAGGAAAGCCGCCTGCTACCATTGAGTGGGAATAATCTGTGTGCTTAAAGGTTTCCTTCATGTTGTGAGAAACCAATAACGGAAAGCTAAAATGAAGCCTATCAATCAACTTCAGAACCCAACAAAAAGAATTCTGTTTTTAGGTTATAATCAAGAGCAAACTAACCTGATAGACATATTGGTGAAAAATCATTGTGAGGTTGACCATACTCAAGGCAAAGTGGACTCTATAAGCGGATATGACTGCGTAATCAGCTATGGGTATAGGCATATTCTCAGTCGTGAGGTTATAGAAGGAGCTGGTTGTCCTATTTTTAATCTGCATATTTCTTACCTGCCATACAATCGCGGGGCCCACCCAAACTTCTGGGCCCTATACGATAATACTCCATCTGGAGTTACCATCCATCTAATTGATGGAGGGGTCGATACCGGACCAATTGTTGTCCAAAAGTACGTGGAATTCACTGAGGAAGATGACACCTTTGCTAAAACATATGCTACTTTAACGAAAACCCTTGAAAGTGTATTTTTAGAATTTCTGCCTTCATTACTGAATGACAATTGGACGGCAAAAAAGCAAAGAGGGATTGGGTCGCATCATTATTTAAGAGATTTACCAGCAAACTTTTCTGGATGGGATGCCAATATTGAACAAGAACTTGCTAAGCTTGATCAGGAAGGTTTTAAATACGATAAATAGCCAAGTATTAATTAGCAAACGAAAGAGTAACTATAGGTTCTTTGCCCATTATTGCATTAAGGTGTAGATTTTTATGAAGTGTCTAGTGGTATTGTCTCATTTGATGTCAAAAGATTGCATGCTAGGTGTTGAGTCTGTTGCGCGTTGCGAGCTTGCTATTAAGAAATTTAATACAGAGGATTATAACTTCATAATAACGATCGGTTGGGATTACCGTGCAGATTGCACCACATCAATTTCAGATGTGGTGAAAAAGTTTATTCTAGAGAATTCTCACATCAGCGAAAGTTCAATATTGTCTCTTGCATCATCAAGAGATACGGTCGGTGATGCTTATTACTGCTTGAAATACTTGTTCAATACGCCCGTCGATGAGTTGCATGTTGTGACCTCTGACTATCACGTAAATCGAGTTGAATTGATCTTCAATAAGATTTTTAACCAGCGCCTCATAATCAAAGTTTTTGGTGCTAAAACCGCTGCAAATAATGATAGTTCAGTATTGATGCATGAAAGACAATCTATCGATGCATTTCTTAATACGTTTGCTGATTCAGACTTGTCATCTGTACAGTCTATATCTAATACTCTTGCAACCAAGCATCCGTTCTACAACGGAGAAATATACCCAAAAATTGAAAACAACCAAACCGGGTAAAGTAAACCAGCAAGCAGGTTTACTATTCATACAGCTAGTGTTGCACGGTTAACAAGACCTCTCTAATAAGTAGATGGGATAGTAAAGTGTTGAGGCAATATATTTAAAGGAACTTTAGTTTAAATCCCAAACTAATGCGCTGCTGATGTCTGTTATAGTCAATGAGTGAATCACCGTATCCGTTGAAATACTGTATCAGAAAATCATATCTGTTATTTAACTGATAGGCAAAGTCAATCTCGATACCGCTTCTATTATCGCTAAGCGACAAATTATTTCTAATTCTGCTAAATACATTAAAATTACCAAGCTTACTGGCAAATCCAATTTCAACTTTCCCATAATAATCAGTAATATCGGGATTATCATCGCCGGTAGGATCGAGAGGGTCAAGCTTTTCGTCTTCAGGGATGCGATACCAAGCTTTCAGGTAATAAGCGGTGTTTTTATCACTCAGTAACGCCGTAGCAATGATCCTATTCCAGCTTCTTGATTTTAACCCATTCTGTCCATTTGACATATGATTGATACCAAGTCTTACCATATTAAATTGATAGCCTAACACGTCATAATTGGCTGCGAATTGATAAAACACTTCGGGTTCATAATTGGTTTCTCTAAAAGGCTTTGAGATTTCATCGCTATACAACTGCCAAAAAGAAACCGCAGTGAAAGCAAAATATGCTCCAGACAAGTCATCAGCTTCCATGAAAAGGGGGGTTTTAATACTTACTTGAAACTTAGCTTCTAAATGCTCTATGTTTTCTTCACCCACACCATCTAATGTGATTGTATTGGGATCGCTGACATAACTTAATGGCAATAGATAATTTGTTCGGTGTTGGCTAATTGAAAACTGATTCTGATTGGCCTGTTTCTCGCTGATTAATTTTTCTTTAAGGACGCTGTTGTCAGGATCGGAATCCTTCAGCTGTAACTTGGTTAAAAAATTGTCACCATCAGATTTGGTCTCTTTTTTCTGTTGCGCACTTTGTGGCGTTTGCAACTCAAAGCCAACTTGCGTGTTATTCAATGATAATTCATTCGCAAAACCATTGCTCATAAACGGCAGTATTAGAGATGTAGCTAAGACTAGCTTGAACGCATTTATTTGCATACCGGAATGCCTTTATTATTTTTTTAGCGGTAAAGGTCCATTATACGGTTTATTGCATAGGATCGGATGAATAAGCAAAAATAAAATCAAGAGACAGTACCAGAGTTGCTTTGCAATCACAACTTAAGTGACATGCCCTCTCTTGCCCCAACGCACTCGGTTGAGCCGCCTCCCACTTCAATGATAAATGAGGCTTGGTCTACTATATCGTCTACCATTTTATCTTCGCGCTCAGGATCATGACTGTACAAAGCAAGTTTCTTTACGTTGCATGCAAGCGCTAGTTTGACCGCCTCTTCTGCAACTGAATGGCCCCATCCAGACTTCGCTGGCATGTCTTCAATCACGTACTGTGCGTCGTGAATTAACAGATCAGCATCTTTTGAAAAAAGAACAAAATCTAAGAAGTCAGTATTCTTTTTGTAAGGAGGGTAGAGTTCGTTGTCCGTTATATAAGCCAGTTTTCGATTTTTGTACTCGATGGTATAACAACTTCCACCCCCGGGATGATTCATTCTCAAGCGGCATATCTTAGCTTCACCAATCGACCAACTGTGGTCAGCGTATGATTGTATTACTACGTTGGCAGCAATGGCTTCGCGAGGCACTGGGAAAAAGCTGCCCTTCATTTGTTCTAAAATACCTTCAGGTCTTATTTCTTCCGTGAGTCCCGGCGTGATACAAATTTCTCTGCCAGCTTGGTAAAGGGGCCCAAAAAAAGGGAATCCTTGAATGTGATCCCAGTGGTTGTGGCTAAGCAAAATATGGATGGGAGCGTTATTCTTAAGTAAGCTTTTACCCAAATTTCGAATTCCAGTCCCAGAATCTAAAACTATATTTGTGCCATCGTCCAATTGCACGTGAACACAAGCAGTGTTTCCGCCATACTTTACAAACTGACTACCCGGTGTGGGGATTGAGCCGCGAACGCCGTAAAAGGTAACTAACAATTGTGTAACCCATTTAAATTATACGCCACCTTTTGTTCGGCAGCCGAAAACATATCTATATTTAGTTTTCGGCAAGAAAGCTAACAACATTATTAATTAACAACATTGTTTTTTCACCAGTCGCTCTTTTCTTAAATTCAACCTCTTGGTTGTCTAAATTTCTCTCACCTATGACTATACTGTTGGGCACACCGATTAATTCCATATCAGCAAACATTACACCCGGTCGCTCTTTTCTATCGTCAAATAATACGTCAACGCCAGCCGCCATTAATTGCTCATATAACTTTTCAGCCACTTCTTTTACTCGATGCGATTTGTGCATATTCATGGGAATAATGGCAACTTGAAAAGGGGCTATTGCTTCTGGCCAAATAATGCCGAACTTATCATTATTTTGCTCAATCGCAGCCGCAACTATGCGCGTAACACCAATTCCGTAGCAACCCATCTGCAAAGTCTGGTGCTTCCCTGACTCGGTTAAAACCCCGCAATTCATTGCTTTAGAATATTTGTCTCCTAATTGAAAGATGTGACCTACTTCAATGCCTTTTCTTATTTCAATAGTGCCCTCACCACAAGGCGATGAATCGCCTGCAGTAATATTACGAAAATCCACTACTTCGTACTGACCGACATCTCTGTCCCAGTTTGCTCCCTTATAGTGTTTATTAGCCTGATTGGCACCACATACAAAGTTTTGTAAGCAAGCTGCACTGCGGTCGACTAATACAGGTAATGACATTTTGATTGGGCCTAACGTACCAAACCCGCACTCTAATTCATCCATTACATCTTGTTCGTCAGCCATACAAAGAGGCTGTGCAACCCACTGGTGCTTACTCGCCTTGATTTCATTTAATTGATGGTCTCCTCTCAATACTACAGCCACCATGTCTGCATCGATTTCATCGCTGGCCTTTACTATCAGAGTCTTGACGGTCGTTTTTGTGTCAATATTTAACAGCTTTGACACGGCTTCAATAGTTTTGCTTTCACCTGTATCTATAAGCGTCAACTGATCTTTCTTTTGTGGTTCAACATGTTCGGCAATAGCTTCAGCCAATTCAACGTTGGCTGCATAATCTGATGCGTTACTGAATGCTATGTCATCTTCGCCCGATTCTGCTAGGACATGAAATTCGTGAGAAACCGCACCTCCGATAGAGCCTGAATCAGCTATTACAGGTCTGTACTCAAGCCCAATTCGATCGAAAATATTGCAATAGGCTTGATGCATCACACCATACGTTTTATCTAAGCACTCTTCGTCTAGGTGAAATGAATATGCGTCTTTCATGACAAATTCTCGACCCCGCATAATGCCAAAGCGGGGACGAATTTCGTCTCTGAATTTGGTTTGAATCTGATATAAGTTAATGGGCAGTTGTTTGTAGCTATTCACTTCATTATTGACTAGCGATGTAACCACTTCTTCATGGGTTGGACCCAATAAAAAATCTCTGTCATGGCGGTCTTTAACTCTCAATAATTCAGGGCCATAAGCTTCCCATCTACCCGATTGTTGCCACAAGTCTGCAGGTTGAACGACCGGCATATTAATTTCTATTGCGCCAGCCTTGTTCATTTCTTCTCTAACAATCTGAGTGACTTTATTAAGCACTCTAAGCCCAGTGGGAAGCCAACTATATAATCCAGACGCAAGTTTTCGTACTAAACCTGCTCTTAACATTAACTGGTGCGAAATGACTTCTGCTTCGCTTGGAACTTCTTTTTGTGTTGCGAGTAAATATTGGGTTGTGCGCATAGCTTATTTCTAGTTTAGAAAGGATGGCGAGAGTGTAACAATCAACCATACTTTTCAAAAGATAAAAATTACTTTTTAACCGCTATTTGTCGACGAAAACTGTGTGATCGAAAGTACATAAAGTTCATTTGATTTGACTTCCCATTTAATTTCTAAATCATACAGTTTAGTAAAGTAAATTTTTGTATCTTGTTGCGAAGCTTTGTAGGCTGGTCGAGGATCTTGGCTCAATATTTCGATGATAAGATTTTTAATTCCATCATATATCGATTCGTATTTATTGAGTTGTTTAACTGATTGTTCACTGAATGTCACATTCAGTGGTGACTCAGGAATAAGCGACGCGTACCCGGCCGAAGCCTCCAAATCAATATCAGCATACGGCAGGTAGGGTTTAACATCTATAACAGGCGTATTGGTAAGTAAATCAACTTCAGAGACGATTAATTTATTGTTTTTCACTCCCAGATTTTTTACTAAAGACATACCGATATGGTTGGGACGAAAACTGGAGCGACTGGCAAACACACCTATTTTTTTATTGCCTCCCAATCGAGGCGGTCTAACCTTGTCTTTGTAACCTCGACTAATGTTTTTGTGAAATAGGAAAAGAATCCAAAGATGACTAAACGCCTCTATTCCCTCTAGGGCTTGTACCACATTGATATGCTCGAAGAAGTTGACCTCACCATATGCATGTTTGCACAGCGATGCTTGTCTCGGTATTGAAAACTTTTCTTGAAAGGGCGTTATTATTCGCCCTATTGGCGAAAGAGGGTATTCAGACTGTTCCGTTTTATTTGTCATTTTTTATTCGTATTTCCAATACAACACATTAACATTTTGCTGTGAATGAGATAGAAGCTACTACTTTAATGGCTCTTGTGCAATCGGGTAATGGTTCACGCCATTTATTCCCTATTTATTGCACTTTACCTCTACTTTGGGCTGCCTTTGTCGCCGAATAATAAATGTATAAAAATCGAGCACAAAGCGTGTCGTATTCACTATTTGATATTGAGTTTGTCCTTTTTATCCCCATTTGACACAACGGTGTGAGGTTCAAATTACCTTGCATATCTCTTCGAATACTGGAGCTGGTATGATTTCTGTCACTAATTTATGTAAACGGTTTGAACAACAAAGGGTCGTAAATAATTTGTCCTTTGATATGAACGTGGGGGATTTGGTTGCCTTTTTGGGACCCAATGGTGCAGGCAAATCAACTACAATGAAAATGCTAACGGGTTTCCTTACGCCAAGTTCTGGTGAAATCGTAATCAATAACAAGCAATACAATCAATCCAGCGCTGCAGCTCTTGAAATTAAAAAGTCAATTGGCTATCTGCCAGAGGGTGCACCGGCCTATGATGATATGACGGTTTATCAGTTTCTTCGATTTATTGCTCAAATAAGGCAAATACCCAAACAAAATAGAGAGAGTGCCATCGAATCAGTGATCCAAAAGATTGACTTGCAGAAAGTAATTAATAAGCCAATTGAAAAATTGTCAAAAGGCTTTAAGAGAAGAGTGGGTATCGCTCAAGCGATAATCCATGATCCAGAAGTGCTCATTTTGGACGAACCAACAGATGGACTCGATCCTATTCAAAAACACCAAGTTCGAGAGTTAATTAAGCAATTAGCGAAAAATAAGTTAATCATTATCTCTACTCATATCTTGGAAGAAGTAACTGCTTTGTGTAATCGGGTTATTGTGATTGCAAGCGGAACAAAATTGTTCGACGACACTCCAGAAGCACTCAAGCAGTTGTCTCCTTATTATAATGCGGTCGCTCTTAAGCTCAGTTATTTGAGTGATATTTCTGGTTTACTTGAACTGGATGGAGTAGCTGAGATGAAATACGATCCAGACAAACAAATAGTCACTGTATTTCCTGAGCCCGGCAAACAAATACTGTCTCAAGTATCTGCTCACGTACAAATGAAACGACTACCAGTGGATATGATATTTCCTCATGAGGTTAAATTAGATGATGTGTTTAGAGACATTACTGCGTCATTATTAGAGGAGGAGTCACAATAATATGTGGGCTGTTTTTAAAAAAGAGCTGAATAGCTTTTTTGCAACCCCGGTTGCATATGTGTTTATCTTTATTTTCCTAGTGTTATCTGGTGTTTGTACGTTTATGTTCGGCAATTTTTACGAGCGTGGCCAAGCGGATTTATTGAGTTTCTTCAACTACCATCCGTGGCTGTACCTGTTCTTGGTTCCAGCATTATCTATGCGTTCATGGTCAGAAGAGAGAAAAAGTGGCAGCATAGAACTTCTGATGACATTACCAATTACTCCTTTTAAGGCCATGTTGGGCAAGTTTCTTGCCGCTTGGTTTGTGCTAGCTATTTGCTTGGCGTTAACGTCCCCTTTAATCGCAACTGTGAATTATTTAGGTCATCCTGACAACGGTATCATTGTTGCAGCCTATGCGGGCAGTTTGTTGATGGCAGGTGCGTTTTTATCGATTGGTTTATGCATGTCAGCTGTCTCAAAAAGCCAAGTAGTCGCCTTTGTATTGGCTCTTGTGGTGTGTTTTCTGTTTGTTTTAATGGGGTCACCCGTGGTGATTAATATGTTTGAGTCTTTTAGTCCCCCGGTGGTATTAGATACTATCGCTAGTCTGAGTTTTTTGACTCATTTTGATGATATGTCAAAAGGCGTAATTGCACTTAATAATGTTGCCTATTTCATTTTAAGCATGCTTTTTTGGTTAGCTGTCGGGTATTTTGTAATTGAGAAAAAGAAGGCTGACTAATAATGAATTTACGTTCTTTTTCAAATATTTCTGTTTTGACATTGCTTGCGCTGATTTTTGTCGCATTAGCTTATTTAAACAACACCTATTTAAGGGGATATAAGGTTGACTTCACCGAAGATAAAATTTATTCACTGTCGGATGCAAGTAAAGCAATCATCGACGAAATAGACCAACCTATTCAGTTAACGTTTTTTTTCTCAGATTCAACGTCTAAAGGGTACATTTCTTTAAGAGATTACGCTAAACGCGTGCAAAGCCTTTTAACTGAATACAGTCAATACAGCAAAGGCAAAATTAAGCTCGATGTCATCAACCCTGAGCCATTCTCAGAGCAAGAAGATAAAGCGGCCAGTTTTGGACTTACCTCTCCAACTGTTGGTGTGGCTCAGGACGCTATTTATTTTGGATTAGCTGGAACAAATTCAAACGACGATACATTCATTATTGGCTTTTTCGACCCTCAAAAGGAACCATTTCTCGAGTACGATATCAGCAGTCTATTGTATAAATTGAGTAATCCCGATCTGCCAAAGCTTACTATCGTGAGTGATTTATCATTAGCCGGTGGACAAAACCCGCTAACCGGTCAGTCTTTATTGCCTAACGTGGTTTTCCAGCAATTAAATGAGTTTTTTGACGTTGAGCTTATTAGTAACTCAGACGAACAGTTACCTCATACAGATGTACTATTATTGTGGCACCCACAAGGTCTTAATCAGAATTTGTTGTATCAAGTGGATCAATTCATTATGTCATCTCAACCCACAGTAATACTGTTTGATCCACATTATGAAAGTGATCCAATGGCTCAAATGGGATCGGTTGGAGCAAATAGCTCTGAATTACCTTTATTAGAAAGTTACGGAATTAATACTAATGACAACTTTATTGTGTTGGATCCATTAACCGGTATTGAAGTCACGACATTTCAGTCGGAAATAGCAAGGCATCTTGGGTACTTAGGTTTAAGCGAAGCGCAAATAAACCGCGTAGAACTAATAACAAGTGACTTAGAAGCGATCAACGGTGCGTCCTTTGGTGCCTTAGACGTCGAAGAAAGTAGCAAATTGGTAATGACCTCTCTGCTAACTAGTTCTGAAGAAAGTGAACTAATGGAGCCTCAACAATATGCTAGTACTAACGAAATAAGCTTATTAAGATCAAGCTTAAATGGTAAAGGGATTGCGTATACACTTGCTGCCAGATTTACAGGGACAGCCGAATCCCATTTCAATTCCGTTAAATTAGAGCAAGCCAATGCCTCTCAAAATAATATTAATGCCGATGCAGGCCCAGAAGCTGGCGAATTAGTTCAAAATGCCACTGAAGAAACACAACGCTTAACTGTTGAGGGGGAAGCATCTGCTGATGAGGAAGGTGCGCAAACGTTGCCTGTGCATAATGAATCAAGTATTGACTTTACTGACATGATTGAGAGCTCTCAAAATATTAACGTGTTGGTGATTGCAGACGCCGACATGGCGGCAGACCGATTTTGGGTTCAACAGAGTAATTTCTTTGGCCAAACTGTATTATCCCCATTTGCTAATAACTCAGATTTGCTTACCAATATAATTGACAATATGAGCGGCAGCGAACAAATGATAGGGATAAGAGGACAGGGGACTTTTGCTAGACCGTTTCAACGTGTTCAATCGATCCGAACGAAAGCCGAAGAAAAATTTAGAGCTCAAGAACAAAGATTGCAAGAGCAACTTGAGCAAACTGAACTGCAATTGCAGGAGCTGCAAACTCAATCTGATTCAATAACACTCAATGACGAACAGCAACAAGCGATAGACAATTTTACGCAACAAAAGATTGAAATACGAAAATCATTAAGGGACGTACAATTTGAATTAGAAAGAGAAATTAACCAGTTGGGTAATTACTTAAAGCTAGCTAACATTGTTTACGCGCCAGTGGCGTTAACCATACTGCTGCTAGTGTTAGCAAGGTTGCTTAAACGACGATATTAGTATATCAAGACTCATATTGCTGCAGAGTAAACTTAGAAGAATGAATATAATAAAAAATTTTCAAGGCTTATCTATAGTTGTAAAATAATAATTGAAACTACACGAACACATGGCGGTGTTATGTTTAACAACTAGCTCAAATACCGCTTAAAAAAATTGACTCCTAATTGATTGGCGTGTTTTATATTACGTTGTGCGATTTTATCACCTATATCGTCGCGTTTTACTACCTCTGCAATATCTTGTTCGCGAATGATATGAAAGATAGGGTAGGGTGAGCGGTTTGTATAATGACTTGCAGAGTCAGGGCTTTCCCCTTCAAAATAATAATCTGGATGAAAACTCGCTACCTGATAAATACCTTCATAATCTAGTTGTTCTAAAAGCCCTTGCGCTAACTCCAGTGCGTCTAAATAATCATAAAAATCAGCTAGGTAGCTTTCGATAATTATTAAAGTCGTAGCGATATCAGGTTCGTCGTCCAACTTTTTTAATTCTTGCGACAGGGCAGCTAAAAGGGCCTCAATATCGGTAGCGTCGCTTACAGAAAATCGAATTTGTTCCTTTGTACGAGGCTCTTTCGCGTAAGGACAAAAGTTTTGCTGGATCACTACTTCGTCTAACCAAGTTTTCACTTTATTGATAGCTTGTTCGGCCGATTCAGTAGTTGATTCAGACTTATGAATGGAACTCGACATAAGATTCTATTGTGTTCTCAATCAAACTGGCAACGGTCATTGGACCAACGCCGCCGGGGACTGGTGTGATCCAGTCTGCTCTCTCGCAAGCTTTCTCAAATTCTACATCGCCAGTAAGACTGCCATCCTCTAATCGGTTAATGCCCACGTCTATTACAATGGCTCCACGTTTAATCCAATCGCCTGGTATAAAATGCGGTTTACCTACTGCAACCACAAGCAAGTCTGCGCGTTCAACATGGCTTTGCAAGCCTCTAGAAAACTTATGACAGGTGGTTACTGTGCAGCCTGCGAGTAGAAGTTCCAAACCCATTGGTCTGCCTACAATATTGGAAGCACCGACAATAACAGCGTCCATTCCCTTAATATTGCGCTTTGTTGAGGCTATCATCGACATAATGCCTTTTGGTGTACAAGGGCGAAGCACGGGCATTCTTTGGGCTAAACGGCCAATATTATATGGATGAAAACCATCTACGTCTTTTTGAGGGTGAATACGTTCGAGGATCTCTTCTGAATTTAAACCTGCAGGAAGAGGCAATTGAACTAAAATTCCATCAATCTCGTCGTCTTGATTCAATTCATCTACTAAGGCCAGTAATTCCTCTTGTTGGGTATTTGCTGGTAATTTGTGTTCTCTCGATAATATGCCCACCTCGTTGCAAGCTTTAGTTTTATTCGCAACATAGACCTGTGAAGCAGGATTTTGACCGACTAATACCACTGCTAAACCTGGAATGCGCTTGTTGGCTGCTTTCAGTGTTTCGACGTGGGAGGCAAGGTTGTGTCTAATTTGTTTGGCAATTTTTTTGCCATCAATCAATTGAGCTGTCATTGATTATTTCACTTCTCGCTAAAAACTGTGTATATGGTAAATTAAAGCTACTAAAAAGACTATGCTAAATCTATTGTCTGCACAATTGTGCTAGAAACAGATCGCGGTTAATCGGATTGGCGTCTTCATTCCTAGACTATTCACAAGTGGGTGAAAGCGGTGAAATTTTGTAAAGGTCTGATAAAAAACAGGCAAAGATTGCTCGTAACTTATACAAGCAATAAAAAAGTGTATTTTACCTTAAAAAGTGTTTGACGATAACCAGCAGAGTCGGTAATATGCGCCTCCCGTAACGGCAGGCAATTGCTATTACGCAGTCGGTGAGTGGCGCAGCTTGGTAGCGCACTTGGTTTGGGTCCAAGGGGTCGTAGGTTCGAATCCTATCTCACCGACCACTTCTTACACATTTGTGATTCGAAGGGCGTCCGTAGCTCAGCTGGATAGAGCACCCGCCTTCTAAGCGGGTGGTCGCAGGTTCGAATCCTGCCGGACGCGCCATTTATGAAGCGCAGATCCAAACGTGTAATAAGCAGTGAAAGTAATATGGTGGGCGTAGCTCAGTTGGTAGAGCCCCGGATTGTGATTCCGGTTGTCGTGGGTTCAAATCCCATCGTCCACCCCATTCTTTCAACAATGCTATATCTTTTAAGCGGAAGTGGTGGAATTGGTAGACACGCTGGATTTAGGTTCCAGTGCTTCACGGCGTGAGAGTTCAAGTCTCTCCTTCCGCACCATCTACAAGTGTTTTTCGGTGAGTGGCGCAGCTTGGTAGCGCACTTGGTTTGGGTCCAAGGGGTCGTAGGTTCGAATCCTATCTCACCGACCATTGTCATTCATCACCACACAATATTTAGCCCTAGCAATCAAACTCAGTCTGATTCATTGAGTAATTATTCTCAATTGTTAATTTTTTTGACTAATTCGCAGTTATCTTCTCGACTATACAGTTTAGTATCTGTATAATCTGGCGTCCTTTTTTAAACACCATAGCCTAGTGCAGAGGGCGTTTGCTCCGTTAGGCATCTGATGCAAGGTTGATTAACCTTGCTTAAATATTCAATTTTAAGAAGCGCTTAAGCGCACAGTTGAGGTACAAGCATGCAAGTGTCAGTCGAGACGACTCAAGGGTTAGAACGCCGTCTTACTATAACGGTTGAAGCACAATCGGTTGATTCAGCGGTTAAATCACGTTTACAACAATTAGCGAAAACACAAAGATTAAATGGTTTTCGCCCAGGAAAAGTGCCTGTCAGCGTAATCAAGAAGCGTTTCGGCAAAGCTGTTCGTCAGGAAGTGACTGGTGAAGTTATGCAGCAAAATTTTTACCAAGCAATTATGCAAGAAAAAATTAATCCTGCTGGCATGCCTCAATTTGAGTTAACCAAAGACGTAGATGGCGAAGATCTCGAGTTTGCGGCTACATTCGAGGTATACCCCGAAGTCGAAGTATCTGATTTAAGTGATCTGAATATCGAAAAGCCAGTGGTTGAGATTGCAGACAAAGATTTAACCGAAATGATGAAGACGTTGCAAAATCAGCACGCTACTTATAAAGAGTGTAAAAGAAAAGCGAAGAAAGGCGACAAGCTCACTATTGACTTTGTTGGGACAATCGACGGCGAAGAGTTCGACGGTGGTAAGGCTGAAGACTTCCCTCTTGAATTAGGGAAAAATCAAATGATACCAGGTTTTGAAGAGCCTCTAATTGGCGCCAAAACTGGAGATGAAGTGGTTGCAGATGTTAACTTCCCAGAAGATTATCATGCTGAAGCTTTAAAAGGTAAAGCTGCCCAGTTTACTATCACAGTTAAAAAAGTGGACGGTCTGAACTTACCAAAGGTCGACGAGGATTTTGCGAAATTATTTGGAGTAGAAGAGGGCGGTGTAGAAGCTCTTGAAGCCGAAGTTAAGAAAAACATGCAACGTGAGCTTGATCAAACTCTTAAAACAAACGTAAAAGAGTCTGTAATTGATGCACTGCTTAATGCAAATGAGATTGATGTTCCAAAGGCGTTACTGGACCAAGAAATAAATGCATTAAGGGAACAGGCAAAACAACGCTTTGAACAACAAGGCAATGGTCAGAATTTACCTGAGCTACCTGATGACATGTTCAGTGCTAATGCGAAAAGACGAGTGTCAGTTGGTTTACTAATTGGTCAAATCATCAAAGAGCACAGCATTGAAGTCGACCAAGAAAGGGTAGACGCATTAATCGAAACAACTGCTTCTGCGTATGAAGATCCGTCTGAAGTTATCGAGTACTATAAGAATAATCAAGAATTATTACAGCAAATACAAAATTTAGCACTTGAAGAACAGGCAATTGATACCATACTAGATAAAGCACAGGTCAAAGAAGTGAAAAAATCTTTTGATGAGGTTATGAACAAAAAGGCGTAAAAATTTTACGTAGTGATTGACTTTACCGGTTATCAACTGATTAAATGCTCGGACTGTCCGAGCATTTTTTTTAACTAAAAAGAGACAATATGACAAACAATATTTTCGAACCTTCAAATGCACTCGTTCCAATGGTTATTGAGCAAACTGCTCGAGGTGAACGTTCATTTGATATTTATTCTCGTCTTCTAAAAGAAAATGTAATTTTTTTAGTTGGTCAAGTTGAAGACCATATGGCAAATTTAATCGTTGCCCAAATGTTGTTTTTAGAGGCTGAAAATCCAGAAAAAGATATATTTTTATACATAAATTCGCCCGGGGGCTCAGTCACCGCAGGCATGGCTATATACGATACCATGAATTTTATTAAGCCAGATATAAGCACTGTCTGCGTTGGTCAAGCTGCCAGTATGGGGGCATTTTTATTGTCTGCTGGTGCAAAGGGTAAACGATACGTATTACCTAATGCTAGAGTGATGATACATCAGCCGCTCGGCGGCTTCCAAGGTCAAGCATCAGATTTTGAAATACACGCAAAAGAGATTTTGTCTGTGAAAGAAAAACTCAATAGACTCTTGTCTGAGCACACAGGCCAAGATTATGAAAAAGTGGCAAAAGATACTGACAGAGATAATTTTCTTGGCGCACAGGAATCGGTTGACTATGGTTTAGTAGATAGTATCTTGAATAAACGTTCCGACGTAGAGAAGTAAACTAGTCAAATCGGAATGGCTGATTTGATAAAAAAGGCAAAATATTATGAGTGATAACAGTACCAAAGATGGTGACAACAAATTGTTGTATTGTTCTTTCTGCGGTAAAAGCCAGCATGAAGTTAGAAAGCTTATTGCTGGTCCATCCGTATTCATTTGTGATGAATGCGTTGAGCTTTGTAACGACATCATTAGAGAAGAAATCAAAGAAATTTCACCTAAACAAAAAGCTGACGCATTACCTACTCCAAGCGCTATTAATGCACATTTAGACGATTACGTCATTGGCCAAGAGCATGCCAAGAAAGTATTATCGGTCGCGGTATACAACCATTATAAAAGGTTGAAGAATGGAGATGTTCACGATGGCGTTGAATTAGGCAAGAGCAATATCCTATTAATAGGCCCGACAGGCAGTGGTAAAACATTGTTAGCTGAAACGTTGGCCAGACTTTTGGATGTCCCGTTCACAATGGCTGACGCGACAACGCTCACAGAAGCTGGTTACGTGGGCGAAGACGTTGAAAACATCATCCAGAAATTACTGCAAAAGTGCGACTACGACCCAGAGAAGGCACAGCGCGGTATCGTTTATATCGATGAAATAGATAAGATTTCTAGAAAATCTGACAACCCGTCTATCACTCGCGATGTATCTGGTGAGGGTGTTCAACAAGCACTGCTCAAACTGATTGAGGGTACAATTGCATCAGTTCCTCCTCAAGGCGGCAGAAAACACCCTCAGCAAGAGTTTCTTCAAGTTGACACATCAAAGATTCTCTTCATTTGTGGGGGAGCGTTTGCCGGTCTAGACAAAGTTATAGAGCAGCGATGTGCAAAAGGAACAGGGATTGGCTTTGGCGCTCAGGTGAAAGGCAAGGCTGAGGAAAAAACCGCATCGGATCTGTTTAAAGATGTCGAGCCTGAAGATTTAGTTAAGTACGGTTTGATACCCGAATTTATTGGTCGTCTTCCGGTAGTAACTTCGCTTGAAGAGCTCAGTGAAGAAGCGCTTATTCAAATACTTAAAGAGCCAAAGAACGCGATTACTAAGCAGTATGCAGCCCTGTTTACATTAGAAAATACAGAGCTAGAATTTAGAGAAGACGCTCTTCGTGCAATAGCGGCCAAAGCCATGTCTAGAAAAACTGGCGCTCGAGGTTTGAGGTCAATCGTAGAGGCAGTCTTGCTTGATACTATGTATGAGTTACCCTCAACTCCACAAGTCGCAAAGGTAGTGATCGACGAAACGGTGATAAAAGGCGAGTCTGAACCATTGTTAATATATGAAAACAACGATAAGAAAGCCGCCTCTGAATAATATTAGGGCCCATTTGCGGCCCTATCTGTAATTTTTGCACTGTATCTTTAAACTTTTATCATCTGTCCCCATATATATCACAACGTAATTTTATAAGAGAGAAAAATGTCTGAGAGTAGCTTACTCAAAGAAATGCCAGTGTTGGCATTGCGAGATGTGGTGGTTTATCCGCAAATGGTGATCCCCTTGTTCGTGGGAAGAGAAAAATCTATTCAGTGTCTAGAAGCTGCAATGGATAACGACAAACGTGTATTTTTAGTTGCACAAACCGATGCTAGCATCGATGAGCCTAGCACGTCTGAAGTCTTTTCAGTAGGCACGGTTGCGACAATATTGCAGCTACTGAAACTTCCTGATGGCACAGTCAAAGTGTTAGTAGAAGGTAATTTCAGAGGTCATATTGAGAATTATCAAAGCACAGATCCGTATTTTGTCGCTGATATAAAAGTGCTGGAAGACGAGAGCATTGATGAGGGCGAGCAGGAGGTTCTTATCAGATCTGCCGTTTCGCAGTTTGAAGGATATGTGAAACTTAATAAAAAGATCCCTCCTGAAGTATTAACTTCATTAAATGGTATCGAAGATGTGGCTAGATTAGCTGATACCATGGCGTCACACATGCCGTTAAAGCTATCAGAAAAACAAAAAGTGCTCGAAATGCAAAGTGTGGTAGAACGCGTTGAATTTTTGATGGCGTTAATGGAAGGTGAGATAGACTTACTCCAAGTGGAGAAGAAAATTCGCACCCGAGTTAAAAAACAAATGGAGAAAAGTCAGCGAGAGTATTATCTCAATGAGCAGATGAAAGCGATTCAAAAAGAGTTGGGAGAACTAGACGACGCTCCTGATGAATTTGAGGCGTTAGCCAATAAAATTGAAGACGCTAAGATGCCAAAAGAGGCAAAGGCGAAGGCAACGACCGAGCTTAATAAATTAAAAATGATGTCTCCGATGTCCGCCGAGGCAACCGTTGTTCGCTCTTATATAGACTGGTTAGTGTCGGTCCCATGGACGAAACGCAGCGCAGTTAAGAAAGACCTTCAAAAAGCCGAAAAAATTCTCGATAACGACCACTACGGGTTAGAAAAAGTCAAAGAAAGAATTTTAGAATACCTAGCGGTGCAACAACGTGTCAAAAAGCTCAAAGGCCCTATTTTGTGTTTAGTAGGCCCACCGGGTGTTGGTAAAACTTCCTTGGGTCAATCTGTTGCTAGGGCGACTGGGCGGAAGTACGTTCGTATGGCTTTAGGTGGAGTTAGAGATGAAGCTGAAATCCGAGGGCATAGACGAACTTACATCGGTTCTTTGCCTGGAAAACTTATACAAAAAATGTCTAAGGTAGGAGTTAAAAACCCGCTGTTTTTGTTAGACGAAATAGATAAAATGTCGTCTGATATGAGAGGCGATCCGTCGTCTGCTTTATTAGAGGTCCTCGACCCCGAGCAAAACTCTACCTTTAGTGACCATTATTTAGAAGTGGATTATGATTTGTCTGATGTGATGTTTGTTGCTACGTCAAATAGTATGAATATACCGGGTCCACTTCTCGATAGAATGGAAGTTATTCGTTTGTCTGGGTATACAGAAGACGAAAAACTAAACATAGCGCAAAAGCATTTAATTGCCAAACAGATGGAGCGCAACGGGCTAAAATCCAATGAATTAGTGATCGAAGATTCAGCCATTATTGGAATCATCCGGTATTACACCAGAGAAGCCGGCGTTAGAAGTCTGGAACGTGAAATTTCAAAAGTATGTCGAAAAGCCGTAAAAAATATTCTACTTAAAAAAGTAAAGGGCAACGTCATTGTTGATCAAGACAATTTGAAAGATTATCTCGGCGTTCAACGTCACGATTACGGAAAAGCGGATAAAAACAATCAAATTGGTCAAGTGACTGGACTAGCGTGGACACAGGTTGGTGGTGACTTATTAACGATAGAAACAACAGCTGTACCAGGGAAAGGAAAAACCACGGCCACAGGGTCTCTTGGAGACGTCATGCAAGAGTCGATAAAAGCAGCCATGACAGTAGTTCGCTCACGAGCAGATAAGTTGCGCATAGCCCCTGACTTCTATGAAAAAAGAGATATCCATGTGCACGTTCCAGAAGGAGCAACACCTAAAGACGGTCCTAGTGCTGGTATCGGGATGTGCACAGCATTGGTGTCGTCTCTTACTGGAAATCCAGTGAAATGCGATGTTGCTATGACCGGTGAAATTACTCTCAGAGGAGAAGTTTTGGCGATTGGTGGATTAAAAGAGAAGTTATTAGCGGCTCACAGAGGTGGAATAAAAACCGTCGTTATACCTCATGACAACGAACGAGACTTAGAAGAAATTCCTGAAAATGTGATTGGAGATCTCTCCATTCATCCAGTTAAATGGATCGATGAAGTGTTGGAAATCGCCTTAGCTGATCCAATAGAAGCGGTATCGATTGAATCTAAATGATAAGTCAGTAAATAATTGTTACAAAAATAGGACAAATGTAGCGCATTTGGTGTTTTTAATGTTTTTTTTACAATAAAGTATTCACATTCAATTTAATTATGCTACCTTTAAGAAGTAGACGTCGTAAGCCTTGTATATAGAGGGGTTGAGATGCAAATGGTATATTTATTGAATACGTAATCAAATATTAAACTATGCGTAAATAATAATAGTAAGCAATGCAATATAATAAAAAATGAAGGGGATTAAATAGTGAATAAATCACAACTTATCGATACTATAGCTCAACAAGCAGATATTTCAAAAGCAGCTGCAGGAAGGGCCTTAGATGCCTTCACTGATTCAGTTACAAATGCTTTGAAAGACGGTGAGCAAGTTGCACTCGTAGGTTTTGGCACATTCTCTGTAAGAGAGCGTGCTGCAAGAAGTGGTCGTAACCCACAAACCGGTGAAACTATTCAAATTGCTGCAGCAAAGGTTCCTTCTTTTAAGGCTGGTAAAGCTTTGAAAGATGCTTGCAACTAATCGATAACAACTAACAACAAGGCGATGTGAAAGCATCGCCTTTTTTTTGTTCGAAGGCTGCTTATTTGGCTTTTTTGATATTGTTTTTCTCGCGTGAACGAAGTATCGCGGTTATAATCTAGCCTTATAAAATTTAACGAAATTATCCTCAAACGAAATACGGGTCATTCACCCTAAGAGGCTAATCATCAAGTGTTCGTGGAAACCAATTATCCACGCATTTCTTAAAATAGAAAAAGGTATTTGTAAAAGATGTTGCAAAATATTCGTGAAGGGATCCAAGGGCCGTGGGCCATTGGGATAATTGCATTAATCGTTGTGAGCTTTGTTTTTACTGGTGTCGGTAGTTACATATCATCTAGTAACACAAGTGCAGTAGCTGTAGTCAACGGGGAAGAAATCACATCAAGTGCTCTTGATAATGCATATCAAAATGAGCGAGCTAGGCTTGAAAATCAATTCGGCGATGCGATTAGCTCTTTGTTTGCGAGTGAAAGTTACGTAACTCAATTTCGTAGCGACCTGTTAGAGCGTTTGATAGGAGAAAGGCTAGTATCCCAAAAAGCTGCTGAACTTGGGTTGAGAGTCAGTGATGAACAAATTAGAGATGCCATTCGTGCGATGCCTGAATTTCAAGTAGCCGGTAGCTTCGACAATACCATCTACTTAAGTGCTATTAATCGAGCGGGTTTTACTCCCAGTGATTTTGCAGAATACATGCGAGGTCAAATGACGCGTCAACAGTTAGTCCAAGCAATTAATGGCACTAATTTTAGTTTAGACTATGAAGTGGCCAAATTGTTAAAGCTTGAAAATCAGACTAGAACTGCGAAAAGTATCGAAATAGACATCGCGAAATATAAAGATAGTGTTACGGTGACTGAAGAAGAAATACAAAGTTACTACGATCAAAACCTCGTGAACTTCGACACTATGGAGCAAGTTAAGCTGGCGTATGTGTCTCTTTCTGTAGCAGATTTGGAATCCCGAGTGCAAGTTTCTTCTGAAGAAGTTGAGCAATACTATCAGGATAATATTAATGTCTACACAACAGACGAAACTAAAACTGTGTCTCATATCCTATTTGAAATTGAAGAAGATGCTCAAGCGACTATGGATGAAGCTGAACAAGTCTTAGCAAGATTAAATGACGGTGAAGACTTTGCAGAGGTTGCAGAAGAGGTATCAGACGACCTGCTTAGTGCTGAAGTGGGTGGCGATTTAGGCGAAGTGTCTGCTGAAGATTATCCTGGCGCATTCGGCGACGCAGTTCAAAACTTAAGCCAAGAGGGTGAACTATCGGACATTGTAGAAAGTGAATTTGGATTGCACATCATTAAATTAACAAGTTTTACTCCTTCTCAAACATTAGAATTGGCTGAGGTCGAGAATGAAATTGAGGAGCAGATACGATTAAATAAAGCAACCGACGAATATTTTGTATTACAACAAGATATGGCGCAGTTAGCGTTTGAACAACCCGATACTCTTGAAGCAGTTGCTCAAGCAGTCAACAAGCCAATTATTGAAAGTGAATTTTTTGAACCAGGACGTTTACCTGCTGGAATTGATTATCCTCAAATAGCCGAAGTCGCCTTTTCATCAGATTTGGTCGATGCTGGCTTAAATAGTGATTTATTAGAGCTAGGAAATGACACTGTCATGGTGGTTAGGGTCGCTCAATATAATCCCCAGCGCACGAGGTCTCTGGATGAAGTAAGCGAACAAATCGAACGTCAATTAAAGTCAGACAAAGCGCAACAGCAAGCCTTGGATTACGCGCAATCGATACAAGAAGCAATGTATGAAGGTCAAGACCTCAGTGAATTACTTGCTGGGCACAATTTACAGTGGGAGTCCCACGATAATCTGCTGCGCAGCACCAATGCGTTACCATTAGATATGGTGGAGGCTATTTTTCAATTAAGCCCTATGCAAGGAATGAATTCTTCCGTGGTCACATTAGGAAACGGCAACATCGGTATCGTCCAGTTGTTAGCAGTACAAGAGCCAGCCAGTGCTGACATGGATAGCTCTCAAGCCAATACCATTAAGCAAAGAGTAGCAGGTTTAACGGCGCAACAAACGTATCAGAATTTTGTAAGCGCACTTAGAAGCGAGGCTGAAATAGAAATCGTGACACAGTAGTGAATGATAAGCTGTTATTCCAATGCACTTTGTTGCTTGGGATAACAGTTTACACGCCATTATTACATCCTGTTACGATTGTATTAGTAGAGAGGCGTTCTTAACCTGCATTTTTTATCTGGTAATAACCCAGACAAAACCAAAGAATGCCACTATTACCGCAGATAGTATCAAGATATAAAAATAGCCTTTTTTCCCTTCCTCAAAGCTATAGTTGTTTACGCTCAAATAGGCATACCAAATAAAGCATAATGTAAGTGGCAGTAAAAATACGTATTTGATCATGGAGTATCCTAATCTTTAATGATATTTAGGCCCAATTAAAGGGAGTTTGACTATTTGGAATACTGATAGAGTATGAAAACGTGAAGCAATTCCCGTATTTGTAAACGGACCGCAATAAAAAACTTATACGTTAAAAAGCTTTAAATTGGGTTAAAAAGAATCTAAAACGCATAAAAAAAGGCTTCTGTTAAGAAGCCTTTTCATATTAATCTAATGTTCACAATGAATTAAGCAAGCGCCTTTATTTGCGCATTCAAACGAGACTTATGTCTTGCCGCTTTGTTTTTGTGAATAAGGCCTTTTGTAGCCATTCTATCTAAAACAGGTACCACTGCGGTGTAAGCATTTTGTGCAGCTTCTTTGTCACCCGCTTTAATCGCGGCAACAACTTTTTTCATGCAAGTACGAGTCATGGAGCGACGGCTTGCATTATGCTGACGACGCTTTTCGGCCTGAATTGCACGTTTCTTAGCAGACTTAATGTTAGCCAAGGTGTAACTCCTAAAATATTGATGTCAAAATTGAGGGTGCGGATTATGTAAGTTTAAATGCAATTTGTCAATTACTATCCTATATATTTACAAATATATTTTGGAATAGTAACTCATTGACGTGTTGAATAGCTTCTATACAGGGTATTATTATGATTCCCTTGAGTAGATTCCTTGGAGCGTTCTAAGACTTTTATCTAACTGCGGGGAAAAAAGTAAAGTAAATGCGCTGATTAGCAGTTACATAAATATATCTAAAAATAATACAAATCTTGCTTTAACAGCGTTGATTGTGATCCTTCTTTCTGATGAGGCATTTTATGAAATATGTTGCAGACCTAATGACAAAGAATCTCATTACGGTATCGTCCAACCATAGCATGAAAAACTTACATGATTTGATATCTAAACGAAACATACGACATATACCAATAATGGCTTCAAACGATAACCGTATGCTTGGCTTAGTAACTCAAAAAGTAATGATATCTAAGGTAATATCATTACTTACTGAAGTAGGCGCGGAAAACTTAGTCGAAAACGAAATGAAGATATCAGTAATGGATATCGCAATCACAGACTTTGATACGGTACAAGAAAATGAAGATCTGTCTATTGCTGCTGAATATTTCTTGAAAAATAAGCATGGGTGTCTTCCCGTTGAAAACGAAAGTGGAGAGTTGGTTGGGATGTTGACGTCGTCTGACTTTGTAAAATTATCAATCAATCTTCTGAACAACGACAGGCGTTAACTTCTCTAAAGTTGCAAAAATCTGTTTGAATTGAATCAAAAGCGCCAATAGAGCGTTTGACCTGTAAACTGTCATTATTTTTGTCATAAAGTAATGTCAATATTTCTGGTATAGTGTCGGTATACATTAGAAGGTTGAATGCACCGGCCAGTTATCTCCAATTGGCAATAAACCTCGTAGAAGTCTTTTCATATTTTTTAGGAACGTGAATGCCAAAAAAGCTACTTAAGGCTGGAATGATAGTCAGCTTTATGACCCTTATTTCAAGGGTACTGGGTTTGATAAGGGATGTAGTAGTGGCCAATTTGATGGGAGCCGGTGCTGCTGCGGACGTTTTCTTTTTTGCTAATAAAATTCCTAACTTTTTGAGGCGTTTGTTTGCAGAAGGGGCTTTTGCCCAAGCATTTATTCCCGTCTTGACTGAAGTTCAGCAACAACAAGACACCAAAGTTTTAAAACAATTCGTGGCAAATGTGTCTGGTACGCTTGGTGCTATTGTATTCGTTACTGCAATCATTGGAGTTATCTGCTCACCAGTTTTAGCCGCTCTTTTTGGAACCGGTTGGTTTATTGACTATTTAAATGATGAGCCTGCAGGTCAGAAATTTGAACTTGCTTCAATATTATTAAAAATCACATTTCCATATATTTTCTTTATCTCTTTGGCTGGCTTTGTAGGAGCCATTTTAAATACCCTGAACCAATTTGCAGTGGCGGCTTTTACTCCAGTCCTACTTAATGTGTGTATTATAGCCTGTGCTTACTTTTTAACGCCTTATGTTGAAATTGGTGCTTTTGCATTAGCTTGGGGAGTCTTTATTGGAGGCGTTGTTCAGTTGTGTTTTCAATTACCTTTTTTATATAAGGCTGGATTGCTAGTTAGACCTAAATGGGGTTGGTCAGATCCTAACGTTATCAAAGTACGAACCCTTATGATACCCGCATTATTTGGGGTGTCGGTAAGTCAAATTAATCTATTATTGGATACGCTGATAGCGAGTTTTCTCGTGACTGGATCAATAAGCTGGTTGTATTATTCTGATAGGCTTTTAGAGTTTCCTTTAGGGTTATTTGGCATAGCAATAGCGACAGTTATATTGCCAACGCTGTCTAGAAACCATACAGATTCAAATACAATTGCATTCACTCGACACCTTGACTGGGCGATAAAAATAGTCGCATTGCTTGGTATTCCAGCAAGTTTCGCTTTGATTATCTTAGCCTATCCTTTGATGCTTGTAATTTTCCAACGTGGGGAGTTTACAATAGAGACAGCACAAATGGCTTCTTTTTCACTTATGGCATATGCTTGTGGATTATTTAGTTTCATGTTGGTAAAAATATTTGCCCCAGCATTTTATTCACGCCAAGATACTAAAACGCCAGTAAAAATTGGCATCATCACCATGGCAGCGAATATGGTTTTCAACTTATTATTGGCCTATCCTTTTGGCTACGTGGGCTTGGCTTTAGCCACGGCTTTGTCTGGTACTCTAAACGCCGTCTTATTATATTTAAAATTGAGTAATTTGAACGTTTTTAAGATATGTAAGAGTACATGGTTTTTCCTTCTGAAACTATGCGTGTCAAGCCTGATAATGTGCGCAACATTATATTGGTTTGTAAATTTGTATTCGTGGGAAACACTAAACTTCTTGAAGAGAGTAGAGTTACTCGCATTGACAATAGGCATAGGTTTACTGTGTTATTCTGCGTGCCTTTTGTTATTGGGAATTAGACCTCGTCATTTGATTGTGTCGGAAAACGCATAATTGAGTTCCATATCATTTTAAAATAAACGAAAAAAACACCATTTTTAGCCGTTTGAGATTGGTATTCAAATGTATGAGGCTTTATAATCTCGGTTTTATTTTAACAACGAAACATAGAACTTAGTGGAATTAATTAGAGGCATTCACAATATTCGCCCCCGACACCATGGTTGTGTACTTACAATAGGCAAGTTTGATGGCGTACATTTAGGTCATCAGTCAGTTCTTAAGCAAGTGCTTCTGCAAGCAAGCCAACTAAAGTTGCCTGCAATGGTGATGGTATTCGAGCCTCAACCAGAAGAATTTTTTGCTCCAGAATTTGCGCCAGCGCGATTGTCGCTTCTCAGAGACAAATACAAATATCTCACTGAGGTTGGCGTTCACCGGTTATTATGTGTGCGATTCAATAAAGCTTTGTCGAGCATGAGCCCAACTCGTTTTGTGAATGATCTACTGGTTTCCAAGTTGGGTGTCAAATTTCTAGTTGTAGGTGACGATTTTCGCTTTGGCCACAATCGGTTAGGTGATTTCGATTTTTTGCAAGCTCACGGTCCATCGCAGGGTTTTCAAGTGGTGAGTACTCAGAGCTTTAGAATGGATGATCATAGAATAAGCTCTACGGCTATCAGAGATGCGCTTGCAGACAGTAATTTTGAGCTAGCCAAATCTATGTTAGGCAGACCCTTTGTGATATCCGGTAAAGTAATACATGGTGAAAAAAACGGTCGAAAAATAGGATACCCGACTGCAAATATATTGCTTGAGCGCCATCGCTCACCTGTCACGGGCGTTTTTGCAATCAAAGTAAAAGTGCACGGCAATCTGTATAAAGGCGTGGCGAATGTGGGTCGCAGACCTACTTTAAATGGCGCTCAGGTTCAATTGGAAGTAAATATATTTGAGTTTAAAGGAAATTTATATGGCAAGTTTCTAGAGGTTGAATTTATTGCCAAAATTAGAGATGAGCAAAAATTTTCGAATTTACAGATTTTGAAACAACAAATTTTAAAAGATGCAGAGTTAGCTAGACGATTGCTAGCTCATCAATAACAACTGGATAATATATGAGTGATTATAAAGCGACATTGAACTTACCTGATACCGCTTTTCCTATGCGAGGTAATCTTGCTCAGCGTGAGCCCAAAATGCTGAAACAATGGCAAGAAAAACAGCTTTATCAAAAAATTAGACAAGCTAAAGAAGGGAAAAAACCATTTATATTGCATGATGGCCCTCCCTATGCAAATGGTGATATTCATATTGGCCATGCTGTAAACAAAATCTTGAAAGACATTATAGTGAAGTCGAAAACCTTGTCTGATTTCGACTCTCCTTACGTGCCTGGTTGGGATTGTCATGGATTGCCTATCGAATTAATGGTTGAGAAAAAAGTTGGAAAGCCAGGAAAGAAGGTTTCTGTTGCTGAATTTAGACAAAAATGCAGGGATTATGCTGAAAAACAAATAGCAGGACAGAGTAAGGATTTTCAACGTTTAGGGGTACTTGGGAATTGGCAATCTCCTTATAAGACGATGGATTTTACAAGTGAAGCAAACATCATTCGAGCGCTTTCTAAAATTGTAGATTCTGGACATTTAGAAAAGGGATTTAAGCCAGTGCATTGGTGCACCGATTGTGGTTCTGCACTTGCTGAGGCTGAAGTCGAATATCAAGATAAAGTGTCTCCCGCTATAGACGTTGCGTTCACATGCGAAGATATTGCGAAACTGTCCCAAGCCTTTGAATTATCACAAAGCCAACTCAAAGAGCCTGCGGTTGTGATATGGACAACAACGCCTTGGACAATTCCAGCCAACCGAGCGATTAGTATTCACCCCGATTTAGAGTATTCTTTGGTAAGTTTTGAGTTAGATGAAAATAACAAGCAACTTATCATGGCTAAGGACTTAGTGGAGGCATGCGCGAAACGATACAAAGCGCAAAGCGTGAAAGTCCTCGCAACTACAAAGGGCGATAAGCTTGAGAGAGTGCTGTGCAAACATCCTCTTCTAGAGCTGTCGGTACCACTAATTCTGGGTGAACATGTTACTACAGAATCCGGTACAGGGTGCGTTCATACTGCTCCAGCGCACGGCGTTGACGATTTCAATGTTTGTAAAAAATACGACATAGAAGTGTATAATCCTGTAGGTCCTAACGGAGTTTATCTGCCTGAAACGCCTCACTTCGCTGGGCAACATGTATTCAAAGCAAATCAAACCATTATTGATGCACTCGATAACGCTGAGGCATTAGTATTAAATGTGAAGTACGAGCACAGTTATCCACATTGCTGGCGGCATAAAACGCCGATTATATTTAGGGCGACGCCGCAATGGTTTATAAGTATGGATAAGAAGCATTTGAGACATGAATCTCTTGAGCAAATTAAACACACCCAATGGATCCCTAATTGGGGTGAGAACCGCATAAAAGCGATGGTTGAAGGTAGACCCGATTGGTGTATTTCAAGACAGCGAACTTGGGGAGTTCCAATTTGTTTATACATTCATAATAGTTCAGGTGAATTACATCCCAACACTCAGCAAATTATGGAAAAAGTTGCATTGGCGGTTGAACAGTCTGGCATACAGGCATGGTGGGACATGGACGATACTGAACTATTGGGAGCAGATGTCGATGAATATACTAAAGTAACAGACACTCTTGATGTATGGTTTGATTCTGGAGTGACTCACTATTTTGTAGTAGATAAGCGCAAAGATATTCCAAGCAGTGCGGATCTTTATCTAGAAGGTTCTGACCAACATAGAGGATGGTTTATGTCCTCTTTGATGTCCTCAACTGCCATGCATGGCCACGCCCCTTACAAACAGGTTCTTACTCACGGGTTTACGGTTGATGCCAATGGTAAAAAAATGTCCAAGTCGCTTGGAAATGTCATTGCTCCTCAAGAAGTAACCAACAAGCTTGGAGCGGATATCCTCAGATTGTGGGCTGCGAGTACTGATTACCGTGGTGAAATGACTGTCAGTGATGAAATTCTAAAGAGAGCCGCAGATTCTTATCGCAGAATAAGAAACACATGTCGTTTTCTATTGGCAAATCTAAACGGTTTTGATCCAGAAACAGACCTTGTTGTACCTCAGGAGATGATTGCTCTGGATGCGTGGGTGGTCTCGAGAACTAAGCAAATACAAGAACAAATTTTAGAGTCATACGAGCAGTATGATATGTTAGTTGTCTGTCAAACATTAATGCAGTTCTGCTCAATTGATTTAGGGAGTTTTTATCTCGATATCATCAAGGACAGACAGTACACCGCTAAAGCTGATGGGATTGCCCGCCGCTCATGTCAAACTGCGCTTTATCATATTATGGAATCTTTAGTCAGGTGGATGGCACCTATAATGAGTTTTACTGCTCAAGAACTTTGGGAAGTTATGCCTGGCAAGCGTAGTGAATTTGTCTTTACCGATACATGGTATGAAGGTATTCCCACTATTCCTATGAGCGAGTTTAATGACGATTATTGGCAACAAATCCTAGCCATTAAAACTGAGGTTAATAGTGCTTTGGAACAAGCTAGAAATGCCAAGCTAATAGGTGGCTCGCTTGAAGCAAAGGTTACCTTGTATGTAAATCAAGCTACTTTAGATAAATTATCTCTGTTAAGAGATGAGCTTAGATTTGTCTTAATAACATCTCAAGCCCAGGTCAAACTAGTCGATGAAAAGCCTGACGATGCTTTTGCTACTGACCAAAAGGAATTCTTCGTTTTGGTGGAGAAATCTGAGTATGATAAATGCGTAAGATGCTGGCATCACAAAGAAGAGATAGGCGAGGATCCTAAACACACTGAACTGTGTAAAAGATGTATAGACAATGTAGAGGGCGATGGGGAAATACGCCAATATGCTTGATTATTTCAGGAACACTGGACTACGCTTTGTTTGGATATCGGTGATTATTTTCGTATTTGATCAAATCACTAAATACGCAATAGTTCAATCTATGAATCTTTATGAGTCCAACCAAATTTTGCCATTTTTTAATCTTACTTACGTACATAATTATGGCGCTGCATTTAGTATTTTGCACGACCAAGACGGCTGGCAACGGTACTTTTTGTCGGCGGTTGCGATCATCGTGAGCGGCGTAATTGTTTGGTGGTTAAAGAGTGCTACTAAACAGCAGATACTGTTACCTGTGGCATTTTCGTTCATTTTAGGAGGCGCTATAGGCAATGTATTCGACCGTTTATCGCACGGTTACGTAATTGATTTTCTAGACTTTTATTACAATTCGTATCATTGGCCCGCTTTCAATGTAGCAGACTCTGCAATATTTATTGGTGCTTTACTACTAATTATCGATATGTTTAAAAATAAAGAGGCGAACGATTCTAATGAGTAATACTTCAACTGATAGTGAATTAGTAATTGGCGATAATAGTGAAGTTATTCTTCATTTTGATTTAACGCTTGAAGATGGGACTGCAGCCGATAGTACGCGTGTAAATAAAAAGCCGGCCAAAATGGTGATGGGGGATGGCAGTCTCACACCCAATTTTGAGGCTTGCCTTAGAGGACTAAAAAAAGGCGATAAAAAATCATTTACACTGTCTGCAAACGATGCCTTTGGTATGCCAAATCCAGATAATATTTATCATTTGGATAGAAATAAGTTTGATTCTGATGACCAACTCCAAGAAGGCATGATTATGGGGTTTTCTCAACCAGATGGAAGTGAATTACCGGGAATAATAAGAAGCATTGCTGGTCATTCAGTTACAGTAGATTTTAATCACCCACTAGCTGGGCAAACCGTTGTTTTCAAAGTCGAAATCATTGAGGTAAGGTAAGAGTGCAAATTCATTTAGCCAATCCAAGGGGGTTTTGCGCGGGGGTTGATAGAGCAATTACTATCGTCGAGCGAGCGCTTGAAATCTTTGAACCGCCCATATACGTGAGACATGAAGTCGTTCATAACAAATTTGTGGTAGACGGGTTAAAAGAACGCGGTGCGATTTTCGTAGATGAACTAAGCGAAGTACCAGACGATGCAATCGTTATTTTTTCAGCCCACGGCGTATCTCAAAACGTGCGAAAAAAAGCGACCGATCGTGGTTTAAAAGTATTTGATGCAACATGTCCATTGGTAACCAAAGTCCACATGGAGGTTATGAGGGCCAGTAAGAAAGGAACAGAGTGTATTTTGATTGGACATCATGGCCATCCCGAAGTCGAAGGAACTATGGGTCAATATGATAATAAGGAAGGCGGTATCTATTTGGTAGAATCTATTCAAGACGTCGAAAATCTTGAAGTCAATAACCCAAATGAGCTTTATTATTGCAGTCAAACGACTTTGTCGGTAGACGACACGGCAGAGGTAATAGAAGCTCTGCGCCACAAGTTTCCAAAAATTGATGGACCGAGAAAAGATGACATTTGTTACGCCACGCAAAATAGACAGGATGCTGTTAGGGACCTTGCATCAGATTGTGAAGTGTTATTTGTTGTGGGAGCTCAAAACTCTTCAAATTCCAATAGATTGAGGGAACTTGCGGAAAAAATGGGTGCTAAGTCATATTTAATTGCAGATAAAGATTGCATCCAAAAAGAATGGTTAAAAGATATAAACAATGTCGGAGTTACTGCCGGTGCTTCTGCTCCTGAAGTGCTAGTGCAGGGGGTAGTCGACAAACTAATAGAATGGGGTGCTATCAAATCTACTGAGCGCTCTGGTCGACTTGAAAACGTTGAGTTTGCTGTTCCCAAAGAATTACGTATAAAACAAGTAACTTGACCTTAACCTTAATTTCTATAATCGATATACGTATTTCTATAAAAAATTTATAAGCGTCAATACGATACTGCACTTCGGGCACGATCCCGGAGTGTATTTTTGGTTAAAATTTCCCGCCTCTCGTCCAGTTTCCAGCCATATTTAATACGTTATACTCAGACAAAATAACCAATCATTGACGAAAATAGCTATTCTGTCGATAACAGCAAAACCAGTTTGAATTTTTAATCGACAGGCGAGTGAGACAAATGAATTATCAAAAGCAATCAATTAAATACCAGCAAGGGGTAGGTATGATTGAGGTGCTCGTTACTCTAGTTATTTTGTCTATTGGATTGTTAGGCGTAGCATCTCTTCAATTTGTTGGTTCTTTTTCTAACAAAGAAGCGTTGGCTCGAACTCAGGCCGTTATGGTATCTCAACAGATGGCTGAGCGATTAAAGGCAAGTACTATTGCCTCGTCTATAACCGACGGATTTGTGGTTCACAACGATTACTTCAATCCAGACATTTACAACTTCAAAAACCTAAGCTGTGGGAGTTCTTTGCCCCCGTATCAATGTTATTGTCTGACGTTCCCTGTACAAATCCCCAATTGCCAAGCAAATGAATGTACTCAAACTCAAATTGCGACATTTGATGCTTATCAAATGTCATGTGCAACTGTTATGGAAAGCCCTAAAGCTAAGTTATTTGTAACCTGCGATGACAACGACACTACTGACGTTGATGCATGTACGGCAGGGTCAATTCATACAATTATGATCAAGTGGCCTGCTCAGAAATGGCGTGGAGACAATAGAGTACTCAACGATAATTGCAACGCAGACGGCGATGGGACTTTCGACTGTGTTGTCAAAGAGATTACGTTATGACTGATATTAGACAACATTTAACAATGTATTCACGAAAAAGGAAAGCTATTCAGAAGGGGTTTACTCTTGTAGAGATAATGATCGCGCTCACTTTGGGTATTATTATTTCGGCTTCGATCATTCAAGTCTTTGTAAGTAACTCCATGACGGATAGATTGAATCGAGCTGTAGCAAGTACACAAGAAAGTGGACGATACATTATCAGTAGAATGCGAAATGAACTTCTAATGGTGGGTTTATATGATCCGCTTAATCCCAATTTAAGCGACATTGTGGATACCGCTGAGGAGCAATCCTTTTTGCGCAACCACCCCGTCCCATTACCAGGAGATTTTGTTAATAGAGTGAAACTTGGCGCTATTGACGGTGCCGATGGCGCAGACGACACCCTAGTAGTCAGTCTACAGGGATTAAGAGATTGTAGAGGGTATAAACTAGGGTATGCTGACGACGAAGAGTTTTACGTCGTAAATGAGTATTTCGTCAGCGGTAACAAACTTAAGTGCAGGGGCTTTGATGGTCGCTACTTAAGAGGGCAAAAAGCCGCCGTTGGTCACAATTCTCATTCTGCATTTACTATTTTAGATGATGTTTACTCTTTTCAAGTCACTTACGGTGTAGCAGATCCTGAGGGTAATAGCGGTCAGACTACGCCAGTAAAGTACATTGATGCCTCAGCTCTAGCCGCAGCACTTAATGCAAATCAGCACATTGTCAGTATACGTATGGCAATGGTAGTGAAGGGAGAAGGAGGTGTAAAACTGGACAAGAAATCCACCTTCAAATTGTTGAATGAAAACGGTTTTACTGCTCCAGATAACGGATTGTACAAAGCTTTTGAGACCACGGTAACACTTAGAAATATGCGTAACTTCGCTAAGGGGAGCTCATGAATTATTCTAATAAAACCAATAATCGAGTCCAGAAAGATAACGCTTCAGTTGTCGTAATAAGAGCAACTATCGCTAAACAAACAGGATTAGTATTGGTGTTTGCCTTGCTTATAATGTTAAGCGTGACAATTTTAGGTGTGTCTGCGGTCTCTAGCAGTCTATTACAGGGAAAAATGGCGTCTTCCTCTGAGCGCCGAGCGGTCGCATTTGACGCCGCTGAAGCCGCGATTGCAGGTGTAATTTTTGAGTCAGAAGATGAATCTGTTTTAGTTGATCCTGCATTGACTGATCCATTATCTGAAGCCAGACAACAAGCTGCGTTAGATCTAGATATTGAACAGCTCAGTTGTTTTGACCAAAACCGTACTGATCGCGCCATGACAAAAAATGGTCTTCCGTTTGGAATTAGGCATACGGCCGCTGCAAATTATAGCGACAACCCCCCGACTACTAGCTGGTCTAAGACGGCTTTTGTCCGTGAACAGTCTTGTCGTGGGTCGAGTAATGTCATTGGCGGCAGTAACATAAATTGCCACGTTTTCTTGATAAGAGGGTGTGGTCAACTTGAAGGCAGCAACTATGTTGTTGCCAACACCATCTCAGCAGCCGTATTTGCGCCATCATCTAATAATTGAGGTAATGTATATGTACTATCGTAATAAATTTACCCTCTTTAGTCTGTCCTTATTTTTGGGGTTTATGATCAGCTTTTCAGCCGCTGGTGATGATTTAGAAATATATTTAGGTTCCGACTCAGTTGAAGTCACGTATAAACCTAACGTGTTATTCATCATGGATACATCGGGAAGCATGTCAGGCCGTGATGGCACTGATACTACTAGGATGCAAAAAGTACAAGATGCACTTAGAAATGCGCTTGGCAATGCCACTAATATAAATGCAGGCTTGATGAGATTTTCTGACTATGGCGGACCTATTTTATTTCCCGTCAGAGATATCGATTCTCCCGTTTCGCCGGAACTAGTCGTCCCAGTAATAGGGGATAAAGACGATGCCCACGAAATTAATAGTTCTGTTAATACCAATAGCAATTCAATTGTTTTGTCTCAGGGCACAGATACGGTTCATACAGGTCTGCGCTTTCAAAAAATAAATATTCCACGAGGAGCAGTGATTACCAGTGCAGTGCTTCGCTTTACCTCTGACGGCTATGATAGTTCTGCAACAACGCTGACGATAAGAGGAGAGAGCACTGGAAATGCAAGTGAGTTTTCTACAGACAATAATAATATCTCAAGCAGAAATAAAACCGTAAATGAGGTTGTGTGGGATCAAGACAACGTTTTTCCATATTGGTCAGAAATTATCGCTTCTCCCGACTTGACGCCTGTTATTCAAGAAATTGTAGATAGAGGTGATTGGTGTGGTGGCAATGACTTAGCCATTATAATAGAGTCACAAAGCATGAACTCTAGCTCTACTCGTTCTGCTTTGTCTCATGATTATGGAAGTGGCCAAGCACCTCAACTCGTGGTCACTTATGATGAAAGCTCCGCGACCGGTTGTGTGGGCAGCAAGCTTACCTATCAAGTAAGAAGTCAACGAGATAACGCCGAAGAGCGCTCCAATGGTTATCAAAATACTGGGTCTGAGTTAACGTTCAGAAGTAATAGCAATGCATACATTGGTCTTCGATTTCGAAATATCGCCGTTTCTCAAGGTGCCACTATAAAAAATGCCTACTTAGAGTTTACCTCTTACAACAATTATAACAATTCTGGTGCATCTATGTTCATTCAGGGGGTGAATGAGGACAACCCAAAAAACTTTAGGTCTAAGAATTACAAAAGATATCTATTAAGGGACAAGCCCAAAACCTCGTCAAATGTGTCTTGGTCAAACATTCCAAGTTGGTATCGAAACGGTGTCTATCAGAGCCCTCCAATCACCAATATTGTTCAAGAGATCATAAATAGGGGGGGGTGGAATAATGGAAATAATATGATAATCGTATTGAGTGATTTTACTAACGCGAAACGAGGGGGCTACACCTACAGTGGTAAGCCGTCTGGCGCAGCGAGATTAGTGATTGAATTTGAAGGCACTGCCACCCCTGAAACCTCGTCTACGGTAAGGCAACATTTGATTGGCAAAGTTGATGAACTGACAACCAATGGTATGACGCCGATCGTTGATACGCTTTATGAAGCCGCTCTATATTACGGTGGTATGAATGTGGACTATGGTCGTAAACGCGGTGAAAGCCACGTAAATAGCTCTGTCAGACGAGCCACAAGAGTCAGTCATAGAGCATCATATTTGGGTGCTGACCCCATTCGTTCTTATGGCTGCACTGAAGATAACTTAAGCAGCAGCAATTGTAGGGATGAGTATATACCGTTAGGGGCTCAATATATCAGTCCGATACAAGACTTGCAGTGTCAGACCAATAACCACATTGTTTTGTTATCAGACGGCCAAGCAAACAATAACCACTCAGTTTCAAAAATTCAGAGTCTACTGGGGAAATCTTGCAGTGGAGGTGGTGGAGAGAAGTGTGGCGTTGATTTGGTTAAAAATATTTCAGACGCGGGTGATTCGGTTATTGATTCACGCGTCACCACGCACACTATTGGATTTTCAGCCAATCAATATGCCAATAACTTTCTTAATCAGTTAGCGTTACAAAGTGGGGGTGGTTTTTATAAGGCAACTGATTCCGACCAGCTTCTTAACGTATTTGAAACAATATTGCGTCAAGTCAAGGACGTGAATACTACTTTTGTGTCACCTGGCGTCGCTGTGAATCAGTTGAACCGATTGTCTCATAGAGATGAACTGTATTTTGCATTATTTAAGCCTGCTGAAGGAACCCTTTGGCCTGGAAATCTTAAAAAATATAAAATCAAAGGCAATGAGGTTTTAGACAGAAACGGTTTACCGGCCGTGGATTCTGGAACGGGTTTCTTTGCCGAAAACAGCCATAGTTATTGGTCAACACTTGCTGACGGCAATGATGTAAGACAGGGCGGAGCTGCTAGTAAGTTAAACCTCAATAGAGACGTTTATTTCTTTGAAAATCAGCCTGGTACGATTATGTCATCAAGCAATGTATTGCATGAGACCAATTCGAATATCACGACTATAGATGTCGCCACGAACGTACTGCCGCAACCAGACTTAATGAGAACAGAAGTGCTCAAGTGGGCTCGAGGGGTAGATGTCTTGGACGATGATGCCGATGGTTCAACTAGTGATATTCGCGAATCCATGGGTGATCCAATTCATTCACAACCTGTGATTATCAACTATGCAGAAAATGACAGTGCAATTTATGTGGCGACTAACCATGGGTTCTTGCACTCTTTCGATGCCGAAGACGGTACAGAAAACTTCGCTATTGTCCCAAAAGAACTGCTTGGAAATCTTTATGAATTTTACAGAGACGGTTCGACATTTAACCATGTTTATGGCTTAGACGGGGATATTGTTGCTCGTTACATCGATGATAAGATTTATCTTTACGTTGGCATGAGACGAGGTGGTAACAATTACTATGTATTTGATGTAACAAGTAAAACAAACCCAAAGTTAGTGTTTTCTGTCGATGGTGGTACTGGCGACTATGCAAACATGGGTCAAACTTGGTCAAGACCAATTATCTCCAAAATGAATATTGGTGGCACGGTTAAAAATGTCATGATTGTTGGTGGTGGTTATGATGAGTTACAAGATGAAAAAGAGTTTAGAACTGACGATTTAGTCGGCAATAGTGTCTATGTTATTGACGCTGAAAATGGCAATTTACTGTGGAGTGCTGGTAAAGAAAATGCTGATTTAAATCTGGAAGAAATGAAATATAGTATCCCTGGCAGAGTATCAGCGGTGGATAGAAACAATGATGGTTTGGTCGATCATATGTATGTAGCTGATATGGGCGGTCAGTTATTTCGTTTCGACGTTTACAACGGCGAGCCGGTAAACAATGTTATCAAGGGTGGCTTGATTGCAAGCTTTTCTGGTGATACCCCAGAGACTAACAGGCGTTTTTATTACGGAGCAGATGTCAGCGAAATTTTATTGGGGGATGAGCAATACTATGCAGTCGCCATCGGCTCTGGATTTAGAGCAGGTCCTTTAAATACGGTCATTCAAGATGAGTTTTATATGATAAAAGATAAGGGAGTATTTGAGTTCGATGAATATGGTCGTTTCAAGCTCCCAGCAACTCCGTATACTCAACTGGATCTTTATGATGCAACAGACCATTTACTGGCCTCAGGTGATGAAGCGCAACAAGAGTTAGAAATGAACAAGTTCGCTGACAAAAACGGTTGGATGATTCGACTTACAAGTGGGGGGGAAAAGGTATTGGCTTCACCTCTTATATTGGACTACAAAGTGTTTTTTACTACATATCTGCCAGCCTCAGCAAATGACTCTTTGTGTGCACCACCGTCGGGTAATAGTCGAGCATACTTGGTCAACATATTAAACGGCAATGCTATTTCAGACCTGAATCAAAATGGCGAAAATGAAGCGAGTGACAGATACGCTCAATTGTCTCAGACAGGAATTGCACCAGATACGAAAATTCTGATTGAGAACATCGTTAAGCCCGTTGTTTGTTTGGGCGCTGAGTGCGTTGCTGCATCTATACAATACGATGATGAAGGAAATGAAATCGCTTGTGGTACTGACTTTGAGTGCTTAGCTCAGAATTTATACGGCAAATTTGAAAGGGTGCAAAAAGATATTTGGAAAACAGAAATTGAAAAACCTTAAAGATTATCGACACTGCTAGCGATTTATTTGTGATGTGAGTAAGGCTTTTTGGCTATAGGCCTTCACTCATTTGATTAATAAATTTCAGTCTAAAGTAAATATAATGAAGAGAATAAAGATGGCAAGAAAAGTACAGCGTGGTTTTACATTGACCGAACTTATGGTGGTAGTGGCTATTGTCGGTATTATTGCTTCGATAGCTTATCCAAGTTATCAAGGAATGATAGCCAGCAGCGCAAGGGGCGCCGTGCAAGCAGATCTGATGTCTTTCGCCAGTGCCATGGAACGTCACAGTGCATCAAACTTTACTTACGAGGGAGCAGGGATTGCTGGCGCAAATACTGGTAAGCCAGCTATTTACGCCGATTATTCACCGGCAAATGAGCCTTCTACCAGCAAGAAGTATCAACTCACTATCGATAGTGCTGATGGTCAAACTTATTTACTCAAAGCGACACCAGTTGCTAATACGGTGGTTGAAGGGTCGGGCAACCTATTTATTTATAGTGACGGGCGTAAGGCATGGGATAAAAATTCAGACGGAACTGTTTCGGCAACTGAATTTTGCTGGGCCTGTTAAAACCATTTCCCATGGTTTAATGATGAGTTTACTTTTAAACTTTTAATAATCATTTTAAATCGCCAGGCAATCAATATTTTTCTTCGACGATAATTCATCGATTCCGTCATCGTTGCGGTCACTACTTATCCTAATTCTGCCCTGTAGACTAACGATAACGGCCTTTGCCATTTCAGTTTCATTTGACTTTGGACAAATAATAATGGTCGCAGGAGTACTGTTACTGCCATTTTCGTAAAATACAATTGGTCTATTGGAACCCTTTATTTTGTGAAAGCGTTGGAAGAACGAATCAGAAGCCAACATCTTGTCAGCCTCTGATAGTGTTTTGTCATTATTCTTATCTATAAATACCATCAGCCCATCCCTCCAACTTTTTTGGCAATGCACAAAGTCGTTTGTCGGACATATGGTCACCGTTTCAGCCAAGCTAATGGCCGAATATCTCGCATATCTAATAAATGAACTGGTTTTATTTATTTCGCTGATTAAGCGGCTTTTCTTTATGATTGTTGCTCCAGATGGAGCCACTACAAACGTTACGATAGAAAATACTGCAATTGCTGTCATTATCTCAAGCAGAGTAAATCCATTTATTTTTGTGCTGGGCATAGCTTCATTCCTTTATATAAAAATAAAGCAATAAAGTTTACGGTTTAGAAATTGAAATAGAACTGATCCAAGTGAGTGTATTACCCGGATCGGGTAAGAGACATATCAAGAATGGTAAGTAAATTAATGGTCTAGCGATTATTGGAGCCTGACATATACAGACAGAGTCTAGCTACAAGAGATGTCGTTTCCTTCACTGTCTTCCACTATTGAGTTCCCATCGGAATCGACATTTACTTTCACTCTGCCTTGGGCATTAATACTTAGGCCTCTGGCGATGGTAGCCTCATTATTTTTTGGACATATTTTAATATTTGTTGGAATATTAATTGCGCCTGAGCCTGCAAATACAATGCTAGAGCTAGGGCCAGTTACATTATTTCCACTAGTGATTTCGGTTGAGGTCATTAACAAAGGCTCAGTCGAGTCTCTGCTATTGTTACCATTACTGTCAATAAATACTATTTTTGCTTGATTCCAATTGGTTGAGCAGTTTTCAAAGTCGGGCGCTGGGCATACTACTGCCGTAGCATTTTGATCGATAGCGGTAAACCTAGCATATTGAATAACTCCACTTAACTCATTGATTTCACTTATTGTTCTGTTTTTAGCAACCATTGTCTGCATGTTTGGTGCCACTACGGTCAATACTATGATAACAATCGCGATTGCGATTAACATTTCTAAAAGTGTTAGCCCGGCTTGTTTGTGCAGAGATCTAATAGTCGCAAAATGTGACTGATGATGTCGGCCAATTTTTACTGTGCTTGCTCGCGCAATGTCAGCCTTAGTTAACAATCTATTCTCGCTGTTACCAAATATCACTTCACTACTCCCATATAATACAGGTACACTATAACCCACTATACAATATCTTTCGGTATTGTAGTTAACTTGCACTTAGTAGATTTAATACCTACAACACACACTACTTATTAAGAATATGCGTAAACAAAATTTCGTTACGCATTGTATCGGCAGTACAAATAAATCTCGGAGATTTTGATGGATAAACAATCGATTATTAAAGAAATGCGTGTTCAATCTGACCTAGATGTCACATTTGAAATAAAGCGCAGAGTCGACTTTATCAAAACACAACTTATCAAATCACAAATGTATTCGCTCATACTCGGCATTAGTGGAGGTATCGATTCATGTACACTCGGCAGATTGGCTCAATTAGCGGTTAATGAACTCAACACAGAGCAGGATCCCGGTCAGTACCGTTTTATAGCGGTGAGATTACCTTATGATGTACAAGCTGATGAGGACGATGCACAAGCAAGCATCAATTTTATTCAACCCAGTATGGCCGTTACTGCGAATGTGAAAAAGAGCGCTGATGCGATCCATGAAAGTGCTTTGAATGCTTTGGCTAGCAATCAAGAGTTTAATAAAGGTGCCATCAGTCCAGAGTTAAATGACTTCGTTAAAGGCAATGCAAAAGCAAGAGCTAGAATGGCCATACAATACGACATTGCTGGTCTGACGCAAGGTCTGGTGCTTGGAACCGATCATTCGGCTGAAAATATCACAGGTTTTTATACGAAATACGGTGATGGTGCTTGTGATTTAGCGCCTTTATTCGGTTTAAGTAAAAGACAGGTAAGGCAACTGGCAAAGCATTTAGGCGCGCCAACTCATATAATAGAAAAAGCCCCCACGGCAGACCTCGAATCTTTAAAACCTCAACTCGCCGACGAAGCTTCTCTTGGATTAAGCTATAATCAGATAGACGATTTTCTTGAAGGAAAGAGCACTGATGACTATGCTGATGCAAGATTAGTCGAAATATTTAATAAAACTCAGCATAAACGCGTGCCTATACCTACTATTTATGACAGTGAGTAAGACAATGAAAAAAATAGAAGCAATCATAAAGCCGTTCAAGTTAGATGATGTTAGAGAAGCGCTTTCAGATATTGGAGTTTCAGGTTTGACGATGACAGAAGTAAAGGGATTTGGTCGTCAAAAAGGTCATCAGGAGATATACAGAGGGGCCGAATATCAAGTTGATTTTTTGCCAAAAATTAAATTGGAGCTTGCCGTCACAGACGAAATTGTCGATCGCGCCATCGAAATCATTACTAAAACTGCAAAAACAGGCAAGATAGGCGACGGCAAAATATTTGTATACGACTTAGAGAGAGTCTTGCGCATCAGAACGGGAGAAGAGGGAGACGATGCGTTAAGCTAGAACACATTAATATGCTTAAAATCGGCCTAAGTGATAAGCCAGCAATGCATTACTGGCTTGTATTGTTGTTAGTGACTACAACCGCCAGGGCCATGTACATGACCGTGAGATAACTCGTCTTGTGTTGCATCGCGAACTTCGACAATATCGACATCAAACACTAACGTTTGACCTGACAATGGGTGATTTCCATCGACAGTGACAAATTCATCGGTTTTATCGACAATCACTACTGACTGTTCGCCATTATCCGTCGTTGCTCTAAAACTCATGCCTACCTCTACATCCATCCCGTCAAACATGGTCACTGGAACTTGCTGAACCAATTGATCATGTCTTTCTCCATATGCTTTGTCCGGTTCAATGGTAATTTCAAATTTATCACCTGTTTGACGACCCTCTAGCGCGTCTTCTAGTCCGGCGATCATAAATTTGCTGCCTTGTATGAAAGCAAGTGGTTCAGAATCACGGGATTCATCAATGAGATCACCATTAGGTGTTTTAACTGAATAATGTATTGTTACGACTTTGTTTTGTGAGATGAGCATGCGTTTCCTTCTGTATATAAGAACTAATCTTATTGTTCGATTGAATAAGGTAAGGGCTGTATAGACAACTCTTGCTGACTACCTTTTAAGCGTAACACAGAGCCCACTGCTGTGTCATTTGCCATTACTGCCAATCCTTTAAATTCTGTACTTTGGTCATTCTCAAGCTTGACTACTCTCAAAATGGTTCCACCTCTTCTCCAACTTTCATCAATTTTAACCTCGATTGAATCACCGACACTAGGCTCTTTAGCTAATGTGTTTGGAGTAGACGTTTCACCTTGAAAGATAAAAGTCGCTCGTTTGTTTTTGCCAAGAAACTTTGTCCTAGCAACTACTTCTTGACCCATATAACACCCTTTATCGAAATCAATCGCATTTAGGTATTGCAGATTAAGCATTTGAGGCACATATTGAGAGATCGTCGGTGATTGTATGTTTGATAACCCTGCTTCAATTTCCAGTTTCTCCCAGATCTGCTCTGAATTTGTCAAATCCCCCGTAACTTCGCGTAATTGTTGTTCACCGTCTTCAGTTGCGATAAATAAATACCGTTTAGAAGAATCGTTGAAGCTAATTACCTGACCAAAACTGTTTTGTACACTGCTAAGATGTTCATCAACAGCATCTGGAAACAACGTCTTTAAATCTTTGGAAGCGTCATCTCCGTAAACGCCGAAAATTTTCATTCTATCGCATAATTTAATCTCAACTTTAGAGAATACTCCGTACTTCTTTAGCTGCTGTAAGCTTTCACTTGCAGAATCTTTGTGAGCGGTTAAAAAATAATTGTTTTTGAATTTGGATAAAAAAGAAACTGAAAACATCTTGCCTTTAAAATCACAGTGTGCCGTTAGTCTTGCCTTGTTTTCGTCGAAATTTTTTGTGTCAACTGTTAGTTGACCATGCAAATAATCACTGCTCTGCTCACCTTCAATTCGAATGATGCTCAAACTTTTTAAAGGGGTAATAAAGTTGCTCGGGTTCAAGTTGCACTCCATTAAATTTCTACTCAATTGCTAAATGTATATGGGCATCAGATTCATTTGCAATCGATTTTCAAACAAATAAAAAACTAAAGTCCAGTTTTCAGTACAAGTCACTAGTGATATCATCCAACTGAAAATAAAAGGAGAACACATTGGATAATCAGCAATTTCCGGATAAACGACTTAACCGTCTAAAATGGGCCTGTCGCAGGGGGATGTTGGAATTAGATGTCTTGTTTTTACCCTTTGTTGAACAAGCTTTTGATACCATGTCATTTTCTGAAAAAGAAACGTTTGAGCGACTTTTAACATGTGACGACCCTGATTTATTTGCATGGTTTATGGGACATAAGCCCTGCAAAGATCCGGACCTTAGTGCAATGGTTAAACACGTTAAAACCAGCATCGAAATAAAAGCCGAGGACAACTATTAGTCGGCAAACCTTTGATGAAGAAATCAATTACCCATTCAAATTAATTGACATTGACGTTATCGTCCATTGGCACTTGTACAGTGCATTTACAGTTCTCATAGCTTGTCTTGGATGTGCTTTCTATTTTTTGAGTGGTTTTGGATGCTCCGATTATACATTGATTTTGGTGAGCCTATTATATGCTTTAGCGGTAGCATTCCTATGCTGTGATTACTGTATTAAAGGTGCTAGCTTTTCACTCAAACTTGAATCATCAGGTGTCTCAATAATTGCCGTACCAAAAGATGACCGGAATATCCGCTCAATTAAGCCGTCAGTACCCTCAAGTTTTACTTATGAGATATGTGGTCAAGGCTCATTGTTATGTATGTTTGGTGTTTTTTTGCAACTGCGCCAAGTTAATACACTATGCTGTGCCCCGAAACGCATGTTATCTTGTCCACAAAGACAGATGATCTTCATTCCTAGACTATTTTTAGACTCTGTCTCTTATAAAGCAATTTGCAGGGACATAATTTGGAGTTAATGAAAGCGTAACAAGTATCTATGTTCTGCGGTATTAAAATATAATTTATGTAGTAGTTTTAAATCTTGTGTGTTTAATATTATCGTGTTTCCAATTTTTGTACTAAAATTTAAGTGTATATTTAAATTATGCAAGGACCAAGAGCGTTTCGGCGCAGTTGAACAACAATCATAGACACAAGCATCGCTATTTTATTATTGAAATGATTTGGCTAGCGTCAGGTCTCTGAATTGTCTATTGTTTAACTTTATGTGCTCAACCATAGTTTGTTAATCAAATCTCGCTTTATTTCAGTGTAGTAGTCATAAAGGAATTAGAATGGATACTTCAATTATATCGTTATATGCAAAAGCAGTTGCGTTTAAACCAACATATGCAGAAGCAGATACACCTCTTATGCCTGAGTGTAAGAGAAGCAAACAAATAACGATTTCAGAGTCCCATGTGAATACTTATGATGCCATTACTAAATGGAACTCAACACAAGGTGTTCATCCGAATTATGTACAGACATTATCCTTGCCAATGCAGCTTGATATGATGGTACAAGATTCTTTTCCCTTTAAGCCATTGGGGTTAGTGCACATTGGTAATCAAATCGATGTCTTTAAATTACCGACTATTAATCAAAAAATTCTATTAGTCACAGAATTTGGCAATACTTACTTTCATAAAAAAGGCTGGTTATTTGAAGTCACCACAAAGGCTTATGATTTTGAATTATGTTCACATGAAAGCAAGTCATTGGCGCATCAGCCTTTAATAGTAGGAAATAGTGTTTATTTGGCGCGAAAGCAACATGACAAGGAAAAACTGCGTCATCTCAGTGAAAAGTCTATTGATGTGCCAGATTGGATAAAGCTGGGTCAATCCAAAATATCTCAAGCTCTTGACTCTTATCAGAACTTAGAATCTTTTAGCTTTGAAAGTGATATTGGTAGACGGTATGCAAGAGTATCGGGTGATTACAATCCCATTCATCTTCACCCCTTAACCGCAAAAATGCTAGGCTTTAAAAAAGCGATAGCTCATGGCATGTTTTCAAAAGCAATCGCTATTTCATGCTTGCATAATCAACAATGGCTTAATGAAGAGACCTTTCAGGTAAAAACGGTTTTCATGCAACCCATTGGCTTGCCGGCTAAGTTAGATATGGTGGGCAAGGCGCTCACTATTGAGAATAGAAAAGACTTCATGTTAACCAGTGAAAGCAAGTTCAAAACTCGAGTTCACCTTTTTGGCGAGGTATGCGAACTAAATTAGCGCAAGCAAGTATACAAACCAGGCGAACTCGACGTATTAATACTTATCCATGTTATTTTTATTAATTACTGTTGGACTAGGATTTTTCAAAGGCTCTGGATAATCTAGATTATAATGTAATCCTCGGCTTTCTTTTCTGCGCATAGCGCAAATAACAATTAACTGAGCCACACAAACCAAATTTCTCAATTCCAACATATTATTGCTGACTTTAAAATTTGAATAGTATTCATCAATCTCTTGTTTGAGCAACTGAATGCGTCGAAGCGCTCTTTCGAGCCTTTTATTGGTTCTCACAATCCCAACAAAATCCCACATAAACAGACGCAACTCATGCCAATTATGCTGGATTATAACCGCTTCGTCAGAATCAATTACTCTACTTTCATCCCATGGCTTTATGGGTTTTTGATTTAATGCGCTGCGATGGTTTTTTAATATATGCCTTGCACATGAATGAGCGAATACGACACACTCCAGCAAACTGTTGCTTGCCATCCTGTTGGCCCCATGCAGACCCGTGTAAGCAACTTCGCCAATAGCATAGACATTGTCTAAGTTTGTTCGTGCGTCCAAATCCGTCACAACGCCACCACAACTGTAATGTGCGGCGGGAACCACCGGGATTGGCTGTCGTGTAATATCAATTCCCAAAGACCGGCATTTTCGGTAAATGTTAGGGAAGTGTTTGACAATAAAATCGCTCGGCTTGTGACTAATATCTAAATACATGCAGTCTTCGCCCAAGCGTTTCATTTCATAGTCAATCGCGCGCGCTACAATATCTCTAGGCGCCAAATCACCTCTCTCATCAAACTTATGCATAAATTTTGTCCCATCTTTATGGCATAAAAACGCACCTTCTCCCCTAAGCGCCTCAGTAATTAGAAAGTTACCCGCATCCGGATGATATAAACAGGTTGGATGAAATTGATTAAACTCCATATTAGCGATGTTGCAGCCGGCGCGCCAAGCCATGGCTATTCCATCACCACTGGCGACGTCTGGATTAGACGTATACTGATATACTTTGCTGCCCCCTCCTGTGGCAAGCGCAATGAATTTTGCTCTAATTACTTCTACCGTTTCTTTTTTCCTATTCCACACATAAGCGCCAGCACAAAAATTATCGGTTTTGTCATATTTGATAAGATCTATGGCATTATAGCGTTCAAAAATATGAATGTTGTGATGATGTTTGACACTATCAGAAAGAGTGCTTTGTACTGCCTGTCCAGTCGCATCAGCAGCATGCAGTATGCGCCGGTGTGAATGTCCGCCTTCACGAGTTAGATGAAACCGTTTATTTCCATTGTCATCTTTCTCTTCATCAAAAGGAACACCATGTTCAATCAGCCATTGCATGCTGGTCTTTGCATTTTCAGCTGTGAATCTAACTACCGATTCTTCACACAAACCCGCACCAGCTTTTAACGTATCATTTATATGACTTTCGATAGAGTCATTATCGTCAAACACGGCCGCTATCCCACCCTGGGCATAGCGCGTTGAGCCCTCATTAATGTCACTTTTACTTAAAACAATAACATTACAACTTTCAGCAAGATTAAGGGCAAGGCTCAATCCAGCAGCTCCACTGCCTATGACCAACAGGTCGCAGGTGTGTTCAATGTGTTGTTGTGTGTGCATATTTTGAGTCTGGTTGTATGAATTTGAGTCACTGTTTTTATTTTTAATGGTCATTATTTGTAATTACTTAAGCTTAGGGCAGGTCAATGTGTACTGAGTCAAATTTTGTATCAGTAACGAATAATAACAAATTTAAACTTTAAAAAAGTAATATAATCCCAATTTTATATCAAAATGAGCATCTAAACATTTTAATCCGACGTGTTTAACATAAAGTAGATAAAATAATTTGAAAAAACTTATTATTAGTAATGTGGTCATACCAACTAACTTGCCCGCAGCCATTAAAGTAGTAGGTTAGAGGAGAAATGGCATCAATGAGCGAGCAAAAAACCGATCAAGAATTAGTAAGCATGGTGCAAAGTGGCAATAAGAATGCTTTTAACCTATTGGTTACAAGGCATCAAAATAAAGTCATGAATATCGTTGCGCGCTATGTAAAAAATTCAGGAGATGTCGCTGATGTGACCCAAGAAGCGTTTATAAAAGCGTATAGAGCTTTGCCCAACTTCAGAGGTGAAAGTGCTTTTTATACATGGTTATATCGCATCGCTGTCAACAGTGCAAAAAACTATCTAACGTCTCAGGGACGAAAACCACCCGCTAGCGACGTAGATGCACAGGAGGCTGATTTTTATGATGGCAGTGAGGCTCTTAAAGAGAATGCTTCACCAGAAAACAAGCTGCTTTCTGATGAACTACAAGCAAAGTTGTTTGCGACTATCGAAAGTTTGCCTGACGACCTGCGAGCTGCAATAACGCTGCGTGAGATAGATGGATTAAGTTATGAAGAAATAGCCGATGTGATGGAATGTCCCGTCGGGACAGTGCGCTCTAGAATTTTTAGAGCAAGAGAAGCCATTGATAAAGTAATAGTGCCTCTAATACAGAAATAGTATGTGCAAGCAGGCTATTTTGTGTACACTATTCGAGTGTTTCAAAGTTAAGTGTAAATTTTTGTACAAACAAATTGAACCATTTCTAATTTTAAAATACTAAACACTAACTGGTATCAAGGTTGTGAGTATATGACTCAAGAATATGAAAAGTTGTCGGCATTAGTAGACGGAGAGTTTGACTCCGAACCATCTAATTCAGAAAGTATAATAAAAGCCATTAGCGAAAATTCTGAGCTAAATAGTAAATGGAAAAGCTATCACTTGACGCGCGATTTAATGAGAAACGATGCATCTAGTGATATTAGTTTTGATATAAGCGCTAGGGTAGCAGAAGCCCTTGATAATGAACTGCCAATTGTTGCTCCGAAACGTAACTGGAGAGAGCAACCGGTCATCGCTGCAGTTCTGCCAATATTGAGACAAAGTGGACAACTGGCTATGGTAGCGTGCGTCACCGCCTTAGTTATTTTTGGTTTTCAAACGTACAATCAACCAGAAACTTCAGATCCTTTTAGTACCGCGCCTCCCATTCTTGGCCCACAGGGTGGACTAGCACCAGTAAGTTTGCCGAGCAACACATCGTCCGAAGAGCGAATGAATCAACTACTGGAGCAAAGACGCCAGATTAACGCTTTGATCCAAGACCACTTGAGACAGCAAAAATTGCGCTCAGTGGCCAATCAAGCTGTGCAAATAAATCCGAATGATACAAACAACGAAGAACTTTCAAGCGATAAACCATAATTTCATGAAGTCATTGGTATTTGAAAAACCGTTGCAGACCCTCTTGTTTGCAACGTTTTTTTTTGTTTTTACTTGTCCGTTTAATACAAGTGCACAAACAGATACACCAGAGCCGACTATTAGCGAAACAGAGCGCTCTAATTCTGATGACTCACAGTTTGATGTCTTATCTGCTCACGCTTGGATGCAAAGGCTTACTGATTCGGTAAATACCGCACCATTTGAAATAAGCTTTGTAGTTTCTGTACCAGGAAGAGATACCCTTCCTTATGTGTGGCGTCACGCTATCTTGGAGTCAGGGCTTGAAGTTGAGCAACTTAGTTTACTTAATGGCCCCGGGTTTGAGCAAATTAGAATCGACAATAAAGTCAGTGTGTTTGAACCTGGACACACTCCAGTAAGTGTAAGAGCCTCTGTTATAGATGGTCCGATACCACATGCGTTTATTCATGATCCTGATTTGTTGAATGATGGATATGACATTTTACTTATGGGGCGAAATCGAATTTCAGGTAAAATGGCTCAACAAATTAGAGTAATAAGTAAGGATAAAACTCGCTATCAATACCACCTTTGGTTAGATGAAGAGAGTGGCTTGTTACTTAAACAGAACATGTATGACCTGCAAGGTAATTTATTAGAACAGATACAGGTAACTCGGCTGATTATAGACGACAGCGTGAAAACTCAATTTTTGAACTTACAGGAAAACCAACTTCCGCCAGTTTCAAGAGCGTTTCTGCAGGAAAATAGTCAATTGCCTTGGACGTTGGAGTTTATGCCTGTTGGAATGCAAAAAGTATCACAAAATCTTCGGCGTATACCGATTACCAATCAATTAGCAGAATATTTGATGATAAGTGATGGGTTAGTAGACGTGTCAATTTACGTTACCCAAGCCATAGAATCGAATCAAGATGACTTAGCTTTAACGTCTGACGCAAAGTCTATAGTGTCTATATCAGATGGTCGATATCAGGTTACAGTGATTGGGGAAATACCCCTAGATACGGCCACTAAATTAGCGAACTCCATTGTATTAATCGATGGTAATAGATAAGTATGATCGAAGAAACTGGAACTGTGGTGGCTGTGGATGGAAATAAAGCTTGGGTAGAAACTTCAGTCAAGACAACCTGCTCGTCTTGCACAGCGAGCGATTCATGCCCAACGACCACAATTGCAAAAGCCTTTTCACCAAAACCAGAGCATATATTAATTGATACTCCTTGCGAACTGGTTGTTGGTCAACAGGTAAAAATCGGGATCAATGAATCTGCATTGATAAACGCTTCTATAATGATTTATATATTGCCAATATTCGCATTGATTGCGACGTCAACTTTATTGAATATGGTTATGCCCAATCTTCATGAGCTTGTTATTCTAATGTTTGGATGTGTGTCTTCTTTTCTGTGCTATTGGTGGGTATCTGCTTCCTCTAAAAAACCAAACAATAAAAGTAAATTTAAGCCTGTATTCTTGGGGGCTACTCAACATCAAGTGGCAACTAAAAAACACGAAATACCCGTACATAAACTCAATGAATGATTCACGCGACACAAATACCTAAGGCCTTTGAGTTTGGTAGGTTAAAAATAACAACTATCAGCATAATTGCTTACACTTAATCACATCAATTCAGGCGGAAATAGTCGCAATTTGCTTCACAAAAAGGTACTATCTGCACGCTTTTTGCTATCGCATCTTTTCCCTAGAGTACGGCAGAACTTAGCAAGTAACTACACCAGACAATAAACGGGTTAGGGTGTTGACTAAGTTTCGATGAGGACTGAAAACTAAGCGGATAAGAGTGTAATGAGCTTTATTTTTGAACACAATCCATGTCACCTTTGCTGTGATTATACCTAGGTAGTTTATTAACTGTATGCAACTTAAAAATATTCGAAATTTTAGTATCATCGCTCATATTGATCATGGTAAATCTACTTTGTCAGACCGCTTGATACAAGAGTGCGGAGGACTTACTAACCGAGAAATGGCTGAGCAGGTGCTTGACTCAATGGATATCGAGCGAGAAAGAGGCATAACCATAAAGGCGCAAAGTGTAACTTTACATTATACCGCCAAAAACGGAGAAACCTACCAGCTCAATTTTATTGATACTCCTGGTCACGTGGATTTTAGCTATGAAGTATCGCGTTCATTGGCGGCGTGTGAAGGCGCTTTGCTTGTGGTCGATGCGGGACAGGGAGTTGAAGCTCAAACACTGGCAAACTGCTATACAGCAATTGATTTGGATATGGAAGTAGTGCCCATCTTAAATAAAATCGACCTTCCACAAGCCGAGCCGGAAAGGGTTGCTGAAGAAATTGAAGATATTGTTGGCATTGATGCAATAGACGCAGTTCGCTGTTCGGCTAAAACCGGAGTTGGTATTATCGATGTGTTGGAAGTAATTGTGAACAAAATACCACCTCCAACTGGCAACAGTGATGCTCCACTTGAAGCGCTTATTATCGATTCATGGTTTGACAAGTATCAAGGAGTTGTATCTTTGGTTCGAATTGTAAATGGCGAGCTAAATACTAAAGACAAAATAAAAATTATGTCTACCGATACTATTCATCAAGCGGATAAAATTGGCGTATTTACTCCAAAGCAAACAGAAAAAAGTACACTAAAGACCGGTGAAGTTGGATTTATAATTGCGGGCATAAAAGAAATACATGGAGCCCCTGTTGGAGATACAATAACCTTAGCCAAAAATCCAACCGATAAAGCATTGCCTGGATTTAAAAAAATAAAACCACAGGTTTACGCCGGCTTATTTCCCGTAAGTTCAGATGATTACGAAGATTTTAGAGATGCGCTATCAAAGTTAAGTTTAAATGATGCCTCCTTGTTTTATGAACCAGAAAGTTCAAGTGCTCTTGGTTTTGGGTTTAGAATTGGGTTTCTTGGTATGTTGCACATGGAAATTATCCAAGAACGTTTAGAGCGCGAATACGACCTTGATCTAATAACGACTGCACCAACGGTTGTTTACGAGGTTAAAACCACTAAAGGCGAAGTGCTAAAAGTAGATAACCCGTCAAAACTCCCAGCGATAAATGACATTGAAGAAATTCGAGAACCTATAGTGACGGCCAATATCCTAGTACCGTCCGAATATCTTGGAAATGTGATCACATTGTGTGTTGATAAGCGCGGAGTGCAAACCAGCATGGTTTATCATGGTAAACAGGTTGCCATTACCTATGATCTGCCAATGGCAGAGGTTGTATTGGATTTCTTTGATAGATTAAAATCAACAAGTCGCGGATTTGCTTCGCTCGATTATAATTTTACTCGTTTCCAAGCTGCAGACATGTGCCGCCTCGATATTCTTATTAATTCAGAAAGAGTAGATGCGCTGGCCATTATTACTCATAAAGACAACGCCCCATACAGAGGTCGAGATTTAGTAGATAAGCTTAGGGAATTAATTCCACGGCAAATGTTTGATATTGCAATCCAAGCAGCAATAGGAAATCACGTAATAGCAAGAAGCACTGTAAAGCAGTTGCGCAAGAACGTAATTGCAAAATGTTATGGTGGTGACGTAAGTCGTAAGAAAAAGCTGTTGCAAAAGCAAAAAGAAGGTAAAAAGCGCATGAAACAGGTAGGAAATGTTGAATTACCGCAGGATGCATTTTTAGCCATACTCAAGGTGGATAATTAATGGCAAATTATTTTTCGATATTTCTAGTACTCATTAGCATTATTACTGGTGTCGTGTGGTTGGTATACAAGTTAAAATTTGCTCCAAAACGCACTGATGGTCAGTCAAAAGAAGAATACGAGGCTGTTTACGAGCAGTCTATGCCAGCGAGTGTCGATTTTTGTAAACAAATGTTCCCCATCTTTTTTGGCGTTATGGTGTTCCGTTCTTTCATCTATGAGCCTTTTCAAATCCCTTCTGGTTCCATGTTTCCGACTTTATTGGTTGGCGATTTTTTATTGGTAGAAAAATTTGCCTACAGCCTAAAAGATCCTGTGATGCGGAGTGAAATAGTAGACACAGGTGAAGTAAAGCGCGGTGATGTAGTTGTCTTCAAATACCCTGATGATGAACGCATGGATTATATAAAGCGTGTGGTCGGCTTGCCAGGCGAAACTATTTATTACCGGCGTAAACAAATTTTTATTAAACCTAAATGTGTTGGTCAATCGCCTTGTCCTCCGGAAATTCCGATATCTTTGAAGTCGATTGGCCGGGGTAACGTAGAGGAACATGGCGAAAACTGGCCTATGTTTATTGAGCAGTTAGGGGAAGTAGAGCATACAATCCTTAAAAATCCTAGAAGGCTTGAGCCAACAGGCATGTACGTGGTGCCTGAAGGGCATTACTTTGTTATGGGTGACAACAGAGATAACTCACAGGATAGCAGAGCTTGGGGATATGTGCCTGAAAATAACATAGTTGGTAAGGCGGTATTCATTTGGATGAGTTTTGAATTCGGGCGAGACGAATCAGATTTCCTTCCAACATTTTTGCCTACTGGTATCAGGTTTCATAGAATTGGAACTATTAATTAGTTCTAAAAAATCATATGAGACCAACGAGGAGACATTTTTGGCTGAGTCAAACACTGTACTTCCACAGCAATTAAGCTATACATTTAACAATATTTCTTTGTTAGAGCAGGCACTTACTCACAGAAGTGCGTCAAAACAGCACAACGAACGACTGGAGTTCTTAGGTGATGCTGTCTTAGGTATGGTTGTAGCCGAAATTTTGTTCGATAAATTTCCAAACTTGCCAGAAGGCAAATTGACAAGAATGCGTTCAAATCTCGTGAAAGGAACCACATTGGCCACTATCGCTAAAGAACTATCGATAGGCCCTTTAATCAAGTTAGGGCCAGGCGAACTTAAGAGTGGTGGCAGAAGACGCGAATCAATCCTTGCTGATGCAGTAGAGTCAATAATTGGAGCCGTATACCTTGATGGCGGGTTTGACGCGGCTCGACAGTTGATCGAGCGGCTATTTACAGCTCGGCTAAAAAGCTTAGATCCAAATGAAGTTATTAAAGATAATAAAACCCAGTTGCAAGAGTACTTGCAGTCCAAACAGGTTTCTCTGCCAGAGTACAGTGTAGTTGAAATATCCGGCAAAGATCACGCTCAGACTTTTTTAGTAAGCTGCGAGATTAAAGAACTCAAAGTACGAGCCGTTGGAAAAGGTCGAAGCAGAAGAATAGCAGAACAAGAAGCCGCAAAATTGATATTAGAGAATTTAAAAAATGAGTAAAAGCTATTGCTCCATGGTTGCGATAGTAGGTAGACCAAATGTTGGTAAATCGTCTATTTTAAATAGAATTTTAGGGCAGAAAGTGAGTATCACCTCAAGGAAGCCCCAAACCACTCGCCATCGTATAATGGGCATTGACACCTTGGACAACAAACAAGCGATTTATGTCGACACTCCCGGGTTGCATATCGAAGAAAAAAGAGCAATCAATAAACTCATGAACCGAGCCGCGGCCAGCTCCCTTGCTGACGTTGAGTTAATTCTTTTCGTCGTAGAGGGTACTCGCTGGACGGAAGATGACGAGATGGTTCTGGAGAAAATCAAACAGTCCCATAAAGAGTGTTGGCTACTCGTAAACAAAATAGACAAAGTCGAGAATAACGAAGAGCTATTGCTTACGTTAACTAAATTAAACAAACTCCATGATTTTACTCATGTAATTCCTATATCTGCCAAAAAGAATCAGAAAATAGAAAGCTTACGACACATGATTTTGGATCAACTTCCTGAAAGTGAATTTTACTTTCCAGAAGATTACATCACCGACCGCTCGAGTCGGTTTATGGCTGCCGAGATAATTCGCGAAAAGCTCATGCGTTTTACTGGAGATGAACTCCCTTATTCAGTAACGGTCGAAATAGAGCAATTCAGTTTGACCGAAAAGGGTGTGTACCATATTCATGGCTTGATATTAGTGGAACGTGCTAGCCAAAAGCCAATGGTGATAGGTAAAAAAGGTTCCCATTTAAAAACTATCGGCGCTGAGGCGCGTAAAGATATGGAACAGCTTTTCGATAACAAAGTTTTTTTGGAGCTTTGGGTAAAAGTGAAGTCAGGCTGGGCAGACGATGAGCGAGCGCTTCGATCATTAGGATATGAAGAGGATTATCGCTCGTAGTAATTGGTGATAACGCATAAGAGGTTGAATGTGAAAGAACTGCATGAGTTCAGAAAAGAGTATACACTTGGGAAATTGGACAAAGATGCTCTCACAGAAAATCCTTTGGATTTATTCAAAATATGGTTAGACGCTGCGATTCAATCAGAATTACCAGATCCTAATGCTATGACAGTCGCCACTGTTGATAAAGATGGTCGACCAAGCCAGCGCATAGTTTTATTAAAAGAACTCACCGATGAGGGCTTCGTTTTTTATACAAACTTGGGAAGTAACAAGGCAAAAGACCTGAAACAAAACCAAAATATAAGCCTTCATTTCCCATGGTATTTTTTAGAGCGCCAAGTAAGTGTAATTGGTAGAGCCGAATTACTGTCTCGTGCTCAGGTGTTAAAGTATTTTTTATCACGCCCAAAAGACAGCCAGTTAGGGGCTTGGGCATCAAAGCAATCCCAAGTAATTTCCACCAAAGAGTTGCTATTAACTCAATTTGCTCAAGTGAAAGAAAAGTTTAAGAAAGGCGACATTCCTCTGCCTGATTTTTGGGGCGGGTACTTAATAAGACCGACTAGAATTGAGTTCTGGCAAGGTGGAGAACACAGGTTACATGACAGGTTTGAGTATTTGAAAAAATCCGACAATACTTGGGATATTCAAAGATTGATGCCGTGAGTCGCAACATTATTATTTAGACGCAACACCGTACAGTTATCTTACTTGCGAGGTGCCCATAATGATAGACAGCCATTGTCATATTGATTTAGACGCGTTTGAGCATGATAGGCATCAATTGTTGAATCAATGCAGAGAAATTGGTGTGTCTCGGTTACTTGTTTTGGGGTTAACCACACAACAGTTTCCAACCTTATTATCACTATCTGAGCAATATCCAATGCTGGATATTGCACTAGGTTGTCATCCTTATTTTTTGAAAGAAACGCAGCAGTCTCTCACACAAGTGGAAAGTGAACTCAATGACTTAGCATCTAAACATCACAAAAGTTTCGTTGCCATTGGAGAATGCGGCTTAGACAAGAAGATTGACATCGACATCGATTACCAATCTTCTGTGCTGTCGATACAAATTGAGCTGGCGAAGCACTTAAAAAAACCTCTTATTCTCCATCATCGACATTCGCATAATGAGTTAATTAAGATGCTCAAAGATAGTCAGTTTGCCTTCGGTGGAATATTACATGCTTTTAGTGGTAGCGAACAAATCGCAAATACGTATATTGAATTAGGGTTTAAATTGGGAGTAGGGGGAACGATCACCTACCCGCGAGCAATAAAAACCAGAAGTGCAATAAAGAATATTGATTTGAAACACTTAGTACTTGAAACAGATTCGCCTGATATGCCCTTAAATGGGTTCCAAGGAGAGCGAAATACGCCGCTACAATTACCAAGAGTGGCAGAGTCACTATCCTCACTTAAAGGTTGTCCGGTCACAGATATTATGGAGCAAACATCTATTAACTATCTAAGCGTTCTGAACTTATTAGAGCCATAAATGTGATTGATAACACTCATACTCTGCTGGGTATTAAACTATTGACTATATGACGTCAGCCTCATCGAATTTATATGTGTTTCTTATTTTGTAAAAAAATCGAGTCGCCAACACAGCAATAATAACGCTTAATAACACTACCAGTAATGTCTGGGTTAATTGATTTTCATTGAAATTGCGATGATGCTGGGTAATTTCTTGCTGATCAAGCACTAACTTAATGTATCCAATAGTTTCTGAATTAAACACTATATCTTCTACAAACACTAAGGGTTGAGGTCCTTGCTTTGTCATCATATCTATGACTGTAGGGCGCTCTTCTTGCTGAGCATATCTAATGCCATTTTCGTTAAATAAAACGGCATCGGTTACAAACATACCTTTATTGATAACGTCCACGTAATGACCTAATAACTCTTGATCTTCTCTGGCTAATGGCGCTGCAACTAATTTAGCTGCTTGAATTGTTAAACTTCTTCCAAGTTGCTCTGACTCTACTTCATACCATTGCTGTGCGTTATGTGTATGCATAAAAAATAAGTTGACGCCCACTACAATGCACAAAATAAACAGTACCAAGTTAGATATGCGTTTAAATATTGAGGAATCACTTGAATCTGTCATGGATAAAGTACTCATTGTTGTTTTTTGCCGAATCCACTCAAATTGGTGCACATATTTTGTGTTTTTATAACCTTAGCACATAGAGATTGGTTTCCACTAATTCACAACTCATTTTATTATTTCCAACGAATAAATAAGTATTTATTATTCTAGTTTTGTTGCCGATAGATATGTATTAACACGCCATACAGGACGTAATATGTCACAACTATTGTCTTCTATAGACCAACGCACACAACTTGTTGGTGAAAACCGTCTTGAACTGCTGATGTTTAAACTTGGCACTAGACACACTTTTGCTTTAAATGTCTTTAAAGTAAGAGAAGTAATTACAGTTCCAAAATTGAATCAAATGCCAGGGTCACATCACTACATTAAGGGCGTGACAAATTATAGGGGAACATCTATTCCTATTATTGACTTAAGAGCCTCGATACAGATGGATCGACTTGGCTTAGATTATCATCCAGAAAACGTCATTATCACTGAGTACAACCGCAGCGTTCAAGGTTTTTTGATAGGTCAGATTATGAATATCGTGAATACATCATGGAGCGATATACAGCCCCCACCCAAAACCACTGGAAAAAATCATTACTTGACCGCAATTACAAGAGTCGAGCATGAAGATGAGAATCAACTTGTTGAAATTATTGATGTTGAGAAAGTACTCTCTGAGATAATTCACTACGATACGAGCTTTTCTGAAGACTTATTAGACAACGAAATAAAAGAACATTTAGCGGGCAAAAAGATATTGGTGGTGGATGATTCTTCAACGGCGCGAGCTCAAATTTCGGATACACTACACAATCTCGATATAGAGATAATCGAACGGGAAAACGGATTAGAAGCGTTAAATACTTTAAAGTCATGGGCAGACGAAGGGCGAGATGTCTGTGAAGAAATACTGATGATGTTCACAGATGCTGAAATGCCTGAAATGGATGGATATCGGCTAACAGCTGAAGTTCGAGCGGATAGCAGAATGAAAGATTTATTCATCGCGCTTAATACCTCATTAAGTGGCAGCTTCAATGATGCAATGGTTAAAAAAGTGGGTTGCAATCGATTTATATCTAAATTTCAGCCAGATTTATTAGTCGAGGTGCTGCAAGATAGAATGAAAGAACGCTTGCAAGACGAAAAGTAAATGTTCTAAAGATCGCTGCAAAGTTCATTTTCAACTGACTAAAACGCCATTATTTGATAGTCTCTAGTTAACTTAAATTTATCGTGAAAAGCGCGTTGTCTTCTATAACTATATCTCCCGAAAATCTTTATCCAGTTACTTTTTTGAACAATCTTCTGGGTGCCGAAAACCAAGCATTGATTCTGCAAGCTGGCAGTAAACTAGCTCATATCAACAAAGACTCCGAACAATATGATTCTCTATTAAGAAACGCTAACTCTTATGAAAGTTTGGTTTTCTCTGGTCAAGCCATAAATTTGTACACTTTGGAAAAAATATACAGAAAATATTTTGAAAAGGCTTCCTGTTCACTGCTTATTTCGAAACACCCTTTGCACTTAGCATTTTCAAGTCAAGTATTTGCGATAACAATATTGTACGATTCACAACAGAAACTGGATATTTCAAAGACCAGTCTAGACATAGCAAAACACTTTTTTATTGATTGCATTAAAGTATCAAAGGTAAAAGTAAGCCAACCAGGGGTCTTGGTAATGGATATGGACTCGACCATAATTGATATGGAGTGTATTGATGAAATTGCAGCCTTAAATAATTTAGGTGACAAAGTATCCGAGATTACGGAAATGGCGATGCAAGGAAAGTTAGATTTTAATCAAAGCCTCATTTCCAGAGTAGGCTGCTTGCGAGGTATTGAAATAAGTCAATTAGAGGCGTTAAGGAGCAGGTTGCCTATCAATCCAGGGTTTTCCAGTACCATTCAATATTTGCAACAGAGAAATTGGATTACCTGTATTGCATCTGGCGGATTTACTTATTTTGCAAACTATCTGAAGGACACATTTAATCTTACTCATGCAACCAGCAATACTTTATCAATTGATAATCAAAAGTTAACAGGAGAGGTAGAGGGCAAGATTGTTAATGGTGAAGTTAAAAAAGAGGTGTTGCTTAGTTGTTTATCGGAACATGGAATTCCTCCAGAGCAAAGTATTGCGATAGGTGACGGCGCAAATGATTTAGTTATGATGGAGGCCGCTGAGCTTGGTGTGGCATACAAAGCCAAGCAAAAAGTCCAACTCGCCGCAGACGCAAACATTCTTTATTGTGGATTTGAAGGGCTACTTTATGCTTTGGAATTTGACGAAGCTCGATAGCGATTGGAGCTTTTATAAGTAGGTTGATACGCTATCAAATTGGCCTTCTGTCTTAAAAATATATGAAAAGTAGCCAATAAGAATGAGCATTAATTTATCCTTAATTGGCTACAAATCTACTCTCTAGTAGCGCAATTATTTGTTTACTTAAGCTAAGAAACCCTTGAGTGTCAAATGGAAAAAGTCCAATGAGTAGATTGAAGGGCATGTTCACCAAAAGTAAAATAAGTTGTTTACACCGACTATTTTTGTATTTGATAGCGATATAGCACTTCGTCCGAAATGTCGTTGATGAAAATTGCACCAGCAATGTCCCACATTTTCTCTTCAAAATATGTTGCTTTATGGATGGCATGTTGACTTAAATACATCAATTCGTGTTCTAAGCGCTCCATATCCGGCGTCAATGCCTTATTGATGGTAATGCTAAAAGCAAAAAAGTCTCCTAAACTTTGGGCTTGTTTAATGAATTTAATCCTATCTCTGTTGTTGGGAAGTTCATTCGACCATTTTGCTCTACTTATTGTATGAGTCACAGTGTCGAGAGGAGAGCAAGCTATAAAGATTTCGGTCTTTATTGGCCTAGGATCTATTTTGAGCACTTTTAGTGACTGATTAACGAACGATTTACTCTGCAATATATCTTGATATAACCAAGATAAATTTACGGTAGTTAAACGTTTATCGTGGTGTAAAAAGTCCATCCATTTTGCTTTAACTTGATTGACTGTTGACATAGAGGGAAGGTAGCCTTTAGGTTGCTTTTCGATGTAAGCACAAAATTGTGGGCTGTTTTTGCAATGGATATTTCTAAGAGCAACGTTAATGCCCAGCGTACTCTCCTCAAAACTGACCTTTTTTAATTTGTCTAAGTTATTCGAAATTAGCTCAGAAAAAAATCGTTCAGCGGTATTTTCTTCCTCGTCGGATATCGCTTTTAAATGCAAAACCATTTTATCAATGTTTATTTCGACTACGCGGTAAGTCACCTGTTCTAACGTAAAATCAGAGCTCAATGTTTGCAGTTTGGGAAAGGTAACATTTACCTTGCTGTATGCTCGTTGCGTAAATTCTTCTTCAAGCTGGACTTTCAAGCCGCTTACAGACAGATCCTCACTGACCCCGTTTAACACACTTGAGTGTGTTTCGATCATTACCGGCGTTCTGAGAATGTATCGTGACTGTCTTCGTAATTCACGTTCTTTGTGGCGACAAGGTTCAACCAAATATGGAAGTTTATTTCTTGCATGCCCAAATACTCTGAAATTTGGAATGATCCCCTTATCTAAATTACGTTTTTGATAACATTTTATGGCGCTCTTAGTAGTAATGTCGGTGACATTTACCATACAACAAATGCGTTGCAGTCTAGCTTGTAATCTCGGGGTAAGTCCCTTATTTAATTGATCGATCTCTTTGCTTACTCCGTCTGGTATGCTGCTTGGGTAAAAAGCATCGCTGGGATTAATCATCATGCAACTTAACTTGAACATTCTAAAGCTTGCCTTTCTAGATGCATAACTTAAAAACGAGGGGGCTATCTCAGGATAAAGCTCTAGTTCTTTATCAGATGCGGAGTAAAAATAGACTTTTTCGTCTTTGACGTAGTTAAAACAATAAACCGTCAACTTGGGTAATGCGTCGGCCTGCTTGAGCATAAAATCGATACGAAACTGATTAACTAAAAAGCCAATTAACTGTTGACCTTTCTCGTCTGTCCAATAATCCAATATGGATTTATTCGTTGCGTTTAAACTTGCAAATTCAGCAACGTAATTTGAGTCGGCTTGTTTTTTCACAAAAACCGGTAGTGTGGGCGTATTATTGGCGAAGCTCTGCTCATATATTTTGCTTGATAAGGCCATTTCAACATTGTCTAGATTTACTTTGTACCGAAGCTTGTTTACTTTAATGAAATTTTGAATGAATTCACTAAATTGGGTATTTTGAATTTGAGTTCTTTGCAACCGAACCTGAATTTTGTCGTTCACATTTTCAATAGAAACCACTCTATATTCTATTGATTCGTGCGACCAGCCAAAGTTTTTCTGAGTATTTCTAAAAACGACTTTTACTGAAGTATCATTCTTAAAATAATCAGCGTGATCTTTATGTCTAAGTTTGATGCGCACGCCATCAACGGAGATATCGACTGTATGTGCGTGAATGCTACTTTTATCAGTGAAAAATAGCTCGATATCAACAACATAGTTTAGCCTTTCCTGTTTGCGAATTGGGTAATTCAACAATTCTTGGCAGGGCACAAGATAGGGTTCTTCAGGAATCGAGATACCAAGTTTTGACGTTGATGGGTTTTGCGCACTCTGTAAGTATTGTTGTTTTTCATTTTTGGCTTGTTCTAGAACCACTTCGTATACGCCAAACGTATATTCAGAATATTTTTTCACTTCTTTTTCAAAGCACAAAATAGAGTTCACATCTAGATAATGCGAAGTACCGTGATATTGAAATAATCGGCATTCGTCTTTTGAAATGGTTCTTAGGTCTATAGAACGTATACAAGGCTGGGCCAGTCGCTTGATTTCCATTTTTATAAGAAATTTCAATTCCTGAGCGATTGATCGAGTCCTGTGTTCGAACTCTGTATTAAAAGCAGTCTTGTTAACTAGCGGCGCAAGGCTTCTTATTATGTCGGTGTAAGGCGCAAGATCGGGTTCATTCTGATGATGCTCGAACGTTTGTAAAATCAAGTCTTGGTTTAATTGTTTATCTGCCATGTTTAATTATCGACCTACTGCGTTTATTATCCATTGAATTTTATGAGCCACGCTACCATAACTAGTTTAAACTATATCTTATGTTAATTGATCACTTTTACTAAAAGGAAGAAGTTTGGCAAAAGCAAAAACTCAATTCATATGCACCGACTGTGGGCATTCCACCGCACGTTGGCAAGGGCAATGTATATGCGGTAGTTGGAATACTATGCAAGAAATGCGAATTAGTCCAAATAAACCTGCAAATGGAACGTCTAGAGCCAATCTTGGGTATTCGGGTATCACTTCACAAGGAGCCAAAAGATTCAGCGAAGTTGAATCAGTTGAGGCCCATAAGATCCCCTCAGATATCGGTGAGTTAGACAGAGTGTTAAGCGGTGGGATTACGACAGGTTCGGTCAATATTATTTCAGGTGATCCTGGCGCCGGTAAAACGACGTTGCTTTCGGACTTGATTGCTAAACGTTCGCAATATGTAGCGTCGCTTTATTGCACTGCAGAGGAGTCGTTGTCTCAGTTTAAAAACAGAGTCGAGCGCTTAAAACTTCAGTTTAATGAAGATAATCTTTATCTTTTATCTGAAACTGGAGTAGAGCAAATCATCGAGCAACTCGACGCAAATCAGATAAAATTTGCGGTAATTGACTCAATTCAAGCAGTAGTAAGTGAGAACGCGAACGGAAGTCCTGGTTCGCCATCGCAAGTTAAAGCTGCTGCACAGGCTTTGACACAATACTGCAAACAGAATAATGTCACCATGTTCATTATTGCGCACGTAAATAAAAATAACGAGATTGCAGGTCCTCAAACTCTTGTGCATATTGTGGATGCACTTTTGCACATAGACACGAATGACGGCCAAATAAGGACTTTGCGCGCCAATAAAAATCGCTTTGGCGATGTAGATACTGTTGGCATTTTTAGAATGTGTGAACGTGGCATGCTCAGTGTTGACAATCCTTCTGAGATTTTTCTTTCGGGTTCCAGTAATGAATCACCTGGTTCAGCAATAACTTGCATTCGAAAGGGTAATAGAAATATATTGTTAGAGCTTCAATGCCTGACAACAGAAAACGAAGCAGAATATCCACAGAGGGTTTGTGTGGGTCTCAACATGAATCGCATTAAGATGTTAACTGGAGTACTGCGTAAGCATACAAAAACCAAGATATTCCACGATACGTTTTTTAATATTGTAGGCGGTTTAAAAATTGACGAATCTGAAACCTGCATTGATTTAGCCATTGTATCGGCCCTGATTAGTAGCTTGAATGAATTTGTTATTCCAAGAACGACCTGCATTATGGGGGAGCTAAGTTTAAATGGCGATGTTCGTCCGATAGATAGTGGCGTACCAAGAGTGAAAGAGGCCGCCCAACACGGCTTCAAACACATTTATGTCCCGCATAGAAATTATCATAAGTCTATGGAAGGTCTTGGTGCCAACATTGTCGCGGTAAAAACAATTCATGAGCTTTTAGAGGCACTGTCTTAAGTTAAATGCCATGCACAGGTTGTGTAGGTTGACATTTAGGTTGAAAACATAACCTTTTTAATTAAGTATCTCGACCGTCAACGCAGTCGCTTCGCCTCCGCCAATGCATAGAGAAGCCAATCCTCTTTGCTTATTTTTTTGCTTTAACGCATGGAGCAAGGTAACCAAAATTCTAGCTCCTGATGCACCTATAGGGTGTCCTAAGGCGCAGGCTCCGCCGTGAACATTGACTTTAGATTGATCGATCTTAAGTGTGTTCATAGCCAGCATTGTAACCATTGCAAATGCTTCGTTTATTTCGAACAAATCCACATCTTCTAATTCCCAACTAGACTTATCAAGTACTTTTTCAATAGCGCCTATAGGGGCGACTGTGAACTCTTCGGGTTTCATTGCGTGAGTAGCATGAGCGATTATTCTTGCCATAGGCGTTAATCCATTTTGCAAGGCTGCTTGTTCTGACATAATTAGCATTGCGGCGGCGCCATCAGATATTGAGCTTGAGTTAGCCGCAGTGACCGTACCGTCTCTAGCAAATGCGGGTCTTAATGCTGGGATTTTATCTATTTTAGCGTGTAACGGACCTTCGTCTGTATCAAATGTGGTTTCTTGCTTCCTAGTTTTGATTTTAACCGGCTCTATTTCACCTTTAAATAAACCGGCCTCTATTGCATGTTTGGCCTTGCCAAGTGATTCAATTGCAAAGTCATCCATCTGCTGTCTCGTTATTTTTTCCTTGTCAGCAGTTGTCTGCGCAAAGCAGCCCATTGCTTGTCCGTCATAAGCATTTTCAAGGCCGTCTAACATCATATGGTCGAGCGTTTGACCGTGTCCCATACGATAGCCAGCACGGGCTTTTGGCAACAAATAAGGAGCATTTGACATGCTCTCCATTCCCCCCGCAACGATAGCACTAGCAGATTTTGCTTTGATCATATCGTGGGCTAACATGACGGCTTTCATACCTGAGCCACATACTTTATTAATCGTTAATGCTCCGGCAGACAGGGGAACGTTTGCATATATAGATGCCTGTCTAGCTGGGGCTTGACCAAGGCCAGCGGGTAGGACACAACCCATGATCACTTCTTCAATTTGGCTTTTTTTAATTTTGTCTGTTACAGCCTGAATGGCTATGCCTCCCAAGTCGGTTGCAGAAACGGGCGACAACCCTCCCATAAAGCCTCCCATTGCTGTCCTTTTTGCTTCTACTATGACTACTGAGTTTTTATTGGAATTTGTCATAAAAAACATTACCTTAATCTTAGTTTGCTAGAGTTTATTTAAATTAACATGAAGTAAATGTATCATCTAGTTTTGTTAACTTATAAACGTTAAAGAATCCTTTGTTAATACTTTGATAGGTGCATGAAAGTTGTGGGTTTAAGACGTTAGATACGTCTTCTAGCTCCATTTTTAAGCTATACATATTTGCGTTTGTACCATGCCAGGTTGCGCCAAACGCTCACAATTTTCCTGATAAAATTATCGGACGATTTATCCTGCTACAATGGTCGCAAAAGATAGACAAGTTTTCACTTGAGGCATAATCTATAATGATAATAAGTTATTTTAATATTGCATCTTTTTAACTGACACTTTATAAGAAGTTAATGCCGTAAGTTGCAGCCAGTTGGCGCATTAAGTCAATATAAAAATGTCTTAATAAAACGATCAAATTTAAATTCTACTTTTCATTTAATATTGTATTAGTAGTAAAAAACGGGGATGGCTCATGGGTACTGATGAAAACGAAGTTTTGGCATATATAGATAAGTATGCTTCTATATTTAATGCAATGGCACACGATGTGTTGCATCGAAGCTTATCCGATCAAAGTGACCAATCTGACATCTCTGGGTTATTTAATCCGGGTAAATTAGCCAGTCTTATCAACGGCGACATAAAAGTAGACTCAAATAAACTAATACAGCAACAAATGGAGTATATGCAACAGCAAACTCAATTATGGCAAGAAGCTAGCAAAGCCATGTTGCAAAAAGATTCTGCTGAAGCGAAACCAAAAGAAAAGTCTAAGGATAGACGTTTTTCTCATGACGAGTGGTCGCAAAATCCATTTTTTACTTATATTAAAGAGTCTTATTTATTAAATGCGAATATGCTCAATAATATGGTAGATGCAATTGAATTCAGTGATAATAAGACGGCTCAACAAGCCAAGTTTTTTACTAGGCAGTACATAAACTCACTTTCTCCCACCAATTTTGTACTTACTAACCCTGAAGTATGTGAAGAAGTGATAAAAAGTAAAGGGCAAAACTTAGTCAAAGGTATGCAAAATTTTCTAGAGGATTTAGAAAATAGTCCGTTGGAAGCATTTAAAATGCGTCAGACCGACAGCGATGCGTTCACATTAGGTGAGAATCTTGCAAAAACTCCGGGTAAAGTAGTCTATCAAAATGAGTTGATTCAACTAATTCATTACAAGCCCACCAAAGCTCAAAACTATGAAGTGCCTGTGCTATTTGTACCGCCCTTCATTAACAAGTATTACATACTAGACATGGATGAACGCAAATCAGCGGTTAAGGGTCTATTAGATAATGGTTATTCAGTATTTATGATTTCGTGGGTTAACCCTACGTCAGAACTAGCGGATAATGACTTTACTGATTATATGCGAAAAGGGCCAATCGCAGCTATTGAGCAAATTAAGGAAATTACAGGTAAGGGTAAGGTTAATATCACCGGTTTTTGTGTGGGTGGAACCTTATCTTCTATGACCACAGCGTATTTAAGGGCGATTGGAGACGAGTCTGTGGCGTCACTGACTCTTTTAACTACCTTATTAGATTTTAGTGAGCCAGGTGAAGTATCCAATTACTTTTCTGAAGATATGCTACAACTCATCGAAAAAAATGCAGAAATTAAGGGTGTATTTGATGGCCGTATCATTGGAATGAGTTTCAGTCTGTTAAGAGAAAATAGCTTATTTTGGTCATTCTTCATCGATAACTATTTAAAAGGTAAAGATCCTGCGCCTTTTGATATTTTATATTGGAACAGTGATTCAACCAATATTCCTTCATCATGCCTCAAACAGTATTTAAGAACTACGTATTGGGAAGATAAATTAAAAACGCCTGGTGCGGTAACCATAGATGGAGTAGATATAGACCTAGCAAACATTGATGTTCCGGTCTATTTCTTGTCCACTGTTGCAGACCATATTGTGTTATGGCAAGGCGCCTATAAGGGCACCAAACTGGTGTCAGGGCCATGTCGTTTTGTGTTGGCCGGTTCAGGTCACTTGGCAGGAGTCATCAACCCTATTGAAGGCGGAAAGTATCCTCACTGGTTGAATGATGAACTACCTGAAACACCCGAACAGTGGTTTGAAGGCGCCAGTGAAAATGCCGGTTCTTGGTGGCCTGATTGGTATAACTGGTTATCCGATGCGTCTGGCAATAAAGTTAAAGCTCCTCAACCGGGTAAAACTAAGTCCCACCCTAGCTTAATGGATGCACCTGGTACTTATGTATTAAAAAGGTTGGATTAAACGATAAAACACCAATATCGTTCTAACGTTAGAGTTTGGACAAATAATAAAAAGCGCGAAAATGAGTTCGCGCTTTTTTATTATTTAAGAGAGCCTTAGTCGCAAAATTAACAGGTCTCTTTTATTTTTCTATTTGAGCCTTGTGTTCTTTTCACAACATCTAATCTAATATAATTTCATGGGCAGTTCGCAATTTAGTTATGCGCTTAGCTGACTTTTGTGTATGATATTAATGTAGAATTAGACAATTTATGGGGTGGTAGTAAAGTTTGTAACCATCAACATATTAATTTTTGCACTATTAGCACTGTGCTGATTACATTTTAGAGGCTGTTTTTGATTATTATAAAGAAATACCCAAATAGACGTATGTACGATACGACGCAAAGTAAATATGTCAATTTAGACTTTATAAAAAGTCTAATCAATGATCGAAAAGAGTTCCAAATCGTTGACTCGAAAACATCCAATGACATTACAAAATCTGTTTTGTTGCAAATAATTAGCGAATCAGAAAGTAACGAAAGTCAATCCTTGCTGACCGATGTATTGCTTAAACAACTTATTCGATTCTATGATACCGATATGCAAATTTTTGTTCGACAATACCTAGAGCAGAGCCTAGTTCAATTTATTGAGCAACAGGATAAGGTTCAAGGAATGATGCAGAATATGGTGAATAACAGTCCGATAGGCCTTTTTTCTCAAATGATGGAAAAAAATATTTCAGCATGGCAAGTCAATCCGAAAAATAAAAAGCAAGAATAATCAGACTCTTAGGTTAAATTTTCTTTAATTTCCCCGATGCAAGCCCCTTAAATGTTGCACTGCAACAAAAAAGTCCTTGATCTTATTTCAAAATCAACTATTATCTAGCTATACAAAATGTTGCACTGCAACAAAGCAGTTTGAACGGATAGCCAATTCTTTTTTCAAATGCTGCTTGTTAAATTTTTAAATTAACGAATGGGGAATAAATCATGTTTAGCCAATTGACAGAGCAAGTGAAAAAATCATCACAGCCTGCAAGCGACCTTTTCGCAGCTAACGTTAAAGCATTGCAAGCGGTATCAGAGCAGCAAACATCTTTGGTGTCTGGTGTGATCACTGATAGCGTTAAGCTACTTAAAGCGGTTAGTGAACAAACAGAAGTAAAGGGTATGTTAGCAGCGCAAAGCGTGTATGCTGAATCGGTAAGAGAGCGCTTAACTAGCACTTCTAAAAACACCTATGGTACTTTAAATTCAGTTAGCCAGCAAATTGCTGATGCAATGAAAACAAGTTTTGAGTCTGCTAAAGAAGCGGCAGAAACTGCCGGAAAAAGCATGGCAGCACCTGAAGCGAAGAAGCCTGCGCCAGCTAAGAAAGTTGCGACCAAAAAAACGCCAGCAAAAGCAGCGCCAGCAAAAGCAGAAACTGCATCTAGTGAAAAAGCTGAAGTTTCATCTAAACCAGTTCCTACTCTTAGCGCAGATAGCGTAAGGGCGACGAAGCCAGCTGCTAAAAAAGCACCTGCAAAGAAGCCTGCTGCGAAAAAGGCGGCGCCAAAAGCAGCGCCAAAAGCGGCAGCTAAGTCAGCGCCCAAAGCAGACGAAAAGAAATAATTTTACTTTAAATACATTAAAACCTCGGAGATATTATTATGTTAGACCAAATGCCAGAGCAAATTAAAGATTCAATGAAGCCTGTTACAGAGTTAGCTACTTTAAACCTAAACACTCTTCAAACACTTGCTGAAAAACAAAACGCTTTGTTTTCTACACTTTTAAGTGGTGGTGTTTCTTTCGCAGAAACTGCTAGCCAGCAAAAAGACGTGATGAGCCTTGCTGAAGCTCAAAAAGCTTATTTAGAGTCTTTACAAGAGACTGTGACTAATGCTGCTAAAGAAACTTATACTTTAGTTTCAGAAGCGCAAGCGAAAGCTGGCGAGATGATGAAAGCGTCTAGCGAAGAATTAACTGCTAAAATGACTGCGGCAGCAAAATCATAACAGATTAGTCTTAAAGGGCTTGTGCTAAATGCTCGCTTGTAGCAAACTACAGCACAGTTTTGGCCCTGTTGTTATCTGTTTTCAAAGCTTCAATCGGTTAGGACATTTTTGTTTTAAATTGATTGAAGCTTTTTTATTCTCGTAGATGTCAACACGAGCTCACTAAATCACCTTGCATTATAGGAGTGATGATGAATTATCAAGCATATGACTATCTAGCTAGAAGCGGACAAATAATGAGCGAAGGGTTTCGCTTAGTAAATGATGTAATATCACATCCAACCAACCCTTTCTCATATACGTGGAGTGGTAAAATTGCTAGTGCGACTCTAGAGACTGCTCTTCGAGTAACTCAAAGATATGATAAATTAGGTTTTAATATTGAATCCGTGGAAATAGACGGAAAAACCGTAGGGTTGAATGAAGAAGTCGTATTAAAGAAACCTTTTTGTGATCTAATCCATTTCAATAGGGGGGGGCAAGTAGCTAAAGATAAAGTGCTCCTAGTCGCTCCATTGTCAGGTCATCATGCTACTTTGCTTAAAGGCACTGTCGAAGCATTATTACCTGAACATGAAGTGTACATTACGGATTGGTTAGATGCTAGAGAAGTTCCTCTGGAAGCAGGACCATTCACATTTGATTGTTATGTAAGTTACTTAATTGATTTTTTGAATCACTTGGGCCAAGACTCGCATATGATTGCAATTTGTCAGCCGACGGTTCAAGCTTTAATCGCTACTGCAGTAATGGCAGAAGAGAAAAACCCAAATATTCCAAAATCTCTCATATTAATGGCTGGGCCTTTAGATACATCGAAGAACCCCACACGAGTAAACGAATTTTCTCACACTAGACCCATGAGCTGGTTCCGTAATGTTGCGATTATGAAAGTGCCAGTTGGTTATCCTGGTCAGGGCAGAGAGGTGTATCCCGGCTTTATGCAGCTTGGTGGTTTCATTTCGATGAATAAAGAGACTCACTTAAAGAAACATCAAAAATATTTTCAGAATTTATTGTTTGGTGAACAAGAAGATGCGGATAGATTCAGAGCATTTTATGACGAATATATGGCTGTTTTGGATATGCCTGCTGAGTTTTATCTGGAAACTATAGAAAGAATATTTAAGAATAATGAGTTAGCGAATGGCACTATTACTTATAAAGGTAAACCAGTTAATTTTGATGCAATTACTGACACCGCTTTATTGACATGTGAAGGTGCTGAAGACGACATATGCGGAATTGGTCAGACAGAAGCGGCGCAAGATATTTGTAAGTCAATACCCAAGCATATGAGAAAACATCATCTCCAACCAGGTGCTGGTCATTACGGAATTTTTAGTGGCTCAATGTATCGCAAAAATATTCGGCCGTTGGTGACTGAATTTATAGATTCATATTCTTAACATATTATTTTAAGGAACAAATGTTCCTGAAATAGACATAAAAAAACTCCCACAATTTATATTTGGGAGTTTTTTGTTAGAGCATACTTTGTTTACAAAGCATCGCTCTATTATTTAGTACATGTGCTGGCCACCGTTTATTGACAGCGTAGAACCAGTGATGAAACCAGACTCATCGTCAACTAAAAAGGCAACGCTGTTAGCAATGTCTTCTGGTCTGCCCAAGCGTCCAACAGGTATTGTCTTAATTATTTTTGCCAATACATCTTCTGGAACAGCCCTTACCATATCTGTATCAACGTAACCAGGTGCAATAGCGTTGACCGTAATGCCTTTGCCAGCTCCTTCTAAAGCAAGTGCTTTGGTGAAACCGTGAATACCAGATTTAGCTGCTGCATAGTTTACTTGTCCGTACTGACCTGCTTGGCCATTTACCGAACCAACGTTAATGATTCTGCCGAAACCGCGTGCACGCATACCATCTATTACAGCGCGACAGGTATTAAAGCATGATGCTAAGTTAGTTTGTATAACAGCATCCCACTGTGCAAAGTCCATTCTATGCATAGTACCATCTCTAGTGATGCCTGCATTATTTACCAGTACGTCTACCGAGCCATATTCTTCTTCAATTTTTTTGATTGCTGCGTTCGTTGCTTCAAAATCTGAAACGTCAAATTTACTTGTTGATATACCGGTTCTTTCAGTGAATTCAGCCGCTTTTGCATCATTACCACCATAGTTTGCGATTACGGTGTAACCTTTGTTTTTCAAAGTTGTGCTAATTGCTTCACCGATGCCTCTAGTGCCGCCAGTTACCAATGCTACTTTTGCCATTTTTAGTTCCTATTTTTTACAGATATTTTGATATTCAAACTACATCGAATCTAAGGTAAGACCTTTAGAAACAATGAAATTTGTTGAGCGATTCTTACTGCTTACCATTAGATGGTATATTGAACAGGCATACACAATAATTCGACTTTAGTCGATTTGATGAGAATGGACTTATAAAATGATTTTATATTTATGTAGATCAATCTTTTGGCAGAAAATAGTATGGGGGACTTTATAGTTGAGTAATAGTGTTCAATTGTTGCTATCTGGCGGTTTTTTTGTACTATTTAATTACTCGTGTAATTGTTATGGTGTTTATTGATTTGAATTCTCATTAAGCAAAGCATTCATTTTCATATCGCCAGACTACATTGTTTTAAAGTAGCCTAGCGGAATACCAGAAATTTCGATACTTTGATGCTATCTCGCTGTCCAACCACCGTCTAAAATTATATTTTGTGCGGTCATATTTCTAGCCGCTTTCGTTAATAAAAATTCGGCATAACCAGCCAGTTCTTCTATTTCAATAAACGATTTTTTAGGCATAGGCTCAAGCATAATTTTTTCTACTACTTCTTTTTCAGTCATGTTATTTTCTTTGGCTTGAGCACTTATTTGAGCTTCTACTAAAGGAGTCTTAACGTAGGCTGGGCATAGATTGTTTATTGTGATATCGCAATCTCCAGTTTCCAACGCCACAGTTTTAGCAAAACCAACCAGACCGTGTTTGGCGGCAACATAGGCTGATTTGAAAGGTGATGCTATTACCGAATGAATTGAGCCTACGTTGATAATACGGCCATAGTTTTGTGCTCGCATATGGGGCAATAGCGCTCGTGTAAGCATTGCCGGACCAACCAGCATGACATTAATCAATAGCTGCCATTTCTCAGGTGGGAAATCTTCTAACTTGCTGACATGTTGAATGCCAGCATTGTTAATAAGAACATCGATTTTTGTATCGCCTAATAGTTTTTGAATGTCAGCAATCGCTTTATTGTCGGTTACATCGAGTAATATTGCTTTAGTTTTCACGCCTAGCTCAGCTATTTCTGAGCTCGCTTTTTCGGCTGACTCAATATTTAGATCTGCAATCACTATATTGTTTCCTGCCTTGGCGAGGTGTTTCGCTATGCCTAAACCTATCCCGCTCGCCGCGCCTGTTACTAAAATATTCTTGGGTTGTGAGTACATAAAGTGTCCTTGTGTTTATTAATTTTGTAGTGTCGAAACAAATGTGGGCAGATTATTTACCATCTCTCTAATCGCGGATATTTGTTTGCCTTTTCTATTAGGATAATTTTCATCGGTATAACCCCACCAATCCCAACACGATTGCGGGTTCATTGGCATTATTGTTGAGCCTTCTATCTGAGGATACAATATAACAATGTTGTTTGTTGCCGCCCATCTATTTAAACCTGTATGTTTAGCATAGGTATCCTCAACATCTCCAATGGCTTGATTACAACCATGGAAGCTAATGTGCAATTTGCACTGAGCGTCATTTGCACAAGCGTTGGGGACATAAAGATACCCAAATTCATGCAAACTAGTTGAACGTAGGTTTGTCAATTCAGATTGTTCAATTTTGAGTAGCTGCCCTAATTTTAGACTATCTTCTTCACTCACTCTCGGTTCGAGCTTTCCGTATATATGAGTAAGTAATTTCCCAGCTGCGTCGTAATTGCAGTTAGCGATAAAGGGACTTTCAGATTGCTCGCATTTACCACCGAAATCGTCAGTTGGAAAAACGTGTGAAAACGCTTTATTGTTCTCGTAGATATAATTTTCTGGCTTGACCAACAAAGAATATTGTTTAGCAAGGCCTTCGCTTACTTCTTTGGCGATTCTGGTATCTAAACTACCGTGCAAAAGCCACACTCGATCGTTTTCTACATCACTCTTGTCAGCTATCAACCCTGCATGACTGTTCAAACTCGAATAAGGGTTTAAGATGGCCTTAGGATAAGTTTCTAAGCCTTTCGATATGCATTGTGCAAACGCGGTTTGCAAGCTGCCTTGCGCGCAATTATAAGGCCCGGCGGCAATTATTGCCGCGCCATTCACGATTTCTGCATGAGCTAGATGAAATTGATTCGCCATAAAACCGCCAGAGGACAAACCAGATACTGTTATATTTGCCGTATCTAAATTCACTTTTGCATAGCTTGTTTGAATAAAAAATGACAGCAAAATAGTCGTACACGTTATTATTATTTTCATAAAGGGGTATACCTTGGAACTGTTAATTGAAATTTTAAAAAATGAGTCCTAGGGCATTAAACTGCCACACAACTCTTGGGATTATTCTTCTAAAAATGCTTTTATTGTTTGTGCATGTTTTGCAACCCCTGCCAACCCCTCAAGGTGACCAAGGCTGCCTTCTAAATAGACCAACTCACTTTTTTGGTCATTTTCTTGTAATTTACGATGAGCTAATTCAGCGTGATAGGGCATTAATAACAAGTCTGTGGTTGCTGGTATAAACAACACCTTAGCTTGAATATCAGATAACCCTTGCTCTAATGAAGCTCCCATGCCAGTCAAAAATAATTGATTCGCTCTAACTAAATACAGTAAGTGATTGGCATCCATAAACTGGGTCCTTTCTCTTGCCCTACTCATTAGCCAATTTACCATCGAAGGTTTGTTGTTAATGTTTGACAGTACGTCGGCCTCTAGGGGGGTGTATCCTAGTTGCTCACCTGTTTGAATAAAAAATTCAGGGTGCAATGCAATCTGGGTTATAAATGCCAGAGCGTAGGCCAAACCTTCATTAGGCCATTGATTTTTAGGTTGTTCGTAATAATTTCCATCATTAAAATGCGGGTCTAACCTGATTGGCACTGTCCATTGCTCTAAAGCCGTTGTAGTCCAAGCATCTGCAGTCGACGATCCAATGACCGAAATTAATCTATCCACCCATTCAGGATAAGCACTTGCCCACTCAATTGCTTGCATTGAGCCCATTGATGGGCCAGCGACGGCATAAAGTTTGTTTATTCCTAGACTCTCCAGAACGCTTTTTTGTACGTTGACAAAATCTCTCATAGTAACCACTGGAAAATCTAGTCCATAGGCCTTTCCAGTCTCTGGATTGATGCTAGCGGGACCTGTCGTTATGGTATTGGGATCATAAGCATTTATATTAACAAGCGAATCGACGCTGATAACGAAAAAACGATTTGTATCAATCGCCTTATCAGGTCCAATAATTGAGTCCCAGTACCCTGGCTCTTCATCGTCTAAGTGATATTTACCGGCAGCATGAGAATTACCTGTAAAGTAATGCGTAATGAGAATTACATTTGATTTATCTGCGTTAAGCTCGCCATAGCTCTCCCATCCAACTTGTACATTTTTTATCGTTTTCCCGCCAAAAGTGATGAATTTATCAATAACGTGACGTCGCTTAGTCACTATCATTTCGTTGTTTTCCTTATTAGAAGCTTGATGTTTACTGCTCGTTTCTTGTATCTTGGTTTGCTTTTGGATCTCATTTGTATGAGTTTCGACTTCGCCACAAGCAGCAATATACGCAATCGTGCTGAAAATGAAAAATGCTCGAATAGTAAGCATTGTCTGTTGGGGAAAGTGAAATTTTGATTTGCCTGTCATATGTGTCGTTTTCTCATTATTATTTTCAAAATAGCGCTAGCGCTAATGTATGTTTTTAATTGCTTTGTTTTTATTTTCTTACTAAGTAATATTAGCAAGCTGGGTTCTTTACAATTATAGAATACTTTTATTAAGTAATGCCTTTGTTCGATGATAAATCAACGTTTTATTTACAAATTGGCAACCCGAAAATAATGAGGTATACACTATTAAATGCCCATAGTACGATGGTACTAGTTATTTTTAAGGCATTTTAATCTAGTGTTTAGAGAATAACACATCAATCATCTAGCTCGTCAGTAGGGTAATTTTAATTGGAAGAAGATACTTACAAAGTCATAATCGCAGATGATCATCCTCTATTTAGAAATGCTCTTAAACAAGTGCTAATAGATCACAAGCTGGATATGCGTATTTACGAATCTTTTGATTATCAATCGACTTTAAATGAATTAGCAGGCAAACACGATACAGACCTCTTATTTCTAGATCTTAATATGCCAGGAAGTTCTGGTTTAGCGGCTATATCAACCATCAGAGCCCAATTTCCAAACACCTTAATTATTGTCGTGTCGGCTGATGAACAAGAGCAGACCATTACGAAGTGCGTTCAATTAGGTGCCAGTGCATATATTCCAAAATCAGTCGACTTTACTGAAATTTCTGATGCAGTAGATTCTGTGCTCGAAGGAGAACAGTGGCTACCTGCGGAATTCGAGCTCTCAGAGCAACCGCCAGAGGAAGCGGCTTTTTTCAATCAGTTAGAGCAATTAACACCGCATCAACTAAAAGTGCTGGGTTTGATGGCCGACGGGCTTCTTAACAAACAGATTGCCTATGAACTTAACATCTCTGAATCGACCGTTAAACAACACGCTTCCGCAGTACTTAAAAAATTAGGCGTTTATAACCGTACCCAAGCGGGCGTTATTTTCAACCAAATAATGCGATTAGATTAAATGCAAGGTCGTTAAAATGATTGACCATTTATTGATGGCCAGCTTGCTTGGGCGTAATTTGTCTATCCATTTTACTTTAGTAATCGTTGTAAAAGTCGTTTTAACGGCGCCTGTTTAATTGGTTTTGGTAAATATTGCATTTTATTTTCGTAGGCTAGTGCTTGAAGCTCTTCGCTTCTATCAGCACTGCTGACAATCGTTGGTATTGATTTTGAGCATATGTTAAAAATCGCCAAAGCGGTATCAACTCCATTATCTCCATTGTCTAGATGATAATCGGCAATAATGACGTCTAAATCACATTTAAATGCATCTTTTACACGCAAAGCGCCGGGCGCATCGACTGCATGAAACACTTTTGCTCCCCACGAGTCTAGTAATGTCATCAAAGCACTTGCGACAGATTTATCGTTTTCAATCAATAAAATACATCTATTTTGCAACAGACTTGTTTGAGCAGCTTCCACTCTAGCGTTACTAAGTTGTTTGGTGTGTTTCTTAATTGCGACATTGCGCAGTGTTATCGTAAACAAAGAGCCGCGCCCGAGCTTTGATGAGAGCATGACATTGTAATTTAATAATTGGCTGACTTTGTCTACTATGGTAAGCCCCAAACCTAACCCTTGGTGGTTATCAGATGGGTGTAATCGCTTAAATTCTCTAAAAATAGTGCTCTGGTTCTCTTTTGCTATACCTTGTCCCGAATCGGCAACGATTAAACGGCAGTGTGAATTTTTACCGCGTTTGATACCCACTACAATTTTTCCCTGATGAGTATATCTCAATGCATTAGACAATAAGTTTTGTATGACTCGACGTAACAAACGTCTATCTGTTTCTACCCAAAGAGAGCTTGGATGATAGCGCAGGTTAAGGCCTTTTTCTCTCGCTAGAACAGCAAACTCATTACAAAGGGGGCGAAGAACAGAATCAAGTTCAAATTGCTGAATATTTGGCTTGATCAAATTGTTTTCTAATTTAGTGATATCCACTAACATGTTTAAAAGAGATTCAGCATTTTCAAGACTGCTGACTAAATTTTCAGCGAGCTCTATTTCTTTTTTGTCTTTTAATTTTTCTTGTAACATTGAGGCAAATAAACTCGCTGCGTTCAAAGGCTGCATCAAATCGTGGCTGGTGGCGGCTAAAAATTTGGTTTTAGAAATATTGGCTTGTTCAGCCTCGTTTTTGGCCAGTTGCAACTCGTATGTGCGTTTTTCCACTCTTTTTTCTAAGTCTTTCTTTGAGTTTTCTAACTGATTTTGAATGCTGATATATTCGCTGATATCTGAATAACACGTTATATATCCCCCTGCGGGCAGGGGATGGCCTGAAATTTCAACTACTTGTTGATTAATTTGAGGTCTAACCGTTTTGTAGGTAACGCCCATAATCATGCTTTGCATGCGTTTATTAATTTCATCTTCAATCTCTGAATGAGATTTGTTTTCACCAAATAGACCTCTTTGGGCGTTAAATCGCAAAATCGCAACAATAGGTTTACCAATTGTCAGATATCCAATGGGGTAATCAAATAAAGATTCATAGAGTTTATTCCAAGCGACTAGCTTCATGTTTGCATCTATCACACTTATGCCTAATGGCAGATGTGTAATAGATGCTTGTAATACTTCTTTATTAAATTGAAAGCTTTTTGATGCTTCTTCAACTAGGTCGGATATTACTTTCTGGTCGCCTGTTTTCTTGTTTCCAATGGCGCGCATAAGAATTTGGGTAGAGGCACTTCCCATGTGAGCTGACAAAAGTTGTTCGGCTTTCGAGGTTATTTGCGAAGGAGCAAAGTCGTAGGTGTTTGAATCAAAAAAGACTAATTGCTTCCTAAATTCTTGTGCGGTCTGCTGAGGCAAAATCTTATCGGTAAGCTTGAGCAAATCAGCGGTTTTAATGTCTGTATGATCCGTAAATGTTTTACTCAATGCAAAAGGGTTAGTTCGAGAACCTCGAAATAACGTTGACAAGACGACCAATGTCAATGAATTCATTACGATTGATAAAAACACGACGTTAGCAATTTGGACAGGACTTAATGCTTCTGCATTACTGATAAACAGGGGGACTAATAAACCAAACACAATGCACATAATGCCAGTACATATCCCAAGGAACACGCTGAGGCTTGTGGTTTTTTTCCAATAAATACCAAAAATGATGGAAGGAAATGTTTGGGCTAAAAGGGCTATAGCAATGGTGCCGGTTTCAGCTAAAGGCGTCTCTTGACTCACATTTACATGATAACCATAGGCAATAATTAGCATAATTAGTATGGTTATTTGTCTGATCCTAAGCACCTGATCACCGGTTAACCTCACTTGTTCGGCCTGCTTGTTATCGAGTATTTTTATCAAGTCCAATTTAAGTAGCAACGGGGTAATGACGCTGTTTGCTACCATATTCCCCAGTGCCAGAGTGGCGACAATCACCATACTTGACGAAGCCGCAAGGCCGCCGATAAAAGCTACAAGGGCAATGGCATGCTGATTAGCGGCTATGGGAAAGGCTAAAACATAACTGTCGGAAGAATAAGTCGATGTAGACATCGCAGCATCGCCGCTGGCTAGAGGGTCAAAATACATCATCCCAGCAAATGCGATGGGAAGAACAAACGCTGACATTAGCACTAAGTAGATTGGAAACAGCCAGCGTGCTTGTTTCATTTCTTGGTGGTTATTATTTTCAACAAAGTTGATATGAAACTGCCTTGGCAGGCAAAACATCGAGCAAACACCCAGCAAGACATGGCTGGCATAAACCCAATATGCAAAGGGCTCATCGATTACTTGACGGGTGGTTGGGTGACTCAAACTCTTTTCAATTAAATCTACAGCGCCATCAAAAACGAAGTAGACAATAAACGTACCCACTGTTATTAGTGCAAGCAGTTTTATCAGGGATTGGGCGGCAATGGTTAGCATTAGGCCGGAGTTTCTTGCTGTTAAACTCCTATTTCTAGCCCCAAACCATATTGCGAATACTGCCATGCTAATTGTAACGTAAAGACTGATTGAGCCAGACCAATAATCCCGGTTATCCAAAAGCAGGTTGAGTGCAAGCGTGATGGCATCGAGTTGTAGCGCGATATAAGGAATTACGCCAAGAAAACAAATAAAAGTAACGATAAATCCCAATGCGTTTGAATGTGAAAATCGAATACTAATGAATTCAGCAATGGATGAGATATTGTATTGCTTACAGATATCACTGATAACCAGTAACGCTCTAAAGCCGAAAAACATAACGAGCATCACCCCAAAATAAGTCGGGACTAAAGGCCAGCCAAAATTGGCTGCTTGCGTTGTGGTTCCAAAGAAGGCCCAAGAAGTGCAATGTATTCCAAGGGCCAGTGAATAAACTGCAGGTGGAAGTCGTTTTACTCGATTTCCATAAGTTGCCAGAGCAAACATACATAATAAGTACACCAATGTAACAGCCACTAACGTCCATATTGAGAACATATGATGTTTGCCCTGAAATTGTTTTGCTAACTAATTTTTTTATACTTCAAACGGTGAGGTTCTACCACATCTTTGCCATAAGTCTCTTTTAGCCATGCTTCGTAATCGGTGTAGTTACCTTCGTAGAAATTAATCTGCCCCTCATCTCTATAATCTAGAATGTGGGTAGCCACTCTATCTAAAAACCACCGGTCGTGCGAAATTACCATGACACAACCGGGGAATTCTAGGATTGCATTTTCTAGAGCCCTTAGTGTCTCAACATCCAAGTCGTTAGTTGGTTCATCTAGAAGTAAGGTGTTTCCGCCCGATTTTAACAGTTTGGCAAGATGTACTCGATTACGCTCCCCGCCGGATAGGTCTTTAATATATTTGCCTTGGTCGGTGCCTTTAAAATTAAAACGACTGCAGTAGGCTCGACTGTTTATTTCAAATTTTCCAATTCTAATAATGTCTTGACCGTCTGAGATTTCTTGAAACACCGTTTTGTTTTCATCCATGTGATCTCTGAATTGATCTACACTTGCTATTTCTACGGTTTCACCAATAACAATCTCGCCTTCATCGGCGGTCTCTTTACCTGTGATCATTTTAAATAATGTGGATTTGCCGGCCCCGTTTGGTCCAATAATACCAATGATGGCGCCTTTTGGTACGCTTACAGACAAATCGTCAATGAGCAGTTTTTCATCGTAAGATTTTCTAAGGTGACTGATTTCAATTACCTTATCCCCTAGTCGCTCACCCGGCGGAATAAATAGTTCATTGGTTTCATTGCGTTTTTGATAATCTGACGTACTGAGTTCTTCAAATCTCGACATTCTGGCCTTACTTTTGGCCTGTCGGCCCTTCGGATTCGTTCGAACCCATTCAAGCTCTTGTTTCATTGATTTCTGTCGAGCGTTTTCAGTTCGTTCTTCTTGCGCCAGTCTTGCTTCTTTTTGTTCTAGCCACGATGAGTAGTTGCCTTCCCACGGGATCCCTTCGCCCCTGTCTAATTCTAAAATCCATCCTGCAACATTATCTAAGAAATACCTGTCGTGGGTTATGGCGACAACGGTGCCTTCATAGTCATGTAGGAACCGCTCTAACCAAGCAACTGATTCAGCATCGAGGTGGTTAGTTGGTTCATCCAATAGCAACATTTCAGGTTTTTCAAGGAGTAATTTACATAGGGCAACACGACGTTGTTCACCACCAGACAAGGTGCTGACGCTTGCGTCCCAAGGAGGTAAGCGCAAAGCGTTGGCAGCTCTTTCCAACGCATTTTCAATGTTATGACCGTCTTTAGATTGTATAATGGCTTCTAGCTCTCCTTGCTCTTTCGCTAGTGCATCAAAATCTGCGTCGGGTTCGGCGTAAGCTGCGTAGACCTCATCAATACGCTTGAGAGCGTCCATAACGTCGGCCACTGCCATTTCGATGTTACCGCGAACATCTTTTGTTTCATCTAACTTAGGTTCTTGCGGTAAGTAACCAATCTTAAGTCCTGGCTGCGGTCGCGCTTCTCCTTCAATATCGGTATCAATTCCAGCCATGATTTTTAGCAAGGTGGATTTACCTGCACCATTAAGACCTAAGACACCTATCTTTGCGCCAGGAAAAAAACTTAAGCTAATATTTTTAAGAATATGTCGGTTAGGTGGGACAATCTTACCCACTCTATGCATGCTGTATACGTATTGAGCCATATTAGTTTAACTGATCCAATGTTGATGTTGTTTTTAAAGTTAGTATTGTAGTCTAGTTGCTATATCAGTGTAAAAGAAACTTGCATTTGAACATGAGTTTTTCTATTTTCAAGCAATACCTTTTCACAAACCCATATGCCTTTGTATGTGATTCGCTGTAAATGCGTGAATATAATAAGATTGCAGATCAGATAAAGAGTCGACAGCGCACCAAGCGGCCAAGAGCAAATTAGAATTTAAAACGAGTAGAGCCCTATATGAAATCAATGAGTTTAAGAGATATTGCCACAAAATTAGAGGCAAAGTTGCAAGGAGACGGTGACATCCTAATTACAGAGATGGCTAATCTTACTACGGCAAAGCCACATCAATTAGCATTTTTAGCCAATCCTAAATTTAAACACGACTTAGAAACAACAGAAGCTGGTGGCGTCTTACTCAAATCTGATGATGCTGAAAGCTTTGCAGGTAACGCGATAATTGTTGATGATCCTTACGCCGCTTTTGCTCGAGCTAGCCAACTATTAGACACCACGCCGGTTCAAGCCTCAGGTATCGATAGCAGCGCATCGATAAGTCGTTCAGCCGTTATTGGTGAAGGCGTGAGTGTTGGAGCTGGTGCGGTGATCTTAGATGGGGCAATGATTGGCGCTAATTCAGTAATAGGGCCTAATTGCTTTATTGGTGAACAAGCCGAGCTTGGAGAAAATGTAAATTTAAGAGCAAATGTTACCATATATCACAAGGTCCAGCTTCAAGATCGAGTATCTATCCATAGCGGCACTGTAGTGGGCAGTGATGGTTTTGGATATGCCAACGAAAAAGGGAGTTGGGTTAAAATACCCCAAACCGGCACTGTCATTATTGGTGCAGACACTGAAATTGGCTCCAATACTTGCATTGACAGAGGGACATTAGACAACACCATAATTGGCAACAATTGTATAATTGATAATCTGGTACACATCGCTCATAACTGTATCATTGGTGATCATTCCTGCATTTGCGGGACCGTTGGCATGGCGGGCAGCGTCAATATCGGTAAGCACGTTATTATTGCAGGACAGTGCGCTATTAACGGGCATATTAGTATTTGCGATAACGTTCAACTCACTGGCTGCACCATGGTAACGTCCAATATTACTGAGCCTGGTGTCTACTCTTCAGGTATCCCAGCCCAACCAAACAGAGATTGGCGCAAAAACACGGTGCACGCACGTCAACTTACCAAAATGGCGAATCGAATTAAGACACTTGAGAAGGCGCTTGAAAATAAATAAGAACGCCACCTTAGCGGTTAATTTGGAAATTTTACAGTTCGACTAACGTTTATTCATTATGTGGCTATACAAATATTATAAAACATATACAATACACGCGTTTTTTAAAGCGGGTATTGTAATACGTACAACTGTCTAATAGCCCAGATGAATTAAGGAGCCCCCATGCTTTCACGCAATATGAACATCGCAGATTTTGACCCAGAATTGTCAGCGGCGATGGAAGCCGAAAAACGTCGTCAAGAGCATCATATTGAACTTATCGCTTCAGAGAACTATTGCAGTCCTCGTGTGCTGGAGGCTCAGGGCTCCCAGTTGACTAACAAATATGCTGAAGGCTACCCTGGCAAAAGATATTACGGTGGTTGTGAGCACGTGGATGTTGCAGAGGACCTTGCTATAGAAAGAGCAAAAGAATTGTTTGGCGCTGAGTATGCAAATGTGCAGCCGCATTCTGGGTCACAAGCAAACACCGCTGTATTTATGGCACTTATTGAAGCAAACGATACAGTTTTGGGGATGAGTTTGGCCGATGGTGGGCATTTGACTCATGGTTCTCATGTGAATTTTTCGGGCAAAACTTATAATGCGGTTCAATATGGTCTGCACCCAGAAACAGGCATAATTGATTACGATAAAGTTGAAGAACTCGCTTTAGAGCACAAGCCAAAGTTAATTATTGGTGGATTCTCTGCTTACTCTGGCGTTGTGGATTGGGCCAAATTTAGAGAGATTGCCGATAAGGTAGGCGCTTATTTGTTAGTTGACATGGCTCATGTAGCAGGCTTAGTTGCCGCTGGCATTTACCCAAGCCCGATTAAACACGCCCATGTAGTCACTACTACGACTCATAAAACCTTGGCAGGCCCCCGCGGTGGTTTGATCTTGTCAGCGTGTGGCGATGAAACCATCTATAAAAAGCTAAATAGCTCAGTATTTCCTGGTAACCAAGGCGGACCTTTGTGTCATGTGATTGCAGCGAAAGCGGTCGCATTTAAAGAAGCGTTGGCTCCTGAATTTAAAACATATCAACAACAAGTCTTAAAAAATGCCAAAGCTATGTGCAACGTGCTTCAGGAAAGAGGATATAAAGTGGTCTCTAACGGCACGGAAAACCATTTATTTTTGTTGGATTTAATCGACAAAGATATTACAGGAAAAGACGCAGACGCATCACTGGGTCGTGCTAACATTACTGTAAATAAAAATTCAGTGCCTAACGATCCCCGTTCTCCTTTTGTGACCAGTGGGCTTAGAATAGGTACCCCAGCCATTACCAGACGTGGTTTTAACGAAGCTGAGGCCGAGCAGGTTGCTAACTGGATCTGTGACGTGTTGGATAACATGGGCGATGAAAGTGTGGTAGATAGCGTAAGAGAGCAAGTTGTTGCGCTTTGCGACAAACATCCTGTCTACGGCTAGGCCAAGAAAAGACCCAAAAAAGTAGCTGTATAGGCTACTTTTTTTTACCTGGAATTTAGCCAAGCATATTGAGATAAATTGCGTAGATATTTATTGGACTAGCAAGTGGAATAGCAAGTGGAATAGCAAGTGAAATAGGAAGTGCAATATGAAGTGCAATATGAAGTGCCATAAGTGCGATTAGCTCTGTTAAATTTAGGCACTTTTTGACGTTTCTGGTTATAATACGTTTGTAAGAACGCCCTCTAATTGAATGGAAATGTTACATGTTTTGCCCATTTTGCAATGCTCAAGAAACAAAAGTTATTGATTCACGATTGGTCGCCGGTGGTGAGCAAATACGAAGACGCCGACAATGTATTGAGTGCTCAGAAAGGTACACTACCTTTGAGATTGCCGAGTTAGTGATGCCAAAAGTCATTAAACGAGATGAAACACGGGAACCTTTTAACGAAGATAAACTTACCGCGGGATTGGCAAGAGCGTTGGAAAAACGCCCTGTTAGTACAGAAGACGTTGAAAAAGCCATCAATCGAATAAAGTCTGAGTTACGAGCTACGGGAGAACGAGAAGTGAGCAGTGAATTAATAGGCGAATTAATTATGAAGGCATTAAAAAAGTTGGATAAAGTCGCCTATGTAAGATTTGCATCGGTTTATCGTTCGTTTGAAGACGTTAGAGAGTTTGGTGAAGAAATCGCTAGATTGGCTGATGATTGATATGCGATTGACCTGCAGTGTTGTTTCTGTTTATCTGAATAATAATGTATCGCGGCATCATGTGCTTTTACTTACATAGGCCTTTACAGTAAATGGCTGACACTTTTAACAACACATTTACTGCGCAAGACGCAACATTTATGGCTAGAGCATTAAGGTTAGCTGAAAATGGCACTTATTCCACCACCCCTAACCCCCAAGTGGGATGTGTCATTGTCGACCAACATAACAAAATAGTGGGAGAGGGTTTCCATCAAACAGCTGGGCAACCTCATGCCGAAGTATTCGCTCTGAGACAAGCTGCAGAACGCGCTAAAGATGCAACAGCCTATGTCACTCTTGAACCTTGCTCCCATACTAATCGCACTCCACCTTGCGCCTTGGCACTCATCAAAGCGGGTATCAAAAAGGTTGTCATTAGCGCAACTGATCCTAACCCTAAAGTCAGTGGTGGAGGCATAAGCTTACTCAAAAACGCAGGAATAGACGTCCAAACAGGTTTGTTGGCATCGACATCACAATCACAGAACACATTCTTTTTCCACAGAATGAGAGAAAACCGACCTTTTGTGACAGTTAAATTAGCCTCAAGCCTAGATGGTAAAACGGCTTTATTCAACGGCCAAAGCAAATGGATCACATCAGCGCAATCAAGGGCTGATGTACAAAAAATGCGAGCCACCGCCTGTGCTATTTTGACCGGTGCAGATACGGTATTGGCCGATAATCCGAATATGACGCTAAGAGCTGGCGAATTACCAGAATCAATTAATCAGCAATTAAATGCCCGAGCACGTCCTTTATTAAGGGTGATAGTGGATGGTAAAAACAGACTAAAGCAGTCGAGTTATCGAATATTTGATCAGAATATTGCGCCTTCCATTGTATATAATCTTAATCATAACCCTGAAGTTTCTCGCCAGTTACAAGCACAGCTTCCTGCTTCTAACGACAACTTTGTATGTTTAAGTGCCTTATTAACAGACCTTGCCACTAAACAAGAAGTCAACCATATGTGGGTTGAAGCTGGACAATCGCTTTGCGGCGCACTAATAGCTCAAAATTTAGTAGACAGATTAGTCCTATATCAAGCACCAGTTATTCTTGGTGATAAAGCAAAAGGATTATTCAACACCGCTGAACTGTTGGAGTTGAATGACGCGAAACGTTTGACCTTAACTGAGCATATTAAAATAGGGCCAGACATTAAAATGGTATTTTCGTTTACCTAACTCTCACACCAGTATCTATTCCGCGAGCAGTTGTAATACTGATTTTGACAATGCGTATACCAAATTAACCTTTACAACATTAAAAATAAAAGGACTGTGTAAACCAATTTTGTTAATCTATAACGTTAAGCTTTGAGTAACTAAAGCAGGCGAAAATCTAAAATAAGAGTACATATGTTTACTGGAATTATTGAAGCAACAGGCACAATTACAAAGTTAGATGACTTAGGCGATAACTACAGACTTGTAGTTGACACAAATAAACTCGATATGTCAGATGTCAAGCTTGGTGATAGCATTGCCACAAGCGGCGTTTGTCTCACGGTTGTGGATATGACTGCCCAATCGTACTCAGCTGATGTTTCAGCAGAAACCATCAAATATACTGGCTTTGCGAACTACAAAGTGGGCCATCAAGTAAATCTTGAAAAAGCGATGCGGGCCGATAGCCGATTTGGCGGACACATAGTGAGCGGACATGTTGATGGCGTCGGTGCAGTGGAGCGAATCAATAAGCATAGCAATTACGTTGAAATTTGGGTTAAAGCACCAGATGAGCTTGCAAAATATATTGCGCATAAGGGGTCCATAACGGTAGATGGCGTGAGTTTGACGGTAAATGAAGTAGACGGCTCGTCATTCATGCTTTGGCTTATACCTCATACATTGCATGAGACTGTGATAGGAGACTATAAGGTTGGTACGAGTGTCAACTTAGAGGTAGATGTTGTGGCCCGTTACCTTGAGCGCTTATTAATGAAAGGCGCAGCGCAGTCGGACAGCAAACCAACGGACATAAGTATGAGTTTACTAGCGGAGCACGGTTACTTAAAATAAGTAAAATTAACCTTGGATATGGGGCAATTTTTCACTAGCCCAATCTTTAAAAACGGTCAAGCGTTATAACTGTCGAGCATTTTTGACTTGGCCTTTACAGAGTTTTTTATGGCACTAAATACAACAGCAGAAATTATAGAAGATATTAAACAGGGAAAGATGGTCATTTTAATGGACGATGAGGATCGTGAGAATGAAGGCGATTTGATAATGGCGGCGGAGTTCGTTACGCCAGAAGCCATCAATTTTATGGTCACTCACGCAAGAGGACTGGTCTGTTTACCGATGACAGTAGAGCGTTGTAAACGCCTGCGACTTCCTCTTATGGTTGACAACAACGGAGCGCAATTTTCCACTAACTTTACGGTTTCCATTGAAGCTTCAGAAGGGGTAACGACCGGTATTTCTGCGGCCGACCGGGCCAAAACAATATTGGCCGCGGTAAATAAAGACGCCACCAGCGATGATATCGTTCAGCCTGGCCATATTTTCCCTCTTATTGCGAAAGAAGGAGGTGTATTAAATCGAGCCGGTCATACTGAAGCAGGTGTCGACCTTGCAAGACTGGCAGGATGTGAGCCAGCTTCTGTTATCGTCGAAATTTTAAATGAAGACGGAACCATGGCTCGACGCCCAGAGCTTGAAGAGTTTGCTAAGAAACACAATTTAAAAGTCGGCACAATTGCGGATTTGATTGAATATCGCAACCTAAATGAAACCACGATTGAGAAAGTTGCTACTTGTAAGCTACCTACCCATTTTGGTGATTTCGACCTAATTACATATAAAGACGTTATTGATGAGCAAATCCATTTTGCGTTGAAAAAAGACCCTATTGATAAGAGCAAACCTGCTTTAGTAAGAGTTCACCTGCACAACACACTAAGTGACCTATTAGGCTCAACGAGAGCAATTAATCGGTCTATGCCGTTGCATAAAGCAATGCAAAAAATATCCGAAGAAGGCGGTGTCATTGTTATCTTAGGTAAGAAAGAAGATTTAATCGCACAGGTAAAGCAGTTTGAAGCTGAAGATAACGACCAAGTTGCAAAGAGTAAGACTTGGAAAGGTTCATCGCGAACCGTCGGTGTGGGTAGTCAGATTTTGGCTAATTTAGGGATCAGTAAAATGCGCTTACTGAGCAAACCGATAAAATATTCGGCTTTGTCTGGGTATGGTCTAGAAGTCGTAGAATACGTATACGAAGACGACGAATCCATTACAGAGTAGTTTTTTAAATCTACAACAATTGGCTATAAAAAGTCGCGTGCAATCTCATAGTGTATGATATACTTCGCGCCGTTTTTTCCTAGGAGAACCTATTTATGAAAGTGATTGAAGGTAATATACGTGCTACCGGTAAAAAGTTCGCTATTTTAGTCGCGAGATTTAATAGTTTTGTGGTTGAAAGTTTGCTAGATGGTGCAATAGATACGCTAGAGCGACATGGCGAAATCAATCCTGATGACATCACCGTAATTAGAGTGCCTGGTGCTTACGAACTGCCTTTGGTGGCGAAAAAGGCAGCGCAGTCTGACAAATTTGACGGCATTATCGCGTTAGGCGCGGTTATTAGAGGCGGCACCCCACATTTTGACTTTGTCGCCGGCGAATGCAATAAAGGTCTGGCTCAAGTATCATTAGACTCAACTATACCGGTTGCTTTTGGGGTGATTACCACTGATACAATCGAACAGGCTATCGAGCGTTCAGGCACAAAGGCTGGCAATAAAGGTTCTGAAGCAGCGCTCTCCGCGCTGGAAATGGTTAATGTGATGTCGTCACTTGACGAGGCTTTGTAAGTGAAAGTTGCGTATAGAAAGCGAGCAAGAGTGCTTGCTGTACAAGCCTTATATGCATGGCTAATGAGCGGTAACGACATCAAGCAAGTTGAACTGTCGATTGCGACAACCAATGATATGAGTAAAGTCGACATGGAATACTTTCAGGCAATACTTGAAGGTGTAGCAGAGGACCCTGAAAAACTTGACCTGAAGTACAAGCCTTTTTTAGGACGCCTGCCTGAAGAGCTAGATCCTATCGAAAAGTGTATCCTTAGGCTCTCTACTTTTGAGTTAACAGAACGTCTGGACACGCCTTTTAAAGTGGTAATTAACGAATCCATTGAGTTAGCAAAAATGTTTGGTGCGGAAGAGAGTCATAAGTTTATCAACGGAGCATTAGATAAAGCCGTAAAATCTCTCAGAAAACATGAAAGATCTTAAATTTTGAACGAATTCTCCCTCATACAAAAATATTTTTATGATTCAAGTTTCAGTCGCAAAGACGTAATTGTCGGTGTAGGTGATGATGCTGCTGTTACTAAAGTTGCTGACAACCAGCTATTGGCCACCACTACAGATACATTAGTACAAGGTATTCACTTCCTTGAAAAATCAAGCCCAGAAGACATTGCGCACAAATCCATTGCGGTAAATATGAGTGATTTGGCAGCGATGGGAGCAGAGCCAAGTTGGATAAGCTTGTCTTTGTCGTTACCAGATATAAATGAGCAATGGCTAGAGGCTTTTAGTAATAAAATTAAAGAGTTAACCGAGTATTACTCTGTAGAGCTTATCGGTGGAGACACGGTAAAAGGCCCTTTATCTATCACTATAACTGCACAAGGATTTGTTCCAGAACGCAGTGTAATAACTAGAAGCGGCGCACAAAATGGCGATTGGATTTTTGTGACAGGGACGCTTGGAGACGCTGGTGCGGGGTTAGATGTACTCTCACAAAAACTAGTTGTCCAAGACTACGACGATAAGCAGTATTTAATCGATAGACATAGAAGGCCCACACCTAGAGTTATAGCAGGAACGGCGCTTCGTCGTTTGGCGACATCATGTATAGATATCTCAGACGGTCTTTTACAAGACGTGATGCATATTGCTAAGGCGTCGGACACAGGGGTAATGATTGATCTCGACAAGTTGCCTATATCTGGAGCATTGGGTAGAAATGTCGCTAAACTGGACGACGCATTGAAATATGCTTGTATTTCTGGGGACGATTACGAGTTACTATTTACAATATCTGAAGAACATAGAACTATAGCGCAAACGGCGCTTGATAGTTACTCAGTTCCGTATACTTGCATCGGGCAAATGACTGGCGCAGTCGGTAAGCTCGACTTAAGACTAGACGGTGAACGATTTGAGTTCTCTGATCTCAGTCATACTGGCTTTCAGCATTTCTGATTAATATGAACAAAGAGTTTTTGGCTAAAGTTAACCTACTAAACCCCTATCACTTTTTGGGTTTTGGTTTTGGTTCCGGACTTATCCCGTTTATGCCCGGCACCATGGGTTCGCTTGCAGCAGTCCCCTTAATCTTGCTAATGAGCCATCTTGGCATTTTCGCCTATGTGATTGTTACTCTAATTTCTGCATTAGTCGGCATAGTGATATGCGACCAAGTTACCAACGATTTGGGTGTGCACGACCACGGTTCAATTGTTTGGGATGAAATCGCCGGCATGATGATTGTATTTATCGCTATTCCAATCACTTGGTACAACGTGCTACTTGGTTTTTTGCTGTTTAGAGTTTTTGACATTTTAAAACCATGGCCGATAAGCTTTCTCGACAAACATGTTCATGGCGGCTTTGGAATTATGATAGACGATATTTTAGCAGGACTTTTTGCATTGATGGTACTCCAAATAATCGTTTACACCAATGCAAATTATCTGTCCTAATTCAGATATCGCAACACTGACTTAACGATACCATTACTGTCAATTTCATGCTCTGCATACATCTCTTGCTGCGTCCCTTGCATAATAAATTTATCGGGCAATCCTAGCGTGAGTACATGACATAGTTTTTTGTTTTCTTGGAGTGTTTCCATAACCGCGCTGCCTGCTCCACCCTTAATAGCACCATCTTCTAACGTTACCAATAAATCGTGAGATTCACTTAATGTCAGTATAATGTCGGCGTCAATCGGTTTAACAAAGCGCATGTCAATTAAAGAGGCATTAAGTTGCTGTGATGCCTCTAAAGCTTCAGATAGAAGTGTTCCGAAATTTAATATCGCGACTTTTTTACCCATTGTCGCGTCTAATGATTCTGATTTCAGGTGTCTAATTGTCTGACTCTTACCCAATTCTATAGCGATCATTTTTTCACCTACGTCTTTACCAATTCCGCTTCCTCGTGGATATCTGACGCTCGCAGGTTGGTTGCAAATATGACCTGTGTAAAGCATGTTTCTGCATTCTAATTCGTCAGAAGGCGTCATAATGACCATATTTGGAATACATCGTAGATAGGGGATGTCAAATGCACCTTGGTGAGTGGGACCATCTGCACCCACTATTCCCGCTCTATCTATAGCGAAAAGTACGGGCAGATTCTGCAATGCGACATCGTGAATCAACTGGTCGTATGCGCGCTGTAGGAAGGTAGAATAAATCGCCACAATCGCATTCTTTCCTTCTTTTGCCAAGCCAGCAGCAAGAGTGACAGAGTGTTGCTCTGCTATGGCAGCATCAAAGTACTGGCTTGGAAATGATTGTGAAAATTTAACCATACCAGATCCCTCTCGCATAGCCGGTGTTATAGCAACTAACTGTTTGTCCTTAGCTGCCATATCGCATAACCAGTTGCCAAAAATCGCAGAAAAAGTAGGTTTACCCGGCTTAGAGGGTGGGAATTTTTCTGTCGTATGGTCGAACTTAGGAACCGCGTGCCACTTTATCGGGTCTTTTTCAGCTTGCTGATACCCTTTGCCTTTTTTAGTGACTACATGAAGTAGTTTTGGTCCACTCATTTTTCGCATATTTGATAGAGTATCGACTAAGACATCAACATTGTGCCCATCTATTGGACCTATGTAATTAAAGCCAAGCTCTTCAAAAATAGTGCCAGGAACCACCATTCCTTTTATGTGCTCTTCTGCTTTACTGGCGAGTTGTTTAATAGGCGGCATATTCGACAGTATTTTTTTGCCTTCGTCTCTTATTGAGTTAAAAAAGTCGCCGGTCAGTAATCTAGCTAAGTGGCTGTTTAAAGCACCCACATTCTCAGAAATAGACATTTCGTTGTCGTTTAAAATTACCAATAAGTCTTTGTGAATGTCTCCGGCATGATTTAGTGCTTCAAACGCAAGTCCAGCAGTTAGAGCGCCATCACCAATCACAGCAACTACTTTCCTGCCTTTATTCTCTTGTTCAGCAGCAATGGCCATGCCCAAAGCTGCACTTATAGAGGTAGATGAGTGCCCTACGGCAAACGTATCGTATTCGCTCTCATTTGGCCATGGGAATGGATGTAGGCCATCTTTTTGACGAATACTTGTCATGCGCTCTCTTCTGCCAGTCAAGATTTTATGTGGGTACGCTTGATGCCCAACGTCCCATACCAGCCTGTCAAAAGGCGTGTTAAACACATAATGAAGAGCAACGGTAAGTTCTACTGTCCCTAAACCAGATGCAAAATGCCCACTGCTTTTACTTACGCTATTCAGTAAGTAGCGTCTAAGCTCCTGAGACAATGCCTTTAAATTACTTTTAGGCAGCTGTCTAAGTTCAGTCGGCAAGTTTGCCTTCGACAAGTTAGGATAGTCGTTTAGATCGAGACTCATTTATAAAACTTCTTCTTTTTCAAACAGGTATAAAGGTCTAATAAGTTCGAGTGACCATAAAGTCAGTAAAACTTATCAAATTCTGTGTATTATAAGGTAATTTACGTAATGCTTGAATGGCTTGTTCATGCGAAGACGCAAGTTTCTTTTTAGCACCGTCAACACCTAATAAAGAAACGAATGTTGATTTGTTGTTATGTTCATCTGAACCTTGTGGCTTTCCAAGGGTTTCGGTGTTGGAAATTGTGTCCAGAATATCGTCTTGTATTTGAAATGCTAGACCGATATGGGAAGCAAACAATAACATGGTGTTTAAATGCTCGATGCTCAAATTTTTGCACAGTGCACAAGGCATATTGACACTAGCTCTTAGCAAAGCACCAGTCTTTAGTGAATGAAGATTTGTTAACTGTTCCAGCGATAACACTATGTTTGTAGCGGCCAAATCGAGGCTTTGACCTGCTACCATTCCTTGTGGACCTGCCGCTTTAGCCATGATTAATGTTAACTGGGTTTTATCATTGTCGCTGTAATTCGTTGCCCCACAAATGATTTCAAATGCCATAGTTTGCAAGGCATCTCCCGCTAGAATTGCCGTCGCTTCATCGAACTTTATATGACAAGTTGGCGATCCTCTGCGCAATTCGTCATCATCCATAGCGGGCAAGTCGTCATGCACAAGAGAGTATGCATGTATGCATTCAATTGCCAAAGCAATAGGAATAAGGTCTTCCTTTTTAAGGTCAAGCATCTCTCCCACTAAATAAACGAGCAATGGCCGAACGCGCTTGCCTCCATTTAAGAGTGCGTACTCTATTGCGGAATGTAGTCGTTGGTCTTCTAGGGTTTGTCGTTTGACGAAATCATTAAAGTAGCTTGAAACATCAGCAATTGCTTGCAACCGGATTGATTCAAGATTCGAAGGGGCAACCATATTTAGTTTTATTAACTCTCTTCTTTGAATTCAACAAGCGAATCTTGACCGTTGGTGAGAATCTGAACTTTCTGTTCGGCCTCCTGCAATAATTTTTGCGTATGACGAGCCAATGCTACGCCTTTTTCGAACTGTTTCAGTGAGGCGTCAAGGGGGGTTTCACCACGTTCCATTTCTAATACTATGGCATCGAGCTCCTTCATCGCTTCCTCAAAAGATAATTCTTCTATTTTCATTTCGTTGTGTCCATTTTTCATCACGTGAACCTTAACTGACCAAGGGGGTAAATTCAATCAATACTCAGATAATTCCGCCAATTTTTAATAAAGATAATTAACGCTTTGCCGTTAACCAAAGCAAGTAAAAAAGCATTGCGAGCGTTGAATTAGAAGTATTTCTTAAAATACCCTTGATTCTACAGCTTTTATAATTGCTTGTAATCAATATACAAAGACTGTTGTTCAATATATCAGGAGTAAAATGTGGATTTAGCTACCATCATTGGTTTCCTAGGCGCCGTAGGTTTTGTTGTAATGGCAATGGTGCTAGGTGGGGACTTAGGTATCTTTTTTAATATCCCTTCTGTACTGATTGTTTTTGGTGGGTCAGTATTTGTTGTAGTAATGCAATACCCTATAAGTCAATTCTTGGGTGCGGGTAAAGTAGCTGGAAAAGCCTTCGCTTTTAAACTTCAAACGCCAGAAGAGCTCATTGAAAAAGTTGTAGAGATGGCAGACGCTGCACGAAAAGGCGGTTTTCTTGCTTTAGAAGAAGCGGAAATTGAAAACTCCTTTATGCAAAAGGGCGTTGATATGTTGGTGGACGGACATGACGTTGAAGTCGTTCGCACTACTATGGGCAAAGATATATTTAACACGAGTGAACGGCATGACGCTGGAGCGATAATATTTAAATCACTCGGGGACGTTGCGCCTGCAATGGGTATGATCGGAACGCTTATTGGATTGGTAGCCATGTTATCAAATATGGATGATCCCAAAGCAATCGGACCTGCTATGGCCGTAGCTCTATTAACTACTTTATATGGGGCGATGCTTGCCAACCTTTTCTGTTTGCCCATTGCATTCAAACTAAAGGTGAGAGCTGCAGAAGAAAAGCTCAATCAAAGCCTCATTTTGGATGGTATATTGGGTATTGCTGATGGTCAAAACCCAAGGGTTATCGAGGGCGTATTAAAAGGATATATTGCAGAAGGCAAACGTAACAACGGCGAGGAAGAGTAGGTATGTCTGAAGAAGAGTGCCCAAAATGTCCTCCCGAGGGTTTACCTGCTTGGATGGGTACCTTTGCTGATTTAATGTCTTTGTTAATGTGTTTCTTTGTACTTTTATTATCGTTTTCAGAAATGGACGTTAAAAAGTTTAAACAAATCGCAGGTTCAATGAAATTCGCATTTGGCGTGCAAAACAAAATTGAATTGAAAGACATTCCCAAAGGTACCAGTGTAGTAGCTCTTGAGTTTAGACCGGGTAAACCAGACCCAACTCCCATCGAGACTGTGCAGCAAGTAACACAGGAAATTACTAAGCCAATGCTTAAATTTCAAGATGGAGAAGAGGACTCTGCCGGCGGCAGGCAAAAGCAAAAAGGGACGTTTAGGGGAGGGCAGTCTCCACAAACTGCCGACCAAACTGCGGCTGCAGCGGCTGCGTCAGCGAGCAAAGAGAATCAGGAAAAGAATAAAAAGAAAATTGAAGATTTACTACAAAAAGAAATTAAAGACGGCGCCATTGATGTTGAAAATTTGGGACAACAAATTGTAATAAGGATAAGAGAAACGGGTTCATTTTCTGAGGGGTCAGCATTTCTACAACCTCAATTTATACCCGTGATCAGAAAACTAGGCGTTTTGTTGAACGATATGCCAGGTCAAGTTGAGATAACTGGTCATAGTGACAATGTTCAAATATCGAACGAGTTATATCGCTCAATATGGGATTTGTCTGCACAAAGAGCGGTAGCAGTTGCCGAAGAGCTTCGTAATGCGCGGGGGTTTGACGAAACCAGGATGAGAATCATAGGAAGGGCAGATACCCAACCTATCAATACAAAAGATACTGATGCCGCAAGGGCGGAAAATAGACGAGTAGAAATTGCTATCCATCAAGGGGAGCCGAAGTATTCAGATCCCATTTCAGTACTTGAACCTTAAAAAATGTTTAACCTCTGCTTAAAGGCAATATATTGGCCGGTTTTCTTATGACCAATTGGAGCGTACTAATAGTGCGTTCCAAAAATCCACCCTCGCAGTAGTTCAAGTAATATTGCCACATTCGCATAAATCTATCATCATAGCCGTCTTCCGCAAGTGCCGCCTTCTGTTGGTTAAAGGCAACGCACCAATCCTTAAGTGTTTGTGCATAATCTAATCCTATATCTTGTACATCTGCAATCGACATGTCGGTATCTTTTTTCAAGTGTCGATTTATTACCCATTGAGACGGTAAAAAGCCTCCTGGGAAGATGTATTTTTGAATGAAATCGACACTATTAGAATATGAGTCGTAGCGCCTGTCATCTATGGTGATCGATTGCAACAACATAAGTCCATCGTTTTTCAGCAACGATGAGCACTTTTTAAAAAAGTTGGTGAGGTATCGCTTGCCAACCGCTTCTATCATTTCTATCGACACTAACTTATCGTATTTGCCTTCAAGCAACCTATAGTCTTTTTTCAGCAAGGTTATTTTGTCTGAAAGTCCTTCGTTTTCAATCCAGTTTTGTGCGTACGCGTGTTGCTCTTCCGATATGGTGGTTGTGGTTACTTTGCAACCGTAGTATTTAGCTGCATGGACTGCTAGACCACCCCAACCTGTGCCGATTTCAAGTAAATGGTCAGACTCTTTTAGCTGCAGTTTTTCGCAAATAGTATGTAACTTGTGCTGTTGAGCTTCTGCTAAGCTTGCATTTGGATCTGGATAAATTGCTGCAGAATACATCATAGACTGGTCCAAAAATTTGGTGTAAAGCTTGTTACCTAAATCGTAATGAGCTGATATGTTTTTTCTAGCTTGCTCAGCCGAATTTCGATTGGCAAAATGGCTCAGCTTTAAAGCAGGCATGGTTATCCATTTAAACCTATTCTCCCACTCATCAAGTGTAGGCAGGTTTCGCGCAAATATTCGTATTACGTCAGTTAAGTTAGGGCTCTCCCATAAATTATCCATGTATGTCTCGCCTGAAGCAACGCTGCCACCGAGCAATAATTTGGGATAAGCGGCAGGTTCTAATATATTTACTTCAGCCTGTAAATCATGTGCTTTATTACCAAATTCACCGACAATCTGACCCTGCTCTTTAATTACCATAAATCCATTGGGCAAGCGACTAAGTACGTTTAGAAAAATAGAACGACACGTCTTTTCCCAAAAGCTGAAAGATACTGATCCAGGAATAGTTTGTTCTGCATGTGACATATATTTGTTCCTTCACTTATTCTGTGATTCCGGGTGCGCATGAATAGGTACGCGTTTAAAAAATAGCTTCAAAGCTTGCCAATAAATCCCAAGTACAGTTTTAATAGTCATGCTTGGTATCGACAACACAACCTGACGCAATGACTTAGTTGATAATGGTATTCGCCGTAATTTGAGCGCGGCTTCGAAGTGTTTTGTTTGTTTGTAACAACTCAAATGTAAGTTGAGCGTTTCAGAAGGGGGGGCAATTTGCCATTTGTACACCATATCCATCGGATTAAATGGTGATACATGAAACGCTTTTTTATTATCGTTTTGTTTATTCATATTCACTAGGTAGTGATGGCGATTGTTCCATGGGGTATTAGATACCTCAGCCAACATATAAGTGAACTCATTCTGGTCGTTTTTTAAAAAATAGAAATTAACCGGACTAAAGTACATACCAAGGGTACGAACCTGCCCTAAAAGATATACTGTTCCACTAAGAGTCTTACCGGCCAACTCGCTCATTCGACTAAGCACTGAATCTTCCAATGGTTTTTGCTTATCTCCAAGGTAATCTTCTCGTTTGAAGTTTACCCACTTTAGACCGGCTTGGTCCACGTTAAATCCTTTGACTGTGTTAGACACTTTGTCTAACTCTTCTAGTTTTAGCCAAAACAGATATATATGGTAATCAAATTGATGAACTTTAGGGACGCTTCTTCGATGGAACACTGTCCCTTTGTAAATAGAGCTCTCAGTGCCTTCATAAACATTATCAACATGTTTGAGAGTTTGACTTTGCTCTTTATGTTGATGTTTATCATCTTGCGAACCCGACCAAGCGTTGCTATGAGATGGGCATTTCGATGTGGTTTTCAAAATTCCACCTCAAATCGTTTAGCTACGTCTATCGCGCTTTTTACGCCGTCTTCGTGAAATCCGTTGTACCAATAGGCCCCGCAAAAATGAACACCGTCTACGCCACATATTTGATTTCTTTTTTGTTGGGCCAACACCATCTCAGGGCTGAATTGTGGGTGGTCGTAAACGTATTTTCCCAATATCTTAGTTGACTCTATTTCCTTTGTATTGTTCAAAGTGACGCAAAAGGTGGTTGGACTTTCCAGTCGTTGCAGAATATTCATATTATAGGTTACGCTCGCGGGGGCCTCTCCTTCTCCTTTGTCTCCCTTAATCAAATAGTTCCAACTAGCCCATGCTAGTGTTCTTTTGGGAAGTTGAGTTGTGTCTGTGTGCAAAACAACGTCATTTTTTGAGTAAGGAATAGCAGATAAAATTGAGCGTAATTTTGATGCGTAACTGCTGTTAAATGATTCAAGTTCTATCATTGAAAGAGCTTGGTCACTATGACAAGCAAACACAACTTCGTCGAACTCAAAATTTGAACCATTTGTAGTAACTACAAAGCCTTTATCGGTTCTTTTAACATTTGAGACGGCTGCATTTAGTTTAATATTACTTTTGAAACTCTCTGTTAAAGGCGCAATGTACTCATTTGAACCACCAACAATTGTATGCCATTGTGGCCGGTTAGTGACATTCAATAAGCCGTGGTTGTTAAAAAACTTCAGAAAAAACGAAAGTGGGAAATTTGCGGATGACTCCAATGAGGTTGACCAAATTGCAGCACACATTGGCAATATATAATTGTTTGTGAAAGTGTCACTAAGATTGTGTTGCTTAATGAAATCAATCAAAGTGATATTGTCGGTATCTTTGTTTTCTTTAATATGACTTTTACACACTTTATTGAATTTCAATATATCGAATACTAATCTGTAAAACGTGGGATTAACTAGGTTCCTGCGCTGAGCAAAAAGACTGTTTAAGTTGTTTCCGTTATACTCGAGTTTGGTTGCTACGTTTTTTACACTGAAACTCATTTCAGTCGCTTGGGTTTTTACCTTAAGCGTCTCTAGTAACCTAATAAAATTTGGATAAGTCCAATCGTTGTAGACGATGAAACCTGTGTCTATTGCGTAAAGCTTTCCATCTACTTCAACTTCTTTGGTCGCCGTATGTCCGCCTATATAATCGTTTGCTTCAAATACAGTTATGTCAGCCTTTTGATTGATTAAATAGGCGCTGGTCATTCCCGCTATACCTGTGCCTATAATGGCTACTTTTTTTCTCATTGTTAAGGATTCTCTTGTGAACTACTTGACGTTTTACTACTTTTACTAAGTGAACCCCGCATGCTCACACAAATCTTTCTCTGGATAAATTCTGGCATTAGATTTAACAACCGTATCATCCAACTGAATCTTCGAGGAAAATATACGCTTGAACGATTACTAAATATTCCAGAGAGCATATATTTAGCGGCTTCTTCAGACGTTATTGCCATTGGCATAGGAAAATCGTTTTTCTCGGTTAAGGGAGTCTTGACAAATCCTGGAGACATGCTTTGCACATCGATTTGCTTGTTTGATAAATCAACCTCAAAACTTTTGCATGCATAGTTTAGTGCAGCTTTGCTTGCACCATAAGCTTGACTTCTTGTAAACGGAAGCATTCTTGCTAGGCTGTCGACGAAAACGAGTTTGTTTCCTTTTTTAAGATTCGGTAAAAGTGCCGCGACCACATTTATTACTCCGAATACATTAATGTCAAATACGCGGCGAAACATGTCTGGTTCGACCTGTCTAATATCCACATATTCACAAGTCCCTGCGTTTAATACCGCTATATCAATATTTACTTTTTCCAATGCGGTTCGAGTCTGTTGCTCGTTAGTTACATCAAACTGTAATGTCGAAACATTGCTCAGCTTCGATAGTTCGTCCAGCTTATTTTCATTTCTACCGCATGCTATCACCATGTGACCTTGTTCGCTCGCTTCTCTGGCCAATGCTTCACCCAAGCCAGAGGTGGCTCCAGTAATTAATATTGTTGTCATAACTAAAGATTACTCATTATTGATTTGAAATGCTTGCGCCCGAATTTATAAATCTGTCGTGTTTTTTTGTTATGTCATAAAGCATCGTTCGTTTACTGTAGTATAAATGTGTCATCAATTAATATTTGTACTTCAAAAGACGTATTGAGTCCGAATAAGCTTAGCACTATCACCATAGCGGTTGAGTTCAACTACTCTTTCATTACCACTGCTTTACTTACTCGCACCATATACAACACCGCTTTACACAAACATGTACCGATTATTTTACGGCGCGAGGCGATGGTGCAGATCAATTGGTTAATTTTTTTTAATTTGCGTAAAAAACAACAAAAATCTAGAGGTTTGGTTAAAAATTGTTCAGGTTAATAATGACCTTTTCTTTATTAAGTTATGTATTAAGAGGCAATTGCAACAAATTAATATAGTGTGTATTTATGATTCTGCCACTTTTTCCTCTTTCTTCTCACATCTTGCCAGGTGGGCGCATGGCGCTTCGTATATTTGAATCGCGCTATGTGCGTATGGTGAAAACTGCTTGCGCAGACAATACTGGTTTTGTTATTTGTATGTTAAATAACAGCGGAGATACGGCCAGTAATTCTCATATTTATGATACGGGTACTCATTGCAGAGTTATCGATTTTGACCTCCTTGATGATGGCCTTTTGGGGATTACTGTCGAGGGTGAAGCATGTGTTTCTATATCAAACATACGAACAGAAGCAGATGGTTTACGGATAGCAGACTGTGAATTTACGAAACCATGGTCATGCGATATTGCGATAAACGACATTCACCCTATGGAGTCACGGCTACAAGAAATTTTCCAAAAATATCCTGAGATCAGCTCTCTTTATGATAACTTGAGATTTGATGATCCATTATGGGTTATTAACAGGTGGATTGAGTTATTACCTGTTGGTGCAAAACAAAAACAAGTTTTTTTAACCCAGCCAGACTGTAAACAAGTAATAAATTACCTAACTGATTTAATAGAATAAACGATGGACTTTTATTATTGTAAGGAAAAACCTTACAATAAATTAATTTTATTTAACTATTTACTAGAATTTCTTTCGCTATACTCAAGGTGTACTACAATAATATTACGACAAAGGTAGAGTAAAATGTTAATTGGAATTCCATTGGATCAACAACGAAACGAAACTCGGCAACCTAAAGAATGTGCGGCAGAAATGTCTGCTTATTTAGACACTGTAGCGAAAGAGAGGTGTAAAGTCTCATTTTCTAAGGTGTTTAGTTTTTTTGCACCAAGACTGAGGTCTTATGCGTTAAAACAAATGGGCAACGAGGCATTAGCCATGGAGTTAGTGCAAGACACGATGTCTAACGTGTGGCAAAAAGCCCATCTGTTTAATTCAGAGAAAGGCTCGCCTTCTACTTGGATTTTTACCATCGCACGAAATATTCGGTTTGATATGTTACGCAAGCTACAGAATCGCAAAGAAGATGTTTGCTCTGATGATTTGTGGCCCATACTTTGCGAACAAACCGCCGACACTAAAACAGCTCCTCTCGATGAACAAATAACTTTGGAGCAAGTTGGACATCATTTTTATGACCTGCCAGTGAAACAACGTAAAGTAATTGAGGCAATTTATATTGACGGAAAGTCTCAACAGGAAGTCGCTGATGAATTGCAAATACCATTAGGCACTGTAAAATCAAGAACTCGTTTAGCTTTGCAGCGATTAAAAGATATGCTAAAGGAATATGATTAAACACCACCCCCTAGACAGTTCATTAGTCAAGTTTTCCGAAGGAACGTTAGGTCCTTCGGATTCGTTAGTCTTATCAGCTCATTGTGATTTGTGTCCAATATGTGCCGAAAAAGTCGATACGTTTACAGAAAGCTTGGCGCTCAAAGCATTCGACGACATTATTCCACAACAATCAGTTCAGTCTGCTCTAGTTGATATGTTTTGTAATATCACTTCTTCGCATCAAGATACAGGGCAATCGCACGAACATAATCCGCAAAATTTAGGTCGCACGCCGTTGAATAATGGGCGGCAAATTGAATTTAGTGCTCAACACGAAGTTAGTGCTCAACACAACAACGCCAATGTCCAATATAATGACGACAGGTTTTTATACTTAGACGGTCGTAAATTCGAGTTACCTGAAACACTGCGCAGATACAATGCGAGAATTAGCGAATGGACGAAATTAGTGGGTAAGCTTTGGCAGTGTCAAGTCGAGTTAGGTGGCGGATATCTTGCTCAATTTGTCTATATGGAAAAAGGCGGCAGTATACCTGAGCACACACACAAAGGTAATGAATTGACTATTGTAATAGACGGCGAGTTTTCTGACGGTTTAAACGACTACGAAACTGGCGATTTCATTTCCTTAGATACCAATCACAAGCACATCCCAAGCACGCAAAGCGACGAAGGATGCTTGGTATTTAGCATCATTGATCAACCACTTCATTTTACGTCTGGCTGGGCGAAACTGGTAAATCCACTAAGTCACTTATATTTTAGAGTCAATGCTCGGTGATCAATCACTTCATTGGATGAACTCGCTATCTGGATAATTAGCTCTTAATATTTTCATTGAATTGTTTTTGAGCTCTTCCAAACCAAGTTGTTCATAGCTAGCTACCATTATTTCTAATGCTGGCTGAACATGCTCTGTATCACTGAAGTATTCAATCACGTATCGGCCTCGATTTGCCGCAGCTACCCATGCTTCTCTTCGCATATAAAACCTTGCCACGTGTATTTCATATTCAGCTAATCGACTCTTAATAAACAGCATTCTTTGTTTCACATCAGCAGCATATTTACTGTCTGGATACTTTTCTAATAGGCTCCTAAAGTCTTCAAAAGCCTCTCTAGACTTAGAGGGATCGCGATCTGCTCTATCTACCCCAAACATCTCTTGGAACATGTTGGTGTCTTGTTCCATATTCGTCAGTCCTCTCATATAAAGAGCGTATTCGACATCGGCATGGTTTGGGTTCAATCTTATAAAACGGTCTATCGTTGCGAGAGTTTTATCAATATCTCGACTTTTGTAATAAGCGTAAATTAAATCTAATTGAACTTGATGAGAAAGAGGGCCAAAAGGAAACCTTGAATCAATACTGCTTAGCATTTGAGCTGCGCCAGAAAAATTCCCATTTTCTAAACTTTGTTTGGCACTTTCATACATCGCTGCGGCGCCTTGATTTTGTACCATTTCTCTTTCTTCATCTTCAACACTGCTGCAACCTGTTAAACTGAAAAAAGCGACAACAGAACACGAAATGATTAATTTATTAAGCAAAATTTTTATTTCCATAAATTGTATAAGTTTTTACGTTTCACTATTGATAATTTGTTTAAACGATATTTCCTGTTAATTGCTATAAGTATTCAACCCAAATGCTTGATATACTATGACTTAAGTTAAATTAGCAAATTATATTATGACAGATCAAAACAACGTTATAAGTCTATCGGCAATAGTTCCAGACGATCACTATAATAGCAGACTAGACCAATCTATTGCGCAATTGTTCCCAAATTATTCTAGATCTAAATTGAAGGCTTGGATTCTAGCAGGAAATGTCGAAGTAAATAATCAAAAAATTATAACTCCTCGCACGAAATTAAAAGGCGGTGAAAATATAAACATTGTCGCGCATCAAGAGACTCAAGTATTCAACGAAGCCCAATCAATTTCTTTAGACATCGTGTATGAAGACGATGACATTTTAGTGATAAACAAACCCGCAGATTTAGTTGTTCATCCTGGCGCAGGAAATTCGAACGGTACAGTATTGAACGCACTACTCAATCATTTTCCTGATATTGAAAATATACCCAGAGCTGGCATTGTCCACAGGCTTGATAAAGATACAACTGGGCTTATGGTTATAGCGAAAACGTTAACTGCACAAACCAGCTTAGTATCACAGTTGCAATCTAGAGAGATGGGCAGAGAATATGAAGCCATAGTCATCGGCAATATGGTAGCGGGAGGAGTTGTTGAGACTAATATGGGTAGACATCCGACAAAACGTACCTTAATGGCAGTCACTGAAATGGGCAAACATGCAATAACGCACTATCGAGTGAAGCAAAAATTTAGAGCACACACCCATATAAGATTAAAGTTAGAAACGGGAAGAACCCACCAAATAAGGGTTCATATGGCTCATATAAAGCATCCACTGGTTGGCGATATTCAATATGGTGGTCGTCCCAGATTGCCAAAGCATGCAAGTGATGAGTTTATTGACATGTTACAGAGATTTAACCGCCAAGCATTGCATGCTATTCAACTAAGCCTCGTGCACCCTGTTACTCAAGAGGTTTTATCTTGGAATGCTCCAATTCCAAACGATATGCAAATATTAATCAATGGTTTAAAAGATGATCTGCACCTAAACGGATTACCGGATGACTGGTAGTAAAAACGCATAGTCTCGCATGTTATTTAAACCTGCAAAACTCATCCACTCAGACGTCGTTTGCTTTACCACGAGCACTTTAGGCGGTGTGAGTAATAAGCCGTTTGAATCATTAAATTTAGGAGATCATGTTGGTGATGAGGCTCATCTTGTCAAAGAGAATAGAATAATATTAGAGAATATTCTCGCTGATGAAACAAACAAAGTAATCAGTCTCGACCAAAGAAAAATTAATCCAATTAAGTGGTTGAAACAAGCTCACACTAGCCAGCATACTTTCTACAATAAATATTCAAGGGCACGGCCTTGTGACAGTATTTCAACTGTCCAACTGTTTACGCCTCTAGTTATTATGACAGCCGATTGTATGCCCATAGTCATGAGCAGTCGTTCTGGGCAGATAAGTGCTATTCATGCGGGGTGGAGAGGGCTTTTGTCGAATGTTATAGAAAATGTTGTATCGAAATATAATGCTTCTGAATCTATAAGCGCGTGGATTGGCCCCAGTATTTGCAATAAACATTTTGAAATTACCGAAGAATTACTCCCTGTCTTCAAATGTTATTCTAATTACGTGGTACAACAAAGACCCACAAAGTACAGTGTTGATCTTGTCGGTATTGCTACTGAAAAATTAAAAAGTTTGGGCATAGACTCGGTGCAAACGAGCGATGTGTGTTCCTATCACCATAAAAACTGCTTTTCCCATAGAAGAGCGACCCATCTTGGCCTATCAAGCACAGGAAGAATGGCTACAGTTATTATGAGGGTTAAATAAAAAATTTATTTTCAAAAGCTTATGTACATATTTTGTTAATCAATATTGAATTGTTCTCAACAAATACCCATTAAGATTGTATGGATAATTTGGAGAATTAATTATGCGTTTAGACAAATTTACAAATAAATTTCAAATCGCAATTTCAGATGCTCAATCTTTGGCGCTTGGCCGAGATAACCAATATATCGAGCCAGTTCACCTGATGTCAGCAATGCTAAATCAACAGGGTACCAGTGTGAGAGGCCTTTTAGAGAGTGCGGGTGCTAATATCAATAGCTTGCGTTCTTTGCTAAGTCAAAGTTTAGATAAGCTACCTAAGATATCAGGCGTTGGTGCTGATGTTCAGCTCAGTCGAGATATTATCAGATTATTAAATCTTTGCGATAAAATCGCACAGAAAAGAAAAGATGACTTTATCACCAGTGAGATTTTTGTCTTAGCTGCTGTACAAGACAAGGGGACGCTCACTGACGTATTAAACAAAAGTGGGCTGAATCAAGATAAACTAGAAAAAGCCATTGACGACTTGCGAAATGGACAAAAAGTGACTGATCAAAATGCAGAAGACGTGCGTCAAGCATTAGAGAAGTATACAACTGACTTAACCGAGCGAGCGGAGCAAGGTAAGCTAGACCCGGTGATAGGACGTGATGACGAAATTCGCAGAACTATACAAGTATTACAAAGACGAACCAAAAATAACCCTGTACTAATCGGAGAGCCCGGTGTGGGCAAGACAGCTATTGCAGAGGGTTTGGCTCAGAGAATTATTAACGGAGAAGTACCCGAAGGGCTAAAAGAAAAACGCGTGCTTTCTTTGGACATGGGGGCGCTACTTGCCGGGGCTAAATATAGAGGCGAGTTCGAAGAAAGACTCAAAGCAGTGCTAAATGAACTCTCCAAGGAAGAGGGCAGGGTTATTTTATTTATCGACGAACTCCACACAATGGTGGGAGCGGGTAAAGGTGAAGGTGCCATGGATGCCGGGAATATGCTGAAACCTGCATTGGCTCGTGGAGAACTTCACTGCGTTGGTGCTACAACTCTGGATGAATATAGGCAGTTTATTGAAAAAGATGCGGCTTTAGAGCGACGATTTCAGAAAGTATTAGTTGATCAGCCTAGCGTTGAAGATACTATTGCTATCTTGAGAGGCTTGAAAGAACGTTATGAACTGCACCACGCGGTAGATATTACAGATCCTGCCATCGTTGCCGCAGCGAGTTTGTCAAATAGATATATAAGTGACCGGCAGCTTCCTGATAAAGCCATTGATTTAATAGATGAAGCTGCATCTAGCATTCGCATGCAAATTGACTCTAAACCAGAAGAGATGGACAGGCTAGAGCGACGAATTATTCAACTAAAACTGGAAGAGCAAGCGCTAGCGAAAGAGACTGACACTGCCAGTCATAAGCGGTTGGAAGTCATCGAGCTTGAAAGAGAGCAGGCTGAAATAAAGTTCGCTGAGCTAGAAAAATTGTGGAATCAAGAAAAAGATAATGTGCAGGGTACCCAAGGTGTGAAGGCTGAACTTGAGCAAGCAAAACTCGATTTAGAAATTGCCAGAAGAGCTTCTGATTTAAGTCGGATGTCTGAGTTACAATACGGCAGAATTCCAGAGCTTGAGCAACGACTCGAGAGAGCTTCAGAAAATGAGAGTACTCAAAATACGTTGTTAAAAAATAAAGTTACCGATGTTGAAATAGCGGATGTGCTCTCCAGATGGACCGGAATACCAGTGAGTAAAATGCTCGAGGGTGAAAAAGAAAAACTGATAAATATGGAATCGGTACTGAAAAATAGAGTAATCGGTCAAGAAGAGGCAGTATCGGCTGTGTCGAATGCTATAAGACGGTCAAGGGCAGGACTATCCGACCCTGACAAGCCAACCGGCTCATTTCTTTTTCTCGGACCAACTGGTGTAGGAAAGACAGAGTTGAGCAAAGCTCTCGCACATTTTATGTTTGATTCAAGCGACGCTCTCGTCCGAATTGATATGTCAGAATTTATGGAAAAACATTCTGTTGCAAGGCTAGTGGGGGCTCCACCAGGATATGTTGGCTACGAGGAGGGCGGCTATTTAACCGAAGCGGTTAGAAGAAAGCCTTATTCTGTAATACTGTTGGATGAAGTAGAAAAGGCACATCCAGATGTATTTAATATACTGTTACAAGTGTTGGATGATGGGCGTTTAACGGATGGACAGGGGCGAACTGTTAATTTTAAAAATACTGTGATTATAATGACTTCAAATTTAGGTTCTGACATCATTCAGAGTCAATCCGGCGAAGAAAATTATTCACAGATGAAACAAAGTGTTATGCAAGTAGTAAACGGCCATTTCAGACCAGAATTCATTAATAGGGTCGATGACATTGTCGTGTTTCATTCTTTAAATAAAGAACAAATTAGGTCAATAGCCAAGATACAGCTTGCTGGTTTGAGACAGCGCTTACATGATATGGGCTTTAAGCTTGAAATTTCATCTAAGGCACTTGATAAAATCGCAAATGCGGGTTTCGACCCAGTATTTGGTGCAAGGCCATTGAAAAGAGCAATCCAGATAGAAATTGAGAATCCATTGGCTCAAGCTTTGTTAGAGAGTCAGTTGAGTGATAAAGAGCTTGTTAGAATAGATACTGATTCAGAAGGAAATATTGCGTTTAATTAGTAGATTAACTTGGCGAGCGATATAAACTTTTCTCAAGCCCAAAAAACTGAGTACTCGCCGATTCATTCAATGTTTCTGCGAGTATTTTATTTATCACTCTAACGAAGCTTTTTGGTTAAAAAACAATTTGCTCACTTTTGGACACGGTTTCCAAAACCATAGTAGCTTCGTCTATCCGCACTAGAAGGTTGAATGTATCAGCTAAGTGATAACGTATTTGCTGAACTTGAGAAGCCAAAGCCTGTCCAAGATGCGTAAGTGCTTCTTCATACCTGTTCTGTTTCGTCAACAAACAACCTCAGGTATTCAATTTATAAGGAATGACAAGACTGCGCATTTAAATTATCAAACTGCTGATGCGAGGTTGGTTAATTAGTGAAATTGATTTATGTGCGAAAAGCCAAGCTCGATATAATAAAAAGGATGGGTTTGGAGACGTATTTTTCATGTGTAAAAAATATGGCTTAGAGTGCAAGTAATAATTAATGCGTTTGTATTTTTACGTCGTTCGTTTAATTTACATGATAATCTATAAATACTCCTGATAACTTAGCAACTACATTCAATTAGTCTAGATTTAAAACCATTACAACGAATCTATTTATACTTGATATAGTATGATAAAACTGAGTGACGAAAATCTTCACAGAACAAAATATGGATTTTGGGTTAAAAAAGAGCAGTTTAGCGGGTCGTGTTAACATTAATTCTGCTGTTACGACTTATTATTGCAACCCAAAAATACATGTTATACTTGTGGTTAAGTCAAAACATACGTTTGATTTGTTCTTTTAAGTTATTAGAGATAAAAATTAGTAAGTTGTTACTAAGATAAAAGAACGATTGCTCAATACATTTATAAATAAGGGTATTCTCCGTAATGTCTAAAACTCCAAAAGGAATATATTTACTTCCAAATTTGCTCACGACTGCAGGTTTGTTTTCTGGCTTTTATGCGGTTGTAATGTCCATGAATGGATATTTTGAAAGCGCAGCGATAGCTATCTTTGTTGCTATGGTATTTGATGGATTAGATGGTAGAGTTGCAAGAATAACTAATACGCAATCTGCGTTTGGCGCAGAATATGACTCGATGGCTGACATGCTTTCTTTTGGAATGGCTCCCGCGTTAGTCGCGTACAATTTTGGATTATCGGATTTAGGAAAAATAGGATGGCTTGCTGCATTTATATATGTAGCATGTGCAGCACTTCGATTGGCTAGGTTTAATACGCAAATAGAGACAGCCGATAAGCGTTTTTTTCAAGGATTAGCCAGTCCTGCTGCGGCTGCTGTGGTAGCAGGGATGGTTTGGGTCTGCATGGATTACGATATAGATGTTTCTAATTATTCAATTGTTGTTGCACTCATCACAGGATTTACCGGCATTCTTATGGTGAGCAATTTTAAATATAATTCATTTAAAGAAGTAGATTGGCACGGAAAAGTCCCTTTCGTCGCACTTTTGGTCATAATGCTGGTTTTTATAATAGTTGCGACTGCACCATCTTTAGTACTATTCATAGTGTTTTTACTTTATATGATTGCTGGACCTATCAATACTTTTAGGACGGTCGATAAAGTCACTTTAGAGGACGTTGTCGGTGAAACCTCCGATGATGCAGATTTTGATAACAATACAAACGCTGAAAAAACCGAAGACAGTAGTAAACAAAACGACTAAATTTTTATTAGAAAATTATGTATTTTTACTTGACCTTTATGTATTAGAATGTAGAATGCGCGCTCGCTTTGAGGAGTACACGAAAGTGAGTTCATCAAAGACAGATATTCGACATCTGTGATGTCAATTATCTGGCAAGAATCAGGCAAAAGTTTTTAATAAAATAAGTTAAAAATAGCTTGACAAAA
>CBFIBG010000006.1:0-123623 GCA_965660815.1 Glaciecola sp.
AACGGTTCAAACACGTGGCTTTGATGCGGGTGGTTTGACTGGGCCCTTAGTATCCACATCCAAGTCAAAAACAATCGCCGTAAACGATACTATTTATTGGGATGATTTTATATTTGATGTAGGTTTCTTGTTAAGCCAAGACGAGATTATTGGTCAAGGTCTACGCCCAGCCAATACTAGCTCGGGTTATGAAGAAGCGCGTGGTAATCCATACGTGATGAAGAAAGTTGACTTTAGTGATACTTTTCAACCTCGCTTAACTGCAACTTGGAATTACAGCTACACCGCATCTGCCTTCGTCAGCTTTGCTAGATACAATCCAGCCGTTAGCTCTCTTGCTCGTGCAGCGTCTTGGGATCGTAATACCGGTGGTAGTACTACCTTTGTTTACTTTGATGAAGATGGTAGTTTCTTAGACTCTCAAACCAACGTGTCTTCAACAGGTAAATTATTCGATGAAGGCCTTGATCCAAGAACTATGCAAGAGCTAATTATTGGTCATCAAATGGAGTATGGCGACAACTGGAATATCCGTAACCACCTTCGCTATCGCCGTAGCTGGAACTACTGGGAAGATACAAACAACAACGCTCGCATTGTCTATGACGCAGCAAGTTACCAAGATAGATTGGCAGGATTCGCCGACTTATATCCTGATATTGTGGCTGCAGCAAATGCAGGGGAACTTGACTCACCAGAGCCAAAAGAGCTTTATATCCCGGTTAACAACCTAGTAGGTGAAGGTACTTATGTTATTGCTGAATTAGACGGTGCGTATACTAAGTATCTAGAAGCAAGTATGGAAGTTGACTACCGTTCAGATAACTTCTTCTCTACAACGTCAGTTGTTTGGAGTCACTACTATGGTAACTTCGACCAAGATGGCACCACTCGTTTTAATAACGACCAAGGCACATTCATAGGTTCGTCTAACATTGCAGATAGCTGGTATGGACAACTATGGGGTAGCTTCACCGATGGTAAGATGCGCGCAGACCGCACATGGCAAGTTAAGAGCTTTGGTGCGTATCAGCTTCCTTGGAATGCATCACTTGGTTACTTAGCATATTGGCAGTCAGGCCACACCTGGGCACACCAATGGCCAAGTACTTTCTATCTAGAGCCTCGTGGCAGCAGAAGAACTCCTAGCCACTGGCAGTTAGATTTGAACTACACTCAAAACATCGACTTTATGGAAGATTATAGTCTGCAACTTCGCTTAGACGTGTTTAATATCTTCGATAAACAAACAGGTTATAACCCACAGCCTCGCTATAACAGTGACGATTTGGGCGTATACCGTAGTCATGAAAATCCTCGCCGCGTGCAGGCAACGGTTTCTTTACGCTTTTAAGCTCCAAGAAATATTAAAAAAGCTCCGTAAAACGGAGCTTTTTTTTTGCGCAATTCGCCATATTGAAAAACAATGATGTAAAGAATTTTCGTTAAATGGTAAGGACTAATATGAATAATCTAAGAGACCATCACCTGATTGGAAAACAAACTCAACACATATATCTCTCAATTCTACTCGTCCCAAGTAAGGCAAATTTTACCAAAATGTTTGCCTGACTGTTGGTATTTAAAGGCATCAGCTGTATCGGTATAACTAAAGGTCTTATCTATTACCGGCGACACATCGTTACTTTCTAAGGCTTTGACGTAATCTTTTTGGTCTTGCTTTGAGCCAACAATTAACCCTTGTAATCGCGCCTGTTTACCCAATAGCGCAAGTACAGGTAAATTAGCGTCAAAGCCTGTTAACACACCAATTATTGAGATATGACCGCCTACTCGTATTGCATTAATTGACTGACCAAGTGTATCAGGACCACCCAGCTCAATAATATGGTCAACTCCCGCTCCACCGGTTGCTTTTAGTACTTCATCACTCCACGATTCATGAGTTTTATAATTAATGGTAACGTCAGCGCCCAATGCCTTTGCCTTTTCTAACTTCTCATCTGAAGACGACGTTATAATGACTTTAGCTCCCATCATTTTTGCAATTTGTAATGCGGCCAAAGATACGCCACCTGTGCCTTGTGTTAAAACCGTATCGCCTGCTTTTAACTTTCCATCTGTTATTAATGCACGCCATGCTGTTACTCCAGCGGTAGTAATTGTCGCAGACTCGGCATGAGACCAATTTTTTGGAGCAAGCGTAAACGCATCTGCCGATCGCACAACCTCTTTTGCAGCCATGCCATCTACACCGTCTCCTGGCGTAAGAGCAAAGCTTCCCGCATCGGGCACAGCTTCACCTGAAAGCCACTGTGGGAAAAATGTTGATACTACATGATCGCCAACAGAAAACTCAGTCACATCTTGACCTACTGCGCTAACGACTCCTGCACCATCAGACATTAACACTCTTTGATCTTCAGTTTCTAACAATCCCAACGCGACCAATAAATCGTGATAGTTCAGTGAACTCGCTTTAATTGATACGGCTATTTCACCAGCGCCTGGCGCTGGCGGTGATTCAATATCGCGCACATTGATTGCTTCAAGTCCGCCTGGCTTAGCTAAGCTTATTGCTTGCATAGTTGTATCCTCTTTTTAATGTGATTGTTTTTATTTGTATTGGATAGATGACTAATAGCAGTCATTTAATAGGACAGTAAATTGTTAACAACTAGGTTTATCTTAAATAGATATTTAGATTAATACTAGGCTTCGCTACTAATTTCATATTCAAAGCTACGGGTCTAGCTTTTCGATTTGTCTAGAGCATAATCAGCGAGTTTAATTAAATCAATAGTAGTATTCCTGAGGGCACGATTTATCACGGTCTACAATAAGTCCGGCTGAAGTCGATATGCTCGCAAACTAATTGACAAGAGTAGGTGCAAAAAGATAGAAAGCCATAACTGCTCAGCGTTTTAGGTTTAATTTAGTTGATTTAACAGGTATTTATTACTATTTTAGATACTCTGCTCTTAACTTTATAAAGGACAATCATGAATCTATTTATGATTAAAACCAAAAAAATAATGATGGCTTTGAGCTTGTTTGGGTTTTCAGTTGTTTCTGTAAATGCAGAAACTGGCGAGTCTGCAACCAACGACGACGCATCACTTCTTACCTATCAAGATATATTCAATATTGAATACGCGGCGAACCCAACCGTTATGCCAGATGGCGAGACGGTTATCTATGAGCGTCGTAGCATGGATATAATGACCGATTCACAACGTATTAATTTGTGGAGTGTCAACCTTGACAGTAAGAAACACTTACCTTTTCTGTCTGACACTAATAATCACTATAGTCCAACATTTTCTAACAATGGAGAAAAATTAGCCTACCTGTCAAGCAAAGAAGGTAAAGTACAGATATACGTAAGAGATTTAGAAAGCGCCACGACAACACGAGTTACTGACGTTCCAATGAGTCCAAGTGGGTTGAATTTTTCGCCTGACGGCAATTACCTGGCGTTTACAATGTTTACCCCCTCTGAAGGCAATAATCCTTTCAGATTGAGTTTTAAACCAAAAGACGCAAAGTGGGCAGAGCCCGCTCAATATATTGACCAAACCCTATTCCAACGAGATGGAAGAGGTATGAACAAGCCAGGAAACATGCATGTATATGTCGTTCCTATAATTGGTGGAACCCCAAGAAAAATAACCTCTGGTGATTTTGATTTTTCAAGTCAAATCGCTTGGACAGAAGATAGCGAAAATTTGATCGTATCGGCGAATGTAAGAGAAGATAGCGATTTTGATATATTCAATACAGATATACATATCGTAGAAATATCCTCTGGAAAAACCACCCAGTTAACGTCCATGTCAGGGCCTGAAAACTCACCCCATATCAGTCCCAACGGGGAAAAAATTGCGTTCACTGGCTTTGAAGACAGTGGCAGATCAAACCAAACGAATCAATTGTATATCATGGATTTAGACGGCTCCGATATTGAATCTCTCACACCGAGTCTGGACCGCTCTGTCGGCGACATTAAGTGGGCTGAAAACAGCAAAGGGCTTTATTTTAGCTACGACAGCGAAGGGAAAAAGCACGTAGGTTACGTCAATTTGTCGGGTAAATTATCGGTTAAAACAGACCTTCTTGGTGGACAAAGTATTGGTAGACCTTATACATCTGGAGATTTTGACGTCACTTCTAACAACCAAGTCGTATTTACCTTGTCCAAAGGTGACAGACCCGCTGATTTAGCTATAGCGGATAGACGAGGTAATGTGACCACTCTTACCAACCTTAATGCTGACGTTTTTGACCATAAGGCGTTAAATAAGCCTGAGTTAATGACGGTTAAAAGTAGCGTAGATCAACGTGAGTTAATGGCATGGATAGTCAAACCGCCTCATTTTGACCCTGACAAAAAGTATCCTCTCATCTTAGAAATTCACGGAGGACCTCATACCGCATACGGCCCAGAGTTCTCTACAGAGGTCCAAATGTTTGCAGCAGCTGGCTATGTAGTGTTGTACGGAAATCCTCGTGGCTCAACGTCTCAGGGAAGCGAATTTGCAAATTTAATTGACAAAAACTATCCCTCTGAAGACTATAACGACTTGATGGATATGGTCGACGGAGTAATAGATAAAGGCTATGTTGATTCAGATAACATGTTTGTAACCGGTGGCTCTGGTGGTGGAGTTCTTACCGCTTGGATCATAGGCAAAACCGACCGTTTCAAAGCAGCTGTGGTTGCGAAACCCGTTATTAATTGGGTAAGTATGATAGGAACGTCTGATATATACACCTTCATGGCCCGATACTGGTTTACTGATTTACCATGGAACGATATTGACCAATATTGGGACCGTTCTCCATTGTCCCTAGTGGGTAATGTTAACACTCCTACTATGGTATTGACTGGAGAATTAGACGTACGTACTCCTATGGCGGAGAGTGAACAATATTATGGCGCTCTAAGGTTAGAGGGTGTTGAGAGTTCGTTAGTCAGAATTCAGGGAGCTTACCATGGAATTGCCGCCAAACCTTCAAATTTAGCTCGAAAAATAGGGTATATATTGCATTGGTTTGACAAATATAACGACTCTAATGAAAAAGACACTGAATTAGAAAACGAATAGGTTTACGACTGAGCTACTTTTTATAAGATAGTTGTCACGGAGAGATTTTTAAGATTTCCGTGACAAATTCCCTTTTTATCGAATAACTTCAAGCTAGTTTTTAGCGCACTTCATACTGTTTATTTTTCCCTCATATTTAGCCATAGAGCATGAACAATTCCTGGTAGTAACATAAGCAAACAAAGAATAATATTTATTATTAAATGTTTTCCAACGCCTTCTTTTATTAACACAGCAATGGGCGGTAGAAAGATGCTTAGTAATATTAAGATTACTTTATTCATAAGATGGTTCCTTGGGTCTTATTGGTCTAGAGATTTTCATGTCAAGATAATAGCTAACCCTGAGTTGTATAGGAAGTCTTTTGATAAGGTAAGGTATTTTTTACACATTCTACCTCCTCTCTACATGGCAGTTTTTACTGATCATAACTTTGCAGTATTGAGTTAGAGCACGACAGCCGTAAAATCAATAATCATTATAAATACAAAAACATTGGAATAGACCAACACGCAATGTAAAGTGGTATCAAAAGGAGAACTACTATGCCAAACTTCGTATCTTTGAGTCCTTGCGACTATGCAGATGCTTTACCTCGAGAACAATTCATGCACTACAGTGTGAAACCGCTTCACAACAACATGAGTCGAATATCAGGCCCAGCGTTTACGGTAAAATGCGAGGCTGGCGATCATCTTATGTTGCACGCAGCTATTTACCAAGCAAGTCCTGGTGATATCATCGTTGCTCAGGCGGACGATAGTTTCGCTCTTGCTGGAGGTAATGTGTGTGCGATAGCGCAAAAAAGAGGCATTGCCGGCTTTGTTATTGATGGAGTAATTAGAGACTTAGCTGAAGTTAGAGAAATGGGCTTTCCAGTGTTTGCAAAAGGCGTTATTCCGAAGCCCGGTAAAAAAGCAAGCATTAGTCCGATTAACCAACCAATTGTATGTGCTGGGGTGACTGTACACCCTAACGATATCATCGTTGCTGACGAAGAAGGTATCGCGGTAATACCTCAAAAACAAAGTCAAGAAGCGTACGATATTGCTCTGAAAAGAGCCGAATCAGACGCGTCTATGAGCTTGGAACAATGGCAACAGAAACATCAAAATACGGTCTCTGACAAACTGGAAAATCTTGGCTTCAAAGGACGTTTGTAAGCAGGCCAAACCTAATGGGCTTTGGGTTGTGTGATACAACTTAAATGTTAAAAGAGCGAGATTTTTGGACATTTAAGTCAATAATCGAAATGAAAAAGAATGAAGCCTATCTATAGTTAGGTTTTTCAGTTATCTAGCTAAATGTAGACGCTTGTTGCTATTGACTCCTTGATAAGTTCAATAATAAATTAAATTCATCTTCAACCACAGGCATTACAGATAATCGACTCCTGTTAAGCAAAGGAATCTCGGATACCGATGGATGTTTTTTGATTACAGAAAGTGGCAAAACTTTTTCAAATGTCTCTAAGTGCATCAGCTCTACCATAAACCATCGAGGGCATTCTTTCGTGGCTTTAGGATCAAAGTAATGACTTTCGGGGTCAAACTGTAGCGGGTCAATTAATCCCGTCTTAGATATTTTTGCTAGCCCGGCAATACCTGGAGTTTTACAACTCGAATGATACACAAACGCCAAGTCGTCGACCTCCATGTCGTCTCTCATATAATTGCGAGCCTGATAGTTTCTAACGCCGTCCCAACCTTCTTTTCTAGCAGGGCTATTAGCTAAATCTTCAATACTAAAAGTGTCAGGCTCTGTTTTGAAAAGCCAATAATGCATGTCTCGTGCCTTTTAATTAATGCTTAAGTAGATACATCAGCAATGCGCGCATCTGTTAATTTGATAAGGTCTTGCGGATTAAGCTCAATTTCTACTCCACGCTTTCCAGCGCTTACGCATATTTTATCGATAAGGGCCGCTGGTCTATCAATAATGGTCTTTAATTTATTTTTTTGTCCCAGAGGGCTAACTCCCCCTAAAACATACCCTGTGCTTATATTCACAACATGAGGGTCAGCCATTTTCACTTTTTTTACCCCAAGCTCTTTTGCTAAAGACTTAAGATGCAGTTGTCTGTTGACACCAATTACGGCCACGACCAGCTCATCCTTACTACTTTGAACAATGAGCGTTTTAAACACGTGTTGTGGGTCTATATCGTGCACGCTGGCAAGAAATTCAGCAGCCTCTCGTCCATACGCCTGATGACTCGGATCGTGCTTGTACTCAAATATTTGATACGGAATTTTTAATCTTTTCAATAAATTGACAGCAGGTGTCATATAACATCTACTCACTAGGTCATGTAAATGGAAATAAGCATTTTTAGCCCGTTGTTTTTGTAAATACTATAACGTATTAATTGAATTTGTAACTCCAATACTACAATGATGATTAAAATTGGCTAGCTCAATAATGGGTGCTACAGTCAGACGTTAAGTAACAATAATGTATGGGTAGCCACTGGCAGATAATCATAAGTAGTTTTAAAGAGTGCTATTGCTTCAACTATAAAAACCATCTTTTTTGATGTTTAATTATCCACTTCACCACCTTGTTCATCTATTGAATGCTAAATTAATTGTGTTATTACAAGTCATGAAAATAGTCTAGGCCATAAGTCCAATTACGTTCACTATGTACAGGAATAGTCCATAGATACGCGGTTTGCATCAGCATAAGACGAGAGAAACAAGGACTTTTGTTTTTTAAAGATGTTACATAAAATTATTCATGCCAGTGAAGTTTTACATCGAATTTTGGGCTAGGCTGTAAAATAAATAGCCTAATAGTAATTTTTATGTTTAATTATTAATTCAGCTTCTGCTGTTAGGTATGTTTGTCACTATAATTATAACGAGAGTCTGTATATGCAATTTAATAAAGAGCTTACCGAAGAATTAAATTTGATTTTAAAATTTCCCCACAAGAGTTTAATGCAAGGATTAAAAATCCATAATGATGCAGACAGTGAAGTCATTGCAGCTGCGCAGAGGTTACACGAAAAAGGCATTATCACACAACCCGATGGTGGATACTTAACCAGCCTAGGTCATGACTTGGCTGAGCATGCAAAAGTTATTCAATCGGCATTAACTCATTAATTTAATTAGCAGCACAGCGGGTTTTTTCACTGGAGCTGTCATGGAGCACTACTTTGTTGATAGCACTTTGCCCAGACAGGAAAAGTACAAAGTGATTGCATGCTGAATGGCATTTAAATCTTTACCTGCGGGATATAATCCAAGCATGGCTTCTTTGCTTTTTTTGGTCCCTTTTACCAAGAACTCATTTTTAATTGCCTGCTCTTGGATGACCCGCTCAAACGCTCTCGCTGCTGTCTCTTGAGGTCTAGCGTAGTAAAAAGCTTTTAATGATTTATCAATCTCTATGCTTTTTTGCATTAAGTAACTCGGCGACACTCTATCTTCATCGAGAAAAATTTTTTCAAATACTGTTAAGAGTAAGTCATTAAGTGGATGTTTACTGGGTTCAGCCAAATTGTTTAACCAGACCTCACTCGCAAACCAATGTGGTCGACTCTGCATAAATAATTTGTCGCAAATATAATGATCAAACGCATGAAACCATTCGTGTGCTAACGCCCCTCCGCCGGCATTTTTTGCTAATGCCAACTGTCGAATTGAGCTATTATAATGGGCTTGAGAGTGCTTTCTACCGCCTTTTCCAAAGCTAATAGACAAGGTTCCTTTTAAGGAAATGACCTCATTAGGTACAGTCAAAATATCACTTAAGTCGCACAGTGCATCGAAAAACAAATTAGCGGCAATTTGTTGTTCATCTTTTGTTACCCAGTTTCCAATTTCAGCAGAACGAAAACCAAACACTTTTACAATATCGCTAAAGCTTACGTCAGCACCACTTCTATGGCTGTCGCCATTACGATAATATCCTAAATGCAATCGGCTGTGTGTACTTGTCTGTTTGCTTGAATGGGTCACTTATGCGCAAAGTTTAAATTATATATGTCTACATAATACCTTATCGCTAATAGATTATTCTATCCCTGCCCTGATTTTTAGCCCGATACATAGAAATATCCGCTCGCTCTATCAAATCGTTTAGATTCCGGTCTTTTGAATGCTTGATGCTCACCCCAATACTCAAAGTGACATTAAGCGTTGTGTCATCCACCTGAAGTTCAGTCGCTTTGATTTGCTCTCGAATTTTTTCAGCGACTATAATGGCTTGCTCCATATTCGTTTGAGGCAGTAGCACCAAAAATTCCTCGCCTCCATACCGAAAACAATAATCATTTTCCCTAAGTCCATCGCAAATTAAATCAGATACCTTAACTAGCACTTTATCACCTGCCGCATGACCGTATGTGTCGTTAACTTGTTTAAAGTAATCTATATCAATTATTAAGGCTGACAACTGTCCTGCCGAATTATGACTATCTTGAAATATTGACTCACCTAGTTCGGAAAGTGCATTACGATTTAACAGCTTTGTAAGATGGTCACTTGAGGCTGCAGCATGCAAATGGGCATGTTTTGCCCGAATTTTCATGAACCATGGGATAAAATAAACAAAAAGAATTATGCCACTGCACAAAATAAAGCTGACCTTAAGAACTAACTCTAATGTACTGAGTCTTTCAACGGTTTTTATCGCCTCCAATTCGTATTGGTGAACCACAGTATCCAATTTATTTAGCAACGGCGTTACGTTGGCCAGTATATATTGTATTTCCGCGTTAAGGTCTGTAGTGTTAAGTTGTTCAGGAGGGACAGCAATTACTGCATTAACGGCAGCAAGGTATTGCTTTAATGAAGTCCGTACCTCCAGCGGCGGTCTATAATACATATCAAACAGAGCTTCGGACATCATGACATGTTCACGACTTTCATCAAGCAAGTAATTCAGGTTATAAGTGATTTTTTTTAGCGCTAACTGGACTTGTTCGCGGTGATCTTCTTCACCAGACTTACTATACATCAAGGAAAATAATGCTAGGCGTTGAGATAACATCCGCTGTTGACCACTAACATTAATGTACTTTGCACTGTTCGTTTGATAATTTACGATCGAATGTAAGGTGGTCACTAATGTCACACCAAACGATATGGTCAACAAAAACAAGACAACCACAGCAGTTAAATGGACCTTCTGTAGTGGTATCTTGCCAAAGAGTGTCATCGTAGTAGAATCCTTCACAAGTGCTCTCGCCTATTATCTTCCATTGACATCATCAGAAATTATGATTATAGAATTACACAATTTCTATACTTTGGTTTTGATATAGATTAAATTGTACGCTTGAAAAAGTAAACAATACATGAAGATGTATTCCTCAATTACTAAAACTATTTTATACTTATTTCAATGCAGGTTGATTGCACGAGCATGAGCGTATTGGCTATTTTTAACTGACAGGATATTTCCCATCAAACAGCACCATTTTGTCGTGGCGGCAAGCATTGCGGCGCAATTAGAAAAAGCCATTAAAGTTGCAAAAGAGATATCGCTTGCATCCAATAATGCTGGCGTATTGGCTGTTCGAGCGGGCAACGACGCGGCGGGCTTTGGCGCATTGGCTGAATTTTTAGACCAATTGGCTCGCAAAACCATTCAAGCATCAGACGAAATCAACCAACAGGCTATGGCCATAAGTAAGCTCACGTCTAATACGGTTCGCACACAAGCTGCTTTGGAAAAATACGACGTTGCAATCCATAAAGCCCAAGAGTATAGGCACGTAAAAAGTTTAGAGCCTACTTTCACGGCGATTAAACAAGAAGCTTCTGGTAAGAACGAAGATATTGGTCGTCGCATCAAAGCTCTTTCTAGAAGACTCGAAGATCTTAAGCAAGAGCTTGATGTTGGCAAAGTCTTAGCTTCAATGTCAATGGTAGAAGCGTCTCAAGCCGGAAAGGAATTTATCGAACCATTAACTGATAACGCAAAAAATATCAGTAGCGCCATTGGACGGATAGAGGTTTACGTTAACGAGGCGCTTAAACTAGTGAAAAGTATTTAATTCACCCCTGACAACTCTTTTTGGAATTAATATGCAAAGCAAAAAAATTTACAGTAGTTCTAGTCACGAATGGATTGTATTTGGCAGAGATCCAGAAAAGCCATCTAACGTGATAGACACTAATCAGTATATGGTAAAAACTCAAGACAACGCATTGCTAATGGATCCAGGTGGTATTGAGTTATTCGCGCCTATGCTTGCTAGTGTGGTTCGTGAGGTACCAATCGAACAAATTAAACATATTTTTGCGTCTCATCAGGATCCTGACATAATTTCTTCCTTGGGTTTATGGGATAAAGCACTGACAGATGCAACACTTTATGCACCTCAAATCTGGGAAGGATTTTTACGTCATTTCGGGATGGAAAAAACCAAATTTATGGGCATACCGGACGAAGGTTCAAGTCTTACTATTGGGCAAGTGAGCCTCCAATTCATACCTGCACACTATCTACATTCGTCTGGCAATTTCCACGTTTATGATGCACAAGCTAAAATACTTATGAGTGGCGATATTGGAGCGGCGATAGAACCTCATACCGCCCCTATGGAAGTAGGTAATTTTGATGAGCACGCCCCAAAAATGGAAGGCTTCCATAGACGCTGGATGCCATCTAATCGGGCTAAAGATGTCTGGATAGAGCGAGTCAGTAAACTCGATATCGAGATGATGTGCCCCCAGCACGGACGAATTTTTACAGGAGATAATGTAAAGAAGTTTCTAGAGTGGTTTGCCAAACTAGAGGTCGGCACAGCAATTCACAGTTAATACAGTCATCGTTCTTGTTGCACAAACTAAATCAGTCCCAACATCTAGTAGTTAGGGTAAAGCATCGATAAACGGCAAACTCTCTTACACTATGAGAAGTTGCTTGAGGTTCCAAACTAAACAGCCTGATTTTGGATTGAAAATCACGTATTTTAATCCTGACTACATATATTTATTTTGGTCAGACTCAAACATAGCTTTCATTTGATTGGCAAACGCAACAAACGACTCTTTCATAGTTGTCTTAATTTTAATGCTCAAATCCGAGAGAACCACAACGCCTTCAATAGTGATCGTTGGCGCTTGATTACCAGCAATACTTGGCGCTTTATTCGTCACACTTCCTAAAATACAAAATGCCTTTGATACAATGTTTAAGTTTTCTGGCACGTAGATCGTATCGCCACCTAATAGGCTATACACCTTTATCTTGACATTGGGGCCTGAGAATTTGGCATTGGTGAAATCGATGGTGGATCCTCCAAGAATTGAATAAACCGTCAACTCTTTAGGGACATGCCAGATACCACTTCTGTCAGAATTACCTAGAACGTTTACCATCATATCTGATTCATCTGAATCTTTGTCAGAATAATTGACTGAAAATTGTTGTTCTTTATGCTTCTTAACAGTGTCATCTGGAACGGCTTCAAGATCTTCGACCTGCTCCATCATAATGAAGTGGTCTTTAGTTTCTATGACTTTGTCTAGCCTGCGCTCGAATGCTTCATTTGAAATCACTCCATGACTGTAGTTGTATACTAAAACATCAATGACTTCTTCTTTTACTTGTTCGATAGGTCGATCTTCTAATTTAACAGGCATGGTAAATGGTCCTTAGTTGTATGATTTTCGCTCAAGTAACATATCATATTAAGCGAACGAGTCGTCAGTGCTCTCGAATATTTTTGCACAGTGAAATACTTACGATATGTGATTTGACACGCAATTACTGAGTTTTTAACAAATAGTTAAGTTAGAGATCTGCATAGGCTGTGCCAAATATTTTCCCTATATTTATCAGTTTGTTAAAGAAAGTGAGGCAAAGATAATTAGTGATAAATACTAGATAGTGGTGAGCTCTACCAAATTCTGGCAATTCAATAAATTAGACAAGGCCATATTTATAACCGAATACACTCATACTATATTAGGACAACTAGATTGTTTTAATGTGATAGCTTTTATCTAAATTGTTCGCTATTTTATCGGTTGTTAGCTGAAGTTTTTCAATTAAAGTCTTGTATTTAAGGATGAATCCCGTGAAAAGACACATAAAACAGTTAGTGAGCTTCGCTTATTTCAGTCTTCTTGCAACAGTTACTACAATTACTTTTGCTGCTCAGGAAGTCCCTCATAATTTCTTTAGTCGCTTGCCCGCCTATGAACAAGTTTCTTTATCTCCTGATGGGAAAAAAGTCGCTTTCGTAGAAAACTTACAAAAGCCAATGGGTATCGCACTGTTGAAAGTCTATGACTTATCTGAACAAAAGATGATGACGCTCCTTCAATCGGACAACAAAAAAGTCAAGATCAACTGGTTTAAATGGGCAAACAAAAAGGTGCTGATGATCAGCGCAGCCTATGAAACCAAAAAATCCTCTGTTAGGTTTTATCAGACTCGTTTGTTCAGTGCAGATATTAGTGATGAGGACGCAGAGTTGACTCAAATGCTAAGAAAAACGGGAGGGCGCATCGGAACAACTGTTGGGCGACACATAAGCCAATTTCAAGACTCAGTTGTCGACTGGCTTCCGAATGAAGATGATTACATTCTCATGCAAGCAGATTTAGACATACAGACTCTTCCCGACATTCATCGCGTCAACATATACAGCGGAAGAAGCAAGAGAGTTGAACGTGGTAAAAGAAAAATTCGATATTGGTATACTGACCGGCAAGGCAATCCTAGAATTGGCCGTTCGGTAGATTATGATGATGGCTACATTAGATATTTACATAAGGCTAATGAAGATTCTGATTGGGAAGAGTTATTTACTTATACTACCTTTGATGACAAACCGGTAAGCATTCTAGGGTTTGGTGCCGACCCCAATATTTTGTATTACTTAGGGTACATCAATAATTATAAAGCTCTGTATAGAATGTATTTAGATACAAAGAAGTCAGAAATACTACTTCAGCACGAACAATACGATGTAAACGGCCGTCTTATCTATTCAAAGGTTACCAATGATGTAATCGGGATAAGCGATATACATTCAAAGTTCGGCAGATTTTATTTCGACGAAAAAAATTACGATTTGCATATAGCACTCGACCAGGCTATGCCTGATAAATTTAATACTATCGTTGACTTAAGTAATGACGAAAATATCTATATCCTGTATTCACAGGCTGATAATTCTCCCGGTAGATACTTTTACGGAGACAGAAAAAACAATCAACTTTCTTTGCTTTTTTCAAAGTACCCAGAGCTTAATAACGTTGAATTGCCGAGCCACAAGACAGTGCTATATAAAGCTCGTGACGGAATCGAAATAGAAGCCTTAGTTACCTTGCCGCTAACAGGTGATAAACCTTTTCCAACCATTATTCACCCTCACGGTGGGCCAGGCGCCAGAGACACTAAAGGCTTTGACCCATGGGTCGCATATCTTGCTAATAAGGGCTATGCCGTAATAAGGCCTAATTTCAGGGGCTCAACAGGTTTTGGGTATGAGTTTGCGCAAGCTCAAATGGGTCGTTGGGGCTTAGAAATGCAAGACGATATTACCGATGCAGTTACCCACTTTGTAGAAACGGGCATTACAAACCCAGAAAAGGTATGTATTTTTGGCGCTTCTTATGGTGGCTATGCCGCTAAAATGGCGACTGTAAAAACACCTAAACTATTTTCCTGCGCTGTCAGTTTTGCCGGTGTGAGTGACCTAAACCGCTTAGCCAAAACTCAAAGAAGGTATTTGGGTGGAAAACGAACTGCAGAAAAACAATTGGGAGATGAGCGAGACGATTTAAGAGAGCGCTCTCCAATCAGTCACATTGATAACATCCAAACTCCTCTTTTAATCATGCATGGAGCAGACGACATAATTGTGGAAGTAAAACAATCTCGAGAGTTTGCAGAGGAATTGGAAGACGAAAACAAAAATTTCAAATATGTCGAATTTGAATATGGCGATCATTATTTGTCGATTCAGCAAAATAGATACATGTTTTTTATTGAGCTTGAAAACTTTTTAAATGAACATCTTGGGAACTGAGCATTAATCTCTCTTGGCATTGCAACATGCCAAGAGAGTAATGTGACTCACATATTTCGAAGCGCATGACCAGGTTTTTCACCCGTATAGGTCGAATCGGCAATAACCATAACACCATTTACAAGCATGTAATCGATCCCTTGCGAATATTTATGAGGATCCTCAAACGTAGACAAATCTTTTAGTTCATTTTTGTCCCAAACAATAATATCAGCTTTATATCCTGTCTTAATTAACCCTCTGTCTTTTAGCTGCATTCTTTTAGCAGGTAATGCAGTCATTTTATATATAGCGTCCGCTAAGTTTAATGTATTCTTATGGTTTACATAGTGAGCAATCACTCTCGGATAACTTCCATAGTTTCTCGGATGTGGCTTACCTTGTTGCCATACAATTCCACGACCATCTGAGGCGATAGACGCGTGTGGGAACTGCATGATTCGCTCTACGTCCTCGTTCAACATTGTATGGTAAATCCCTCTACCGCCTCCGTTTAATTCAATTTCAATTGCCAATTCTGCCGCATTTTGTGCCGTTAGTGCTTTACCTTTTTTTAGTAATATTTCGGCAAACGACATCCCGACCCAACTTTTATCAGCGTTATATTGACTCACTACAATTCTATCTAACTCGTCGCCAGCTCGCTGATTCTTAATGATATCGGCCGACTCTTTGAGTACCTTGTTGAAAAGATCCTTTTGTTTCATTCTTTCTCGAAAGGCGCTTCTTCCCCCCTCAAGTGACCATTGAGGCAATAATACGCCTAAATTGGTATTTGATGCAGTATATGGATACAGATCTAAGGTTATGTCAAAGCCTTGCGATCGTGCTTGGGCAATTAAATTTATTGACTGCACGCTTTTCCCCCATGCTGACGGACCTGATGTTTTGTGATGAGAAATGTGCACTGGGACTTGTGCCTGTTTTGCTACCTCTAGAGCTTCGTTCAAGGCTTCTAATACTAATTCACTCTCACTTCTTAAATGAGTGGCATAAAATCCATCAAAGGGTTTTATACTAGAAGCAAGTTCGAATAATTCTTGTGGTGGAGCAAAGGCACCTGGTATATATAACAAGCCGGTTGATAAACCGAATGCTCCCTCCTTCATTGCCTTACTTACTAGCTGTTTCATTGCTCGCAACTCAGACTCTGTAGCATGGCGGTTTTCTCGGTTCATTACATGGCGTCTTACCGTATTGTGTCCAATCAACATGCCAACGTTTAAAGAACTGCCTTGCTGGCTCCACTGGTTAAAATATTCATTCAAGTTTAGAGGGCTAGAGCCGCAATTCCCTGCGAGAATCGTTGTTACCCCTTGATATAGAATATTCAGTGCTTCTGGTGCTTTTAATATTCCTTTCTCATTATGTGAATGGAGGTCTATGAAACCCGGGCTGACAACTTTGCCGCTGGCATCAATTGTCAAATTTGTGCTGAACTGCGGTAATTCGCCTCGTGGAGAAGTAGTAGCAATGACGCCGTTGCTAATACCAAGATCTAGCTCTTGAAAGGTGTTGGTCACTCCATCGTATACTTGCCCATTTAAAATGACCACATCGAATATTTCTCGGTGATCATTAAGTTTGCACCCCGTTAAAAGAATGGAAAAAGCTAACAGCCACCTAATCATATTTTCGTTCTCAAGTAATAATGCGATGTTATAGGCTACGATAATCGCACAATTACCATATTAATCGAAGCCCGTACATTCAAATGAGTGCAAATTTACTTCGTTGTGTCGTTCTAAGTGAATTAAAGATACGACTTTGCTTAAGATTGCATCAACCTAGGTTGATACCTTATTAAAGCCAATATATATTGAAATTCCAAATGTATTGTTAACCCTTTCAAATGAATCAACCTTCTATTACAAATATTGTCATCTTTATTGGCGGGGGCGCTGATAAAACACGAGAAAAGTTTGGCTTAGTTTATTGGGGCCCTACCAAGTTAATGGAGATGGCAAAAAATCATTTTTTGGAACATGCTGGGAACAAAAGTGACGCCTACTATTTTGGATATCTTGAAAAAAAAGCCATAGTAAAAAAAATAAAAAAACTGCATGCCAAACAACCAGACCTTAGGATCAATATAGTTGGGCATAGCCGAGGTGGTGCGGTTGCAAAACAAATTGCAATGGTAAACTTAAGAAAAAAAGGCATTCCAGTTAATATGCTAATTGCGCTTGATCCTGTCAAACCCAAAATATCTGACAAATACAAAATCCCCAAAGCAAAAGGTTTAAGAAATGTAAAAACATTTATTAATGTATTCGCCAAACCAAAATGGAGAAATGGTGCCGATTATGTTGCACTAGTGGGCGGTCAATATGGGTTAAAATTAAGAGATAAAGCGCACTATTTTGTTCAAAGTACAAAAGGGCATGGTCAACCTATACCCTTATTACATGCTAAAATCGAAGGAACTGATGAGAGTCCTTTTAAACTTCTCATTAAAGAATCGCACCTGTAATGCGGCAACAAAATAACGGCAAAGTACAGTTTTATAAGGACTACCCTTTTAGCACACTGAAAATCTGTAGTTTGTTGAAAGCTATCTCAACTCCCGCCTTAAAATTTTACCTACAGTTGATTTGGGTAATTCGTCCAACACATGGACTTCTTTTGGTACCTTGTATGCGGTTAGGCTCTTTTTGCAGTGCTCAAGAATTTCATCAGTAGTGACCTCTTGCTTAACCGTGATATAAGCGCACACACGTTCTTGTGTTTTTTCATCTGGCTTCCCTATAACAGCAGCTTCCAATACGACGTCATGTTGCGTCAACACATCCTCTACTTCATTGGGATAAACGTTGAACCCAGACACAATAATAAGATCCTTAAGCCGATCTACAATCTTTATGCATCCATCTGGTTCTCGGAGGCCCAAATCTCCGGTTTTAAAGAAGCCGTCTGCAGTCATTACTTTGGCCGTTTCGTCTGGTCTTTGCCAATACCCCTTCATTACTTGAGGTCCCTTAATCGAAATTTCACCTACTTCTCCATCTGGAACAGGTTCATCATTGTTGTTAAGCAAGTTAATTTCAGTATGAATTAATGGTTTTCCGACTGTGCCAAGACGTTCTTGAGCCGGTTGGTTAAAAGACGCTACAGGAGATGTTTCTGAGAGCCCATATCCTTCAGTGACACTACAGTTGGTTGTTTTTAACCAAAGGTTAGCCGCAGCACCAGTAAGAGCAGTACCACCGGACATGGTCAGCTTAAGAGCGGAGGTATCCACTTTCTCGAACTGTTCATGCATGCACAAGCCGATAAATAACGTATTTAAACCGGCAAAGGCAGTAAACTTAAAGGGTATAATCTGTTTTATAAATGCATCCATGTCCCGTGGGTTTGGGATCAGCACTGACATTGACCCTCGAGCAAAAAATGACAGCATGCATACCGTAAATGCGTAAATATGATAAAGAGGTAAAGGACATACTAAAATTTCTTTACCTTCAACGAAAGTTCCACCTAGCCTTTCCATAGTCTGTTCGCAATTGCTCAGGATATTAGCATGCGTCAATTCGGCTCCCTTTGATACTCCCGTTGTACCGCCGGTGTACTGCAACACGCAAGTATCGTCTAAACTGATTTCAGGACGTTCAGGCAACTTTAATCCTTTGGCCTGATTCATGGCACTTATAAAGCAAGGATAGGGGCTGTTCTCTATTGGCTTTTCAGTAATCAATTGTGCGGCGTCAGTGGTAATGACGGTTTCAATTCCCACGTCGTCTTTGATTGCTTCATATTTGGGCAAGAAATCATGCAAAATTACCAAAGCTTTGGCACCTGAGTCATTAAATTGATGCTTCATTTCAGGTGATGTGTAAAGGGGATTAGTGTTTACCACAACTAATCCTGCTCTAAGCGCAGCATAAACTGCCACTGGATTTTGTATTAGGTTGGGTAACTGTATTGCTATTCGATCGCCCGGTCGTAAATTCGCCTTTAATCTAAAATAACAAGCCAATGTGTAAGATAACTCATCTATTTCGGCAAAGCTCTTAGTTTGCCCGATGGCACTATAGGCAGGCAAATCTTTATATTTTATTAATGCCTCTTCAATACAATCGGCAAGGCTTCGGATGTGATTAGGGATCAAGGCATTACTCGTCATACTATCCTCTTATTCTACTTTCGGTGCTATTTTATTAATTTTTTGCAAAACTTATGTTAATACTGAGTAAACCCAAGAAAGGCGCAAAATTTGCATTGTTTTTTTAAAGTAATAATTTGTCATCGACTTTGAAAGATAATGTCAAGGAGTTTTAATATGATAAATATTGATATGTCTCTTTTTGAATACGTAACCAATAAAATGAACGAACAAGCAAAAAAGCGAGAGCTACCGATATCTGACGATACTCTGTGCTACGTGGGCAACCTTTTGACCACTTTTTGCCAATCCACTGAATTTCTCATCGCTAGCCAAAATAGAAATGAATTACCCACACTGGCATTCCTGTATAAGGACGCCCGCGAGACAAACAATATGAGACTGAAACTAAACCTGCTTCGAAAACTAGGAGACTCTGCTTTATTTTTAGGCGCTTGGTTTTCATATTTCTATAACAAGAAAGGCATTGGTAAAGACTACTTTATTGGAATGGGCACCGCAGCATACGATTACTTGGCCAATAACTCTCAAACGCAAAGAGAGGTTTTCAACGAATTAGCTGGCAACTTACCTAGCGTATTGGCTTTAACGTCACACGCATTAGAAAAAGACGGCAGTTTATCTACTCAAGAAATTTTTAATCTTTATGAGAAGTATTTAAACACCAAAGACGAAACAACAAAACAGCAATTAGAGGCACTCGGAATAAGCGTAAGTAACCAATCTATTTATCTCAATTGAGTTAATACACCGTCTATTTATTTGATAAAACTCATTGACTGTTGGTTGTTATACAACACTTCAATTTGGTCTTGACTAATCGCTTTGCTATACAAGTAGCCTTGCCCATAATCACAGCCTAGTCGCAAAAGAGCAGCCTCGTGCTCGAGCGTTTCTATGCCCTCTCCCACCACTTTTAAGTCAAAGTTGTTGGCTAGATTTATAATTGATTTCACTATCCCATTTTGCTTTTCCGTTTCCATGTTCTGCACAAATACGCGATCAATTTTGAGCGTATCTATCGGAAGGTCACTCAAGTAGGACAGCGACGAAAAGCCAGTACCGAAGTCGTCTATTGCGATTAAAAATCCTAGTTCTCGCAAATTCTGCAATAGCTCTTTTGCAAACTGCCTATTTTCTACTAGAGCACTTTCCACTATCTCAAATGTTAAATACTGAGTTAAGTGGGGCTTATCTATCGCCAACTTATGGATAACATCAAATAAGTCGTGATCTGATAACTCAGCTGCTGATACATTAACCGCCAAGCGCAAATTGTATTTTGAATAAAACCAATGTTCAGCTATTTGAAACGAGCGTTGAACCACCCATTTTGTAATTAGCTTAATGACTCCCGTGCTTTCAGCCAGAGGAATGAATTCATTGGGAGTCAAATACCCTCTATGCGGATGACGCCATCGAATAAGCGCTTCAGCACTAACAATTTTATTAGAAGACAACTCAACTTGTGGCTGTAGAAGTAGCTCGAACTCATTATTCCTAACTGCTTGTTTAACTTCAGCATTAATTGTTAACCGAGAGCTGGCTTCATCGGAGATACTTCGAGTATAGAAAACAAACGCCGTGTCCTTTGATTTTTTCGCTTTGTACATTGAAGCGTCTGAATATTTGAGTAAGTCATCTGCAGAATTCGCATCTTTAGGAAATTGAGCAATTCCAATTGATAAGCCCACATTTGCCTCTACACCATCGGTCAACGTAAAGGGTTGTGTTATTTGTTTCGCTAAACTGTTAGCAAGTGCTGATAGATGATTTTCATCTGAGTAATTATTGACCAAAATAACAAATTCGTCCCCACCCAAGCGGGCTAAGACATCAGTTTCTCTTACCCGATTTTTTAGCCTCTCGCCTACCTTACACAATAACTCATCCCCTGACCTATGCCCCAAACTATCATTTACCACCTTGAAGCGATCCAAGTCCAAAAACAGTAGTGCACATTTACCGCCTGTTCTTTTCGCTCTTTTAATTTCCCTCTCCAAATGCATTCTTAAGGTTAGCCTATTAGGCAAGCCTGTAAGCTGATCGTAATGAGCGAGCTTTTGGAGTTTCTCTTCTGAGTCTTTTTGTTTGCTAATATCAGCAAACACGGCGACAAAATGCGACAGATTTTGTTCGTTATCGCGAACTTCTGAGATAGACAAGAGTTGCGGATAAATTTTGCCGTTTTTACTTTTGTTCCATACTTCGCCACGCCAAAACCCATTCTCATTAATGCTCTTGTACATGTTTTTATAAAAATAAGAATCGTGTCTTCCTGAACTCAAAATAGAAGGGTTCTTACCAAACACCTCACTTTTAGTATACCCAGTTATCCTTTCAAAAGCTGGGTTTGTCGACACTATATTGTGTTCAGAATCAGTTACAAATATACCTTCTTGACTGTGCTTGTATACCTGTTCAAACAATCTCCATTGCTGTTCATGTTCCTTTTGAGTAGTTACGTCAAATATCAATAAGAAGTATTGGCTAGCACCTTTATCATCTACAGGAGTGACATGTATTTCTACATCTTTGTGCACTCCACTTAAAAGTACGTGCCGAGTTTTAATCACTTTAGACATTAGCATATAAACATTGTCTTCGTTTATATCGCCGCCAATAGCATCTATTTGCTCCTTAATGCTTTCCACGTCTTCGATTTCCTGCCACGCCTCTTTTATTCCAGAAATTACTTTTCCTTTAAAATCTGTAGCGCTGTATCCATAGAATTGCTGTGCAGCCAAATTGCTATCACATACCTTCCACTTATCATCAATAATTAACATAGATACACGGTGTAAGTGGAAAAAACTTCTAAATGTTTGTTCCGAGCGTAATAAAGCCTTCTCTTTTTCTTTTGCTAACCTTTGGTTGTTGAGTCTTAAACTCACTCCAGAAAATAGCAATAAAATAACAACACCTGCGACAATCCAGTGGTTTAGATGAAAGTGATATGCCATCCAATTGTCTTTTGGCTTGGCAACCACGTACCACGAACCGAACGGGAAATTAACACTTGTTGCAATCGTATCGGTGTATTGCAATAACTCTTTATTGCCAGCAATGAACCCACCTTTGTGACCCAAGCTGTCTTTGCCTTTTATTGCAATGATTGAGTTATTGTATCGGTCAAGATTAATCTCATTAAGAATACTTTCAAAATCAATAACAACAGAGGCAAACCCCCAGATTTCTGAGTCCGTGTAAATCGGTAGCCTGGCAATCAAAGCCTTACCACCTTGAACGAGTTCAACAGGTCCTGCTAATACAACTTGTTTGTGTGATATCGCTTGTTGGATTGCCGAATATTGATCTGGCAATTGTTTATAGTCAATTGATAAAGCCTTTTCATTTCCAACGATGGGGTGCAAATGAGTTACTTTATAATCTTGACCAAGAGCTATATTTTTTATGTGTGGATTTTGTTCAAGCAACTTTTGAGCGTATTGCTCAAATTGTCTTTGATCTAAGTCTGGATGCATGCTCACATAATTGACCAAACCGCTGGCCATCTGGAGTTTACTGCCTAACAAGAGCTCTATGTCTGACTTAATATCACCTAGTATGATCAGTGTGCGTTGTTCTTGTTTTTGCCGCTCCGATATCATTTGTAAGTAATCTGTGTAACAGGTTACTGCCAAAACGACTAACAAAATTAAGACTCTAACTGCAATAATAGCTTTATTGGAATTAAACAATACAAACTCTTTGGCTTAGCTTGATTTTACAAAGCAATAATGCTCTGAAAATAATTAAAATGCGTTATGGGTTATCGGCAAATATAAACTTTTGTTTAGTTTTAAAATAAAAATAATAAAAGAAAAATGGCCTCGAGAATTTTGGAATAAGGGTCATTTTGACCGGTATTATTAGCCAGATATTTGGAGAAAAATCACATCATTAGCCTTTTGTTAAATTGAGTGGATACATAGCTAACGATATAAAAATAGTTAAGGATAAGGCAAACAGCGATAGATTAAGCAATTATATTGAATCTAAAATCAAAATTAGGATGACTCGGCGCTAAAAAAATTACTTGTAGGGCCGATACCCTAAGTCAGGATGTCGCGAAAAAACTTAAACAATTAAGTTTGTGTAGTTTAGAAACGAAATATAAAAGGTATAGTAAAAAAATGAAATTTTCTGAAGACTCTGAATCGGCGGTAAAATATCTACGTCAAGCCATACCCACCATGATGCAACATCAGATCGTTCCAAATCCAATTAATTATACGCTTTGGTACACATATTACTCTAATGCTTTTCCTGAGTTAAACAAACAATTAGAGCACGCCATCGAGCGATATCAGACATGTCCTGTGGACGTTAGTGAGTCTTTGTTTTTGCAACATATTGGACAAATGAATAGCGATGCAGAACAAAGTAAAAACGAAGCATACCAAAAAATGCTATCTACTATGGTCGCTAATTTATCGGAAAATATCAGCGCAGCAAAGAGTCAAACAAACGAGATTTCAAATGCGCTTAAGTCAAATATTAAAGCGCTAGAAAATAAAAAACCTAGCGATGAGATATCCCCAATTCTTGCTAGTTTAAACGCCAACGCAGGCGCAATGTGCGATGTAAATGATGCTTTTAACAACCAGCTAACAGAAGCTCAACTTGAAATAAAAGAATTGAAAAAGCAATTAGATAAAAGTAGAGAAGAAGCAAGTACAGATCCATTGACTGGACTGTCTAACAGGCGCGTTCTAGAATCTATTTACAAAAATTTTGTGTCTGAAAAAAGCCAGGACAGCGAAATATCCTTAATTATTATGGACATTGATAAATTTAAGGTATTTAACGATACTCACGGGCATCTTTTGGGTGATCAGATCTTGAAGTATGTGGGAAGCTTACTTAAAGATTTGTGTCCCGATAATATCCAACCAGTAAGATATGGTGGTGAAGAATTTGCGATTGTATGTCCTCATACTAACATTGAAGAATCTTCAAATATCGCCGAGAAGATTCGAGCAAAATTAGAATCGGTCCCCTTTACCAATAAGAAAACAGGAAACAAAATCCCACCTGTTACTGCTTCGTTTGGCGTCGCCAAAAGAACGTTGAACGAAACATTGTCAAGCTTAGTTGCTCGGGCCGATAAAGCGCTTTATAGCGCAAAAGAGTCAGGCAGAAATCAAGTACAGTTAGCGAGCGCATAACCTCTCAGTGATTAAGTCATGTGTATGATCACATTAGTATGCATTTTGTTGATAGGGTGTCTTTACTTGTTTTGCCTTGTATACTTTAGAAATTATTGGAACTTTGAGTGTCCACTGTTCACTAACCGTAATATCATTTTGTGAAAATTGGCAGTGGACGTAATGGCGCTTATCCTATTCAGTGCGCAGAGTTCATAATTTATTGTATTACATCACTTGGAGAATTACGTGAGCGACGAAAAGACGTCAAGCCCTGCAGAAGAAAGTTTACACCACATAGAACTAAGGCACCTTACCCTTTCAGATTATGAAAATATCCGCGAATTGATGAGTATTGTCTACAGAAATAATGGCGGCCCTATCACCAAAAAACGTTATCAAGCACAAATTAACACCTTCGCTGACGGCCAAATTTGCATTGAAGATAAGGGAAAGATTGTCGCTGCGGCTTTTTCTGTCATAGTCGATTACGACAAGTTTGGAGATAAACACACTTACGAAGAAATTACTGGCGATGCTTACATCACAACACATGATCCTAAAGGAGACGTATTGTATGGAGTAGACTTCTTTGTCGACCCAGAGTATCGAGGTTTACGCCTAGGAAGGCGTTTATATGAAGCAAGAAAAGAGCTTTGTAAAAATCTAAATTTAAAAAGTATTATGGCGGGTGGACGAATACCAAATTACTCAAACTATGCCAATGAAATGTCACCTTTCGAGTACATTGAAAAGGTAAAAGATAAAGAAATCCATGACTCGACCTTATCTTTTCAAATGAATAATGGCTTTGAGGTAAAGCAAGTTCTCAAAGCTTATTTACCGGAAGATAAGGCTTCTTTAGGTTATGCGACTTTACTGCAGTGGCACAACATGTATTACGATGCTGAGCAACCATCGTTACTCGACAGTAAATTTTCAAATGCGCGTATTGGTTTAGTGCAATGGCAAATGCGGTATTTCAATGACGTAGAAGAACTACTTCAACAAGTCGAGTATTTTATTGATGCTTTATCAGATTATAAATGCGACTTAGCAGTGTTGCCTGAATTTTATAATGCCCCTCTAATGGGCCTTAGTTCGTCTGACGCTCCTATTGATGCTATTTGGCATTTGTCAGAATACACTGATGAATTATTAGCTGCCATTTCAGAATTGGCTATCAGTTACAATATTAATATAGTAGCTGGCTCTATGCCCGTAGTAGACGACGACGAACTATTCAACGTATCCTTTTTGTGTCATCGAGACGGCAGAGTGGAGAGTCAATACAAGCTTCACCCAACGCCATATGAAAAAAACGGATGGCTGATGAAAGGCGGCACAAAGCTAACGGCATTTGAAACTGATTTTGGAAAAATAGGAATTCTCATATGTTACGACGTTGAATTTCCAGAGTTGGCAAGGCTATTATCAGAAGAAGAAATACAAATTTTAGTTGTCCCATTTTGGACTGACACTAAAAACGGATATTTGAGAGTTAGAAGATGCGCTCAAGCCAGAGCGATTGAAAATGAATGTTATGTTGCCATTGCCGGCAGTGTAGGTAATTTACCTAAAGTTGATAATGTAGATATTCAATACGGTCAAACTGCTGTATTTTCTCCATCAGACTTTGCATTTCCCCACGATGCTATAGTATCTGAAACAACGCCCAATACAGAAATGATGCTGATCGTCGACTTAGACTTAGAGAAATTAATTAAATTGAAAAATGAAGGCTCGGTGAGAAATTATTTAGATAAGAGAAGAGACTTGTACAAGGTTGAGTGGATCGGAGATAAATAGGCCTTAGCACTTTCGTTTTTTGCTGTTTAGGATAGTGTATTTATCCTCGGTAGAGCCGAGGATAAATTGAATATTATTAAAGATCCTTATGGTTAAATTTAGTTAAATATTGAGCATATTTTATTAACTCAGGATAAAATTCAAAAAAACCTTGGATAATACGTTGCTCTTTTGTTTTCAAGAAATCTCGGCTTAGAGTTGCAAACTGAACTTTACCGTTTAAGCGTAATTCAATCTGCCTAAAGGCGTTAATATAACCTTCCTCATGCTGATAATTTATAAGCCATTCATGATTCACTAATCCGCTTTTTACCTTTTGAAATCTGTTACTTATGAACAAATCAGTTTCACCTAATTCCGCGTAAAACTGCCCAAGCATCTTATGAATGAAGTCGCCTTGTTCAAACAATAAGTGTTTGCATAGCAAATGATCGAAGTAGATATCTAAAATTATCCCTGAAACTCTGCGCAAATGTTCAGGGAATAGGGCTTTTAATTCTTGGACGCTAGGGTGGGAGTCTGTAAAAGCGTCTATTTTTCTATGTAAAACTATGCCCTGTTTAGTGCTTTCGTCAATGGCTTCATTTCGCCCCTCGACAGACCAATGAGAAAGCTCCCCCTTAACAAAGTCTCCCAAAAAATTACCAAGCTTACTGGTTTCAGTTATTTCACTAAGGTGTATATGAGCAACGTAATTCATAAACAAAAACGCCTTATAATTGATTTAATGTGAGTACGAGCATCTCAAATTGAGACATAGTGACACAGGTATTGTTAAGTCCGTTCATTATATAACACCCTCGCGTTTATGACCTTTTTTGTATGATAGCCGTCATCAGAGTGCATAGCCGACTAAAGTATCGGGTTATTATCCAAATAAACACCTAAGTGATAACTATTATCATTTTCATTTATACTAAGATATGCTACTCTTTTACAATCTTTGAATAATCAATCTTATAGATTTTTAACCATAAAAATTGAACACAGAAAGAGAGACACATTTTGAAATTATCACCTATTAGATTATCGATGGCACTTTCATTAGGAGCATTGAGTTGCACGCAAGCGTTCGCCAATAGTGCGGATATTGCAGCCGTCGAAATAATCAGTATTAAAGGACAATATTTAGCTTCTGATCAAGCAAACTCAATAAAAACCCCTACACCTGTATTAGACGTGCCACAAAGCTTATCAATTATCTCAGCCGAACAAATTACGGAACGAGGGATTACCAGCATTGGTCAAATAATCGATTACACGCCTGGAGTGAATACGTCTCAAGGAGAGGGACATAGGGACGCAGTAGTATTTAGAGGTGTGCGTTCAACCGCGGATTTCTTTTTAGATGGAAATCGTGACGATGTGCAATACTATCGAGCATTATATAACGTGGAGCAGGTAGAGATCCTGCGTGGACCTAATGCACTGCTGTTCGGTAGAGGAGGCACAGGTGGCATACTCAATAGAGTCTCTAAGAAAGCAAAGCTAGATCAAGATTTCACATCATACAAGGCTTCTTTAAACACCTTCGGCGGCTATTTAACTGAGATTGATAGCAATTTTATGGTGAGCGATGACAGCGCACTTAGAATGAATGCAATGTATGAAAATTTAGAAAACCACAGAGATTTCTACTACGGTGAGCGCATTGGATTTAACCCCACAATGTTCATTGAGTTGAGCGACTCTACGAACCTAAATTTAAGTTACGAATACATCAATCACGACCGCTTTATTGATCGGGGTATCCCAACGGGCAATAACGGACGTCCCGTAGAAGGCTTAAAAGATATCGTATTCGGTGACCCTGAAAATAACTACCATGAACTTGAAGCACATGTTTTCAGAGCGTTAGTAGAACATCAATTCACCGATTCTGTAAAAGGCAACTTCAGTGCTTTTTATGGCGATTACGACAAAGTGTACGCTAATTTTTATGCAAGCGGATACGAGCAAGATATTAACCGAGTCGAATTAGACGGGTACATTGACGGAACTGTCCGTGAAAACCTGATTCTGTCGGCCAATATTGTAGGGGAGTTTGACACTAGCGACATAAAGCACACTCTTATTTTTGGCGGTGAATATATCCAAACCGATTCGGATCAGTACCGAAATAATCCAGAGTTTAGCGCTAATGGAAACGACGATAGAGAAACATTTTTAGCCACTAGACCGATTGCTTTAAGGGGGTTGGCTGGCACCAACTTCAATGGCGAGCCGTTTACCGTAGGCTTTACTGATTTCAATGATGACACAAGGGTTAATTTAGACGTGTTATCTTTGTATGTTCAAGATGAAATTGCCATTTCCGAGCACTTGGATATCGTGTTGGGCGCTCGATTAGATAGCTTCGATATAGAAGTTTTCAATGCAGACCCAAGTGTTTTAGAGACTAGAACTCGAAAAGACGAAGAAATTTCACCCCGAGCTGGCATAATTTATAAGCCTCAAGAGAGTATTTCTATATACGCCAGCTATAGTGAAACATTCTTGCCAAGAAGTGGTGAACAGTACACAGATATCAACGGAAATGACGATCAATTGGCCCCAGACACCTTCTCTAATCAGGAAATTGGACTAAAATGGGATTTCGCTGAAACCCTTAGTTTTACCGCTGCCTTATTTGAAAATGAACAAAGCTCTCCTCAGGTCGCGGACAATGATCCAGCGACTCTTGACGTCATTGACTCAGAAATTTCTGGATTTGAACTTCAATTCAGTGGTTATCTAACGGACGAATGGGCGTTAAGCGCTAACTACAGTTACCTTGATGGTGAAATTGTTGATAGAAATGGACCAACGGGACGCTCTCCAAGAGAACTGCCTGAAAATACGCTTTCTTTATGGACAACATATAAAGTAACAGAGGAGTTTGGTTTGGGCTTCGGTGCCGTTTATCAAGACGAAAGCTTTATTAACAATAGCAATAGCGCGATTCTACCTAGCTATACTAGGTTTGACGCATCTGCTTACTACGATCTTTCTTCTGATATGCGAATTCAAGTGAATATTGAAAACATAACAGATGAGCTGTATTTCCCTAATGCCCACTCTACGCATCAAGCAACGGTTGCAGAACCACTCAATGCAATGGTAACTCTGGTGGGAAGCTTCTAGGTTTTTTAAAGAGCATTCTCATTCAATCCCGGCTGCATGATCATTTAATGTAGCCGTATTTTATTGCCGAGCGCTATCAAGAAAACGAGGGCCTAATTGTTAGACCTACTATTCATTAGACTCAACTTTTTTGATGATGCCCTTTCGAAAAGCGGGGGTAACATCAAAATACCAAGTAGTCGTTCGTTTACTTTCAGGTTGTTGAACCTTGATAGCTTGAATAGGATAGTTGTTTACATAAATTAGAGACTGACCTACTGCAACCAATTGATGCAATTGAATAAATGCATAAAGATCGTTAGAGCTAGTGATGTAAAAAGGTGATTGAGGGGTTTGTCCATCACCTGTTCGCCATATAGCTTCAATAAAGTTATCCAATATAGCATTGTGAAATCGACCAAGGGCAAGATTACCAAGTTCAACTGAGCAAATTGCCGCCCCATAGTGACCTGTTAATGAAGTGAAATTTATGTCTAGTAAGGCGTAGTTGGTAATCAAACATTCTTGCCATTGTTGATTTTCCATTTGGGTCTGCGATACCAGCTTTGCCGTTGGCTCTTTATCGCTTTCTGGATCATAAAACGAAGTCAACGGATATATTTTAATAATAGAGTCGTAGTCTTTGGCAGAGGCTTCATTATTTTTGATTTTATTAACCAGAGCTAAATAATCACTATCGCTTTTCTCGTAGTTGATTATTGGTTTGCTCTTTGTTGAGTTTGAAGCACATCCTGTCAGTAACGTCGCCATGTTTATGAATACAATTACACTTAAACAAAAAACTTTTTTCACTACCAACTCTTTATCTTATTGCGCCGTTAAAAATGGCTGAACAAATTTTCTGTAGCGTTTGGTCAATCTTGCCAGCCTAACTTGGTCTTTTACAAAACTAAAAAATGGAGAAGGTTTTAATAATGGCTTTTTTTGTTTACCAATTCTTTGCAGCTGGCGTCTCATCATTGCCATGCTTGCTACCCCAGCCATAGTCTTATTTCGCCATTTTACTTTTGGAATTTTAACTACAAATTCTGGGTCACTTTTCCACTTAATAGGCAAATCTGGCACACATGCTATAGCGCTTGCAATTCCAACAAGCCCAATGTGGTTTCTAAGAACTTCTTCGACAACTGCTAATCGCCTGATGCCTCCTGTAGTCATAATAGTGGTCGTTGAACTCCTCGCAATTTTATTGGCAAATTCTAGAAAATACGCCTCTCTTTTTAACTTTGATTTATCGATATTGTTTCCCTGCATTGCTGGGGATTCGTAACTTCCACCCGATAACTCGATAAAATCTAAATTAAAGTCATCTAACATTTTTACAACTCTGATCGCATCGTAATAGTCAAAACCACCACGTTGAAAATCAGCAGAATTTAACTTAACTGATAAACTAAATTTGTCGCCGCACGATTGTTTAATTTCACTTACTATGCTTAACAATAAGCGGGCTCGATTGACCAAGCTCCCTCCCCACTCATCCTCTCGTTTATTGGTAATTGGAGACAGAAATTGCGATAACAAATATCCGTGAGCCGCATGGATCTGAACACCGTCAAAGCCCGTTTTTTTCGCTAGCTTCGCGGTATTCACAAATTTAGCAATAACACCTTCTATTTGGTCTGTCGTCATGCTTAATGGGCGACTAAATAGTTTACTATGCTTTCCCAGATCTAATTCTACATCGGACGCCGAGTAGCTAGGTATTCCAAGCCTTTTAAACACTTGTCGTCCAGGATGATTAATTTGCATAATAAAAGGGTTTCCCGCTACTTTCCCACTTTTAGCCAGCATGGAATAAGCCGAGATAGAATCGTCACTGTCAAGCACTAATCCTCCAGGGCCCGTCATTGCCAACCTATCAACCATCACATTACCTGTAATAATTAATCCAGCGCCACCTTTGGACCATTGACGATACAAGGCACAAAGTGACCAATCTGGAAGAAGGTGAGTATCGGCCATATTCTCTTCCATGGCAGCTTTAACAATTCTATTTTTAATTGTTAATCCACTTTTTAATTCTAAAGGGGCAAACGTTCGACTAGCTTCAAGTAACATGGTGAAATATCTTTTTATTGTTTGAAAGTTAAGCCAAGAGATACTGTTATACACTAAAAATAATACAAAAGTGATGTTTCTGCATTTTTTAATACGGGTTAGCACGAATTTTATAGCATCAATTCGTGGCGTATTGTATGTATTGTTTTGATTTTGTGACTTAGGGTCTGCCATACAAAATCGCTATGAAGGCAGGGCCGTTCAGTAAGCAATATCAAAACCATTGTTCACGTAAAACGGCTCAATAATCTCCACAAGAAAGCCCTCTTTTATGGAAACGTACTTGAGGATGAGACAAAAGAGTCAAGCCTGCGTAGCATTTAGGCAGGCTTGATTCTTTGGCTTAATTTAATAATAAAATATATAGCTTTTTAGATAAGAATGATTAAAGTAGCGTTAATAGCGAAGGAAAGGTGTAAATGAGTAATGCTTTTTGCTATTAAATTGAGTAGTTCGTTTATTGTAAATTCCAATCATATTTAAGCTGGATTAAAGACTCTGTGAATCAAAATGCAACTCTCTCCATCAGGCACATTCAACAAATTAGACTAAAACAGATCTGTATCGCTGTATTTATTGGATTGGCAACTTCACTTTTAGTCGCGCGTGATTCCACTGTTATAATATTGATAACGGGCTTATTTTTTACTGGTTTGGCTTATTTTTTTTATACGAAAAAAAAACATAATATCTCTAGCTATGTACTATTAGTTACTCTCTCGCTGATGCTATTGGCTTTATCTATTAGAGGAGCTGGCATTTTTGATTTATCCGTCATGGGTTATCCCGTGCTACTGATATTTGCGGCGGTATTAGGCGGAAGTGGCTTATTCTTTGTCGTATTTAGTCTCACAATAATACAAACGGCATTCATTACTTATTTGACACTCACAGAGTCTATTGAACCGAATATTCCCATATTCTCATGGCCACATTTGGTGTTCTTATTAGTCATCATCAGTATCATGGGTTTTAGCATTTATGTCTTAATTACCGATATGAAAATGCTGTTCCGGTCTTTAGAGGAAAAAAGCACCAAAGTACAAAAAAGTAGAAGAGAAATTAGGAGGTTGGCAAGATATGATAGTTTAACGAATCTGCCAAATCGTTTTTATGCGGAGAAACTATTTAAAAAGCAGCTGGAAAAGTGCCAACAGACCAATTCATTACTAGCTGTATTCTTCATAAACCTTGATAATTTTAAGCCGATCAATGATGTGTTAGGTCATCAAGCCGGAGATAAACTGCTCAAAGCTCTGGCCACTCGCCTAGTTAAAGTATTAGCTCACGAACAAAAATTTATTAGATTTGGGGGCGATGAGTTTGTGGCTTTATCAATCGTAAAAGACGAGTTTAAAGAAGCCAAATCAATCTGCGAGAAGTTAATTGATAATTGCAAACAACCGTTTGAGATTGAAGGCACAGATGTGATGGTTTCAGCTTCTATAGGCGTGGCGTTTGGCCCACGGCATGGTAGTGATTTCGATCAAATATGCAGACGCTCTGATATTGCGATGCATAAAGCAAAAGAAAATGGCAGAAACACATATTTTATTTATAACGATTTACTTGACGTAACAAGCCAGTCTAATTTTAAGCTATTACAATCTCTAAGAATAGCTACCATTCAAAACCAGTTTGAACTATTTTATCAACCAATAATAAATCTCAAATCCGGCCGTATAGATACTATTGAAGCTTTACTTCGCTGGCCTCAGTCTGATGGCACTTTCGTTCCCCCAACTCGTTTTATTTCAATAAGCGAAAGCAGTGGGCTTATCAATCAAATTGGCGAATGGGTCATCGAGGAGTCCTGTAAATTTTGCGCTCATCTACGTCGAATGGGATACTCGGATATTAGAATCGCGGTAAATTTGTCACCGATACAATTTAACAGAGGAAATTTACAGAGCATCATTGAACGAGCACTAAATAAAACAGACCTAAATGCAAGTGCTTTAGAGGTAGAACTAACTGAATCCCTGCTGATGCAAGACACTAAACAGACTCGAAACCAAATCAACAATCTTCGACGACTCGGTGTTTCGGTGGCAATTGATGATTTCGGCACTGGTTACTCAAACCTAAGGTATCTCCACGATTTCAAAGCCTCCAGACTTAAGATAGATAAGTCATTTATAAAGTCTCTTGATGACGACGACGAGTCGCTGGTAAGCACTATCATCAGTATGGCTGATAATTTTGAGTTGGAGACCGTTGCTGAAGGCATAGAAAACGCGGTTACTCTTGAAAAGTTAAGGGAGATGGGATGCAACTTGGGCCAAGGATACTTTTGGTCAGAACCTATATCTGAATCTGAAATGGTTTGCTTTATTAAAAAGTACCAAAGTGAATTAACAATATAATAATAGTATTCATTTTAAACTTAGTTTGCGTTGCATCCTGATTCATACAATTTTAATTTTTAATTTTTAATTTTTAATTTTTAATTTTTAGCAGAAATAATCTGCTCAACATATTATATTGTCGAGCAGAAGTTTATAGGCATTGTTTAGATAGATTCCGAATTTCTCTTAGAAACAAGGTTTTAATGTCAACAGACACTTTAAATTGTATTGGTAAGCTGTTGCTAACACATAGTCAATGCAAATTCACTTGCCTTATTCATTGCTAAAAGTTTAATAAGATTGTTCGATATAATATAAGTAGAATAAAAGAGACTTTTGTTTTAATGTTAAAACAGCTTCCCAAAATTCTTATTGTTGACGATAACCCTGCGGTCCGTATGACATTGGTAAAAGGCCTAACTGATGCTAATTACCAAGTTATACAGGCAAGTGATGGTCAACAAGGCATTGACATGTTTTACAGACATGGTCCCGATTTAGTCTTAATGGATGTCCAAATGCCGGTTTTAAATGGCTTTGAATCTGTGAAAGCAATACGAAAAAATGAATGTGGTAGAGCGACTCCAATTTTAATGTTAACGGTCGACGATGAGGTAGATTCGATTAAACTTGCTTTTGAATCTGGTGCGACCGACTACATAACTAAGCCTATCAATATTCCTTTGCTTCTTTTAAGGCTAAAATTTACATTCCGCGATATAGAACGAGAGCAGGCTTTGACCAAAGCTGAGAAACAAAAAGAAAATGCCAGACAGCTTTTTGGTTTAGTATATTGGGAAATGAACGCAAAAACCGAACAAATAGGCCAATTAAGTAGCGATGACAAAACCTTACCATGGCTTAACCCTGCTCCTACCACACTTCTAGAATTTTCTAATTTTGTGGAGCCTCATTATAAAAATAGGTTCTTAGAGAATATAAGAAACGCAGTTGATAACGACCGTCCTTTCGACTTGGACATAACATGTTTGACAAATGACGGCACTCATTACTTAAGGATTGTAGGAGAAAAAGAAAAGGAAGGTAAAATGATAGCCGGAGCATTACAAGATATTACTCGACAAAAATATCTTGAAGATAGAACAAGTTACCTCAACTACTACGACCAAATTACTGGACTTCCTAATCAAAAGTTGTTCCGTTCCTCAGTAGAAAAAGCGATGGAACAAAGCAATAAATTAGATCTAATAACAACAATATTAGTCGTAGAAATACAAAACTTGAAATCAATTACCAATGGCTATGGGTCTAAAACTGCAGAAGCATTACAAAGCAGAGTCGCCGCAGAATTGAAAGGGCTTTTCCACGAAAGTGCCCTGGTTGCTAGGTTAGATAGTGGACACTTTGCCATACATTTCAAATCCACCAAACCTTACTCGCTCGATGCACTAGCCCATGATCTGCAGGGCCGTTTTGCTAGCCTTCGAAAGCGCTGGTATTTAAATGATAAAGAGATTTTTGTTAAGTATTTAGCTGGAATAGCGGACAATAGCTACGATTGTAATGTCACATCAAGCACTTTACTGAGAATGGCAAAAACCGCACAAATTGAAACCAAGTCCGGAAGTGAATTTGTCATCGTTAAATATAAAAATGAGATAAGTAAAGCACTTACCAAGCGTCTAAATTTAGAGGCTGAGCTGAATAAAGCTCTCGAAAACAATGAGTTTAAACTTCAATATCAGCCCCAACTATGTCTCAACACTAATAGAATAATCGGTGCAGAAGCTTTATTAAGATGGCCTACAAAAGATGGAAGTGTCATCTCCGCTGCAGAGTTTATACCTGTGCTAGAAGATTCAAATCTTATAATACAGGTGAGTGAAAAAATGATATTTAAAGCGTGTGAACAACAACTCAAATGGCTTGATGACGGATTAGATATTACAGTTTGCATAAACATCTCAGCAGTACAGTTTCAAATTCCGGACTTAGCACACCGAATTTGCGAGATATCGAGCAAATCAAATGTGGATAATCAAAATATAGAATTAGAGGTTACTGAAAGCGCCACAATGGATGACCCACAGCGGACAATAGATACACTTAAACAATTGCGAGAGGCAGGTTTCAAAATAGCGCTGGATGATTTTGGTACAGGATATTCGTCCTTTGAGTATTTATTAAATTTTGAATTAGACAAGATAAAAGTTGATCAAGCATTTATCAAAAATATAATCAAAAACAAAAAAGATAGAGCCTTGGTGAAATCGATATGCACCCTAGCAAAAAATTTAAATATGGAAGTAATTGCTGAAGGAATTGAAGATATTGCGCAAGTAGATTACCTAGATTCAATAGGAGTGGATAACCTGCAAGGCTTTTATATAAGCGAGCCGCTGTGGCCTGAGGACTTTTATCGATTTGCGATAAATTACAATACTAAGGGCTCATTGATAAGTGACTATAATGAAAATTGATTATTTCCCCTCCCCTGAAATACAAGCGCTCAAAGAAGCAATTCATGTCAGGAACAAAAATAAATTATTCCGTGCTCATGCGGTATTGGCTTGCGATGCCAACAATTGGTCGAGTGAAGAATTAAGCGACTGGTTACAAGAACAAGGAATTCCGGTCTTCGGAGGAATTTTTCCCCAAGTGATATTTGACAAGAAGAATTATGAAAATGGGTTTATTGTAATTAGTTTTCGTCAAAGTGTGGATTGGTTACTGGTTGAGGAGCTAAGCAATGACGAGGTTGACTATAACGACATATTGATCGAAACAGCAGACAAGTGGGATGCAGAACGAGAAGGCCAAACGCTATTAGTGTTAGCGGATGGAATGTCCTCTCGAATAGCCGCGCTCATTGAATCTTTATTTTTCAGTTTTGGCTTAGAACGCAACTTTGTTGGTGGAGGAGCAGGCTCACTTAGTTTTACCCAAAAACCTTGTATATTATGCCCGCAAGGACTCGTTCAGGATGTTGCAATATTATTGTGTTTACCGGTTCGAAGTGGCATAGGAGTAGCTCATGGTTACCACCCTATTAGCGAGCCTTTGAAAGTAACAAAAAGTAATAAAAACGTGGTTGAGCAACTTGAATATCAAGATGCTTTGGAAGTGTACAAATCTGTTGTTGAAGAAAAGTCACAGCAAACGCTTACACAAGATAACTTTTTTGACTTAGCTAAAAGTTATCCGTTCGGTATAGTCAAAATGGATGCAGAAATGGTGGTCAGAGACCCATTGATGCCCACTGATGACGGAACAGGACTTATTTGTGTGGGTGAGGTTCCCGAAGAATGTTTTGTAAGAATACTAGAGGGCACCGTGTTGGACTTGGTCTCTGCTGCCAAAAGAGCACGTCAAATAGCTCAAAGCGACTGGCAAATACAATATGGTACACCTGCGAAAGCAAGTCTTTTTATAGACTGTATTTCAAGAGTGCTGTTTTTAGAAGATCAGATTCAAGAAGAAATAGAGCAAGTTTCTTCAGATCTGCCCTTATTCGGAGCTTTTACCCTAGGAGAAATCGCAAATAACGGTCGAGAATATTTAGAATTTTACAATAAAACATCTGTTTTGTGCATTTTAGGAGATGGTTAGCAGTTTGGACAAGTCAGAGATTCGCATAAACGAAACCACTGTTTTATTTGAAATTGCTTTGTCAATTGGTGCTAGCCTTGAGCTAAATAAAATGCTCCAACAAGTGCTGAGCAAGATGTTACGCGGCCTTAATTGCAATGCTGCGGTTGTATACCGTTATGAAGTCTCTGCAGAGAACCAATTAAAATGGACTGATCAACTTTCGTTACCACGAAACGCGTTGAGAAGAGAAAGTATTGCAGACGTACTCAAACAAATAACTTTTCCTTCGGATATAGAGTCTTTAGACGGATTTGTAAAAAATTTACCTGAAAAAATAAAAACGGCACATAGCTCCAGCGTTTATCTATTTAATTTATCCAAGTTTGGAATTTTAATATTAGATAAAACCGGTGCAGAAATGAGCTTTAATCTGCATGCATCACTTATTCGCATGATGCCGAAATTAGCTCACTCGTGTCTTTCATGTTTACACGAAAGTAACTTACGAGCGCAAATGCGGCAAGCAGAGCTAGCGAATATAGCGAAAAGCCAGTTTCTCGCTAGAATGAGCCACGAAATTCGAACTCCTATGAATGGAGTCATCGGATTATTAGGTTTAGTTCTAGAAACAGACTTAGACCAAGAACAAAGAGAAAATTTGAATTTAGCCCGTACGTCGGCCACAAACCTTTTAAATATCATCAATGATGTACTGGATTTATCCAGAATAGAATCAGGAAAAATGGAAGTTCAGCTCGAACGTACTGACCTTTACAGCCTAATAGGTCAGACGGTGAAATCTCTAGCTCCCAGAGCTTGGACCAAAGCCTTATCGATTCGATACACACTAGATACTAAGGTGCCCAGATACCTCAAAACTGACGAATCAAGAATCAGACAGATACTAATAAACTTAATTGGCAATGCGATAAAATTTACAGACAAGGGAGAAGTTGTACTGCGAGTAAAAGCAACGAACTTAGATGACATCTCTTGTTCATTGGTATTCCAAATAATAGATACTGGAATAGGAATGGCCCAAGAAAAAGTTGCTAAAATATTTAAACCTTTCGAACAAATAGATGATGGCACAAATAGAAAATACGAAGGGACTGGGCTTGGATTGACTATAACTTCTGAAATAGTAAATGTAATGGAAGGCCACATTCAAGTGGATAGTAAGATAGGCATTGGGTCGACTTTTACCATTACGTTAAATCACGTTGAAATTTTTGAAACGACTAAGAGCGATTCAAGTTTATTAGTTTATGTATTAACCAATAATAATCTTGATTCAAACACACTGCTTGCCCTAGCAAAAAGTCTTGGGTATCCAATTACCGAGGTTAGCAATCTTTCTGAACTTGTTACATTGAACGAAAATGAACAAGAAGCAGCATCGCTATTATTAGTTGACCATGATAATTTGCCCAAAGACGTAAATATTGACTCTGTCTTGACGTTTAAGCAACAGGCACCTAACGTGGTTATTCTGAACATTCACTCTAATCAATCATTAATGGATACAGATTGTACTGAAGAATTTCAGTATGTAAGTAAACCTATTGATATAAATGAACTTGAAAAATCCATTAAGTCAATTCATGAGCCTGTACAAATTAGGAGTTCCAGCCCTGACGAGGTTTTTGAATCGGGCCAATACGCAGGTAAAGTGCTCGTAGTCGACGATAATCCAATTAATCTGAAAATTGTCATCACAATCCTAGGCAAATTGGGATTCAAGTCACAAGTCGCTCATAACGGAAGAGAGTGTTTAGACAAGCTGGAAAATAATTCCTTCGATTTTGTTTTCATGGATGTAATGATGCCCATTATGGATGGTTTAGAAGCCACTAGATTAATCAGGCAAAATGAAAAAGCAAAACAACTCACTCGGCAGCCAATAATTGCAATGACGGCCAATGCCATGAAAGGTGACAGAGAGTTGTGCTTAAACGCAGGTATGGATGGTTACGTCGCAAAGCCTATCGACCTTTACGAATTAAAGGCGGAAATTAGAGCGATAAAGGCCAGGTTGAGCAATAACGATTGCAAATGTCAGTTACACATTGAAGTAGAATGGGACAAAGCACTTAATTTGCTTGATAACGACACCGGATTACTTAAACAAATTATTGATCTTTACAAGTTAGATATTCCAACATATCAGCAACAGTTGAAAGCTGCCTTAGAATCCCAAACACATAATGACATTCTGGGCATCGCACACACAATTAAAACAATGGCAGGCATGCTAGCATGCAAGACGATAAAAGATAGAGCTTCAGATATAGAGAAAAAAGCTCGAGACAGCAAGCTCGATACTGACTCAATAAAATGCTTAATCAAGCAATTATCTGCGCTATGCGCTGTTCTGAACGACTTTAGCCAATAGTGAGTTGAGGCTTGTTTTCGTGGTTTGCTACAACTATATTTTGCCTAATATCTCCCCTTAATTAAGCAATAACTTCAAGCTTTCTCACGATGAATATTAGACAGTACGAGAAACATCTTTAAACAGCGCATAAACTTGCATCCTTTAATAAGGTAAAAAGTTATACGCATATTCAAGTTCGGTTTGGGTAACATTGGCAACGCCAAAATTAATGAGTCCAATTCTAGCAATAAGTTTGTTTACTAAGTCTGGTGAGTTCAACTCGCTGTCTATTAAAGTAACGCTTGATAAGCTCCCATCTGGCTCTATCACCAACCTTACAGTTAGTTTGCCTTCAATGGTTGGATCTTGTCTAAGCGCTCGTCTATACAAAGAATACACAGAGCCCTTATTTGCATCTAGCACCTGCCTTATTTGGTCAAGATCTCTAGAACCTATCACCTGTTGTTCATCTTCAATGCGTTGGGCGGCTAAGCTGGCTTCCCCCTCACTCACTGCACTAAATTCAGTATTTCTTCGGCCTTCTAGCTCACCCTGTGCTCCAGTATCTGTGCTAAGACTACCGGTCTGGATTCCTCCACTGGACGATAAATCTACCGCGCCAATCACCTTTCTAGAGGTAGTTTCTGCTTGCCCTCCCCCTTTCGTGAGCTTGGTATTAGCTAAATTATTCAGATTTGCTTGCTGTCGCATACTGGCAAGCTTGTCCGCAAACTTCAATACACCTTTGGTTTTTGCCGTTTCTCTGGCTTTTTTCACCTCTTGCTGTTCCACCTCTGGTGGAGGCGTTTCTTTTGGTGTCTCCACCGGCTCAGGTTTTACTTGCTCTTCAATTAGCTTTGGTTCTTCAATCTCAGGTTCAGGTTCAGGTTGCTTAACTTCTGGAATAACAGGCGGTTTTTCTTCAGGCTTTTTCGCTTCAATTATCTTGGCAAGTTGAGGGGGTATCCGCTCCTTCTCAGCACGCGGAATTTCTGGTAAATCGGTTATCACTATATAAACACTGAATAATACGGTCAGTATTAACGCGGCTATAGTAATTTTATTAAAACGACTATTCTCTCGTTTGCTACTAGACCAAGGCAGTTCCGATGGGTGATAAATAGTACTTAAAGTAGTCATTATCAATTCCTACTAGCAAGAGTGTTTGTCACTGGAGCAGACAATGCACTACCACTGTTTGTGTTATTCTCTACCGCTAGCGCTATATTGGTATATCCAGCCTTAGCACATGACTGCATTATCCTCTTAAGTAACTTATAGGGAATGCTTGAATCTCCCATTATAGTGATTGCAAATCCGCTTTTGTCTTGCTTTGAAGTATTTTGTTTGCGACTGGTTTGATAATTAAGTTCACTTACTAAGTCATTCAAAATGTCTTGTTCTTGTGTCATAAGAGCTTCGGTATTGGCGATCAAGTTGCCTTGCAGTAAAACCTGGTTTTTTGTAATAAGCACTAATAAGGTTTCTCGCGCTGGGGTATCCGCGATAGATTTGGGTAAAGATACCGAATCATTGGTTTGTAAGACTTGAACATCAGAAGCATTCAACATTAAAAAGAAGACCAAGATAGTAAAAATATCCATTAAAGACACCAAACTTAGCTTCGACTTTGCACTATTTTTTCTGTGATGTCTTTGCATTCTCTTCGCGCGCATTGACTGTTTCATAAACTGTCCTTTTTGCGTAGTGGTGCATCACTTAAACTTACTTGAGGGAATAACTCTGCTTGAACCACAGAAGTAACTAGGACATCTTCATAACTCCTAGTGTTATCAATTAAGTTTACAATGGTTTGGTAATCAGTATCTTCTTGTAAAAGCAGAATAATATCTTTTTTATCGGCACCATTGGCGAGTAGACTTTGCTTTATAGATATTAACGTTTTCTGCAATTTGACGTAGTCGTGTTTTAATTGGTTATTCTGGGCTGGTTCCACACCACTTGGTTCCGGACCATTTGGTAACGCCGGAATTGAAGTCACTAAGTAACCTTGAGGGAAATAAACATCCAAGCCCTTGTTGGTCACTTCAACTTCTAATATTTGCTGTTCAAGCGGTTCGTCTGTCGAAGAGCTAATCGATGATAAATTCGGTAAATTAAGTTCAAGCACTGTAATGCGAGAAAACACCATCATCATCAGTAAAACGGGAACGAGCACGATCATTAAATTCATGAATGAGGTGATATCTAATTCCGCATCCTCTTTTTTGGCTCGTTTGTGTGATCGAGTACTGGATAGAGCTGACATAATTAGACCAATATTTGATTAATCAGATACACGTGTGCGAGGCGATAGATTCTCTTTGGCAATAAGCGTATTTAAGGTTTTAACGCCTGCCATTTCCATACTATCAATGATCTCTGTTGTTTTTGTTTGCAAGAGAGAATGAAACAGTAATAAAGGGATAGCAGATATCAATCCAAAGGCGGTTGTGTTCATCGCAACTGAAATACTTTGAGAGAGCATACTGGCTTTTTCGGAGGGTTCAGCAGTTGCTACTGCACTAAAAGCTGCGATCAAACCGATGATAGTGCCAAGAAGCCCGAGCAATGTTGCAATGTTTGCAAGCGTTCCCAGATATGGAGTTCGCTTTTCAAGTCGGGGCATAGTTTCCATTAACCCCTCTTCCATTGCGTACTCGATGTCTTCTCGTCTAGGACTGACCGACAATCTGCCTATACCAGCGCCAATGACTCTAGCAATGGGTGCTTTACTGTTTTGAGTCAATTCAATGATTTGACCAAACATCTGTTTAGCGAGTAAAGGCTCTATTTGTTTAAACGCTTTTTTATTAGTGACAGTTGCACTTATTAAGAACAAATATCGCTCTAACGTGATCGCAAGACCTAGCGCAAGCACGATACCAATGGGCAACATGAATGCCCCACCCTCTTGGAAAAATCTAACAATAGTGTCCATATTTAGACTCCTGCAAAAAACATAAACCTTGAATTAGCAGGAAATATACTGGAGAACATATAGGTGTAATGTATATTCGAGTGACCTGAGGTGGGGAATTACATACCTAATTGAAAAAAAAAGCATACCGCCAAAAGGGGGGACGATATGCTTACTCAACTAAACCGCCAAGTTGGTTAACTATTGACAACTGGAATGATCATTAACTCCACGCGTCTATTTTCTTGCCTATCTGAAGGCGTAAAGTTTTGAGTGATAGGGTCGGTTTCGCCCATGCCTATCGTTTGTAGTCTGTTACTTTTTATGTCTTGACTTTCAAGATAAAGCGCAACTGCATTAGCTCTATCCATCGACAACTCTTTGTTATAAGAATATGTCCCAATAGAGTCAGTATGACCTTCTACCTTAAGTTTTGTGTCATCGTACTCTTGTAAGACCGCCGCAACGTCGTTCAAAACTGGGTAAAACTCTGAATCTACTGCAGCGCTATCGTTAGCAAAAGTAAGGTTTCCTGGCATTACCAACCTTATCTGGTCGCCTTCTCTAACCACCTCTACGCCTGAATCAGATAACTCGTTTCTCAATTCTTCTTCTTGGTTATCCATGTATGAACCTACTGCAGAGCCAGCAATGGCGCCTAGTGCCGCTCCCCAAACATACCGACTTTTGTCGTTATCTCCAGTGGCTTTACCTGCGACAGCTCCAGTTAAAGCACCAATGGCCGCGCCTTTTTGAGCGCTCGATGTATTTTCGCATCCGCTGATGAAGGCTAGGGACAGTGCCGATATCATTAAAACATTTTGTGCTTTTTTCATCATTTTGCCTCATTTATCCACATTATTTGTATGGTAGATAATGACTAGCAAAAAGCGATCCTGCCTAGTTAGCGTCGATATGATGCCTTAACATCATAATCTAATTGTGCTTTTTATAATGAAAAGGGGTGATTTTTTTTGTGAGAACCTAAAGTATGTAACTACTACATTTTTGATAAGAAAAAGTTTCTTAAATTAAGTCAGTGCAGTTAAGGTGGCAGAAAATCCGGCACAACATACAAAATATCAATAACAAATCTGGGTTAACGTTAATCTGGATACGTTATTTTTTGAAACACTCTACACAGTCTAACACCATGCCAATACTGACCTGTGTCCATAATGCTTATTATCGTTCTTGCTGTTATCTAGTTGTATCTTTGTCGGTTGTAAGAAAACTGCAAAAAAATCGAAATAATATCGCAATTAATCTTTCAAAAATCTGACAAAAGATCGTCATAAAAAACCATTAGCCTCTCACATCGCGACGGTTCGCTTAACTATAACAATATTTTTTACACTCAATAATGGAAATCACAACGATGAAAAACCATAACAACAAAGTTAAATGGTTGACTATTGCTGTTTCTCTCGCGTTTGCGCAACAAGCGGCTGCAGAGAACTTACCTAGTCATCAAACAGAAAATCAATGGTATAGCGATGCTCAAACTCAACTTATGGAAAAATTGAAAGTGAATAATCGTTTTAAAGCTAAAAACGTTATTCTATTCGTTGGGGACGGAATGGGCATATCAACTTTGACCTCAGCCAGAATTTTACAAGGTCAGCAAAATAACATGATGGGTGAAGAAAACTATTTGAGTTTCGAAACCTTTCCTCACACAGCGCTAGTGAAAACATACAATGTAGATGCTCAAACACCTGATTCAGCGGGAACCATGACGGCGATGATGTCGGGCTTAAAAACAGATGTTGGCGTAATTGGAGTAGATGAAGATGTTGAACGTGGAGACTGTTCAACGCTTCTTGGAAACGAAGTGACCACAGCTCTAGAACTAGCAGAAATAAAAGGGCTATCAACTGGCATAATCTCTACTGCTAGAATTACTCACGCTACTCCAGCAGCCACTTATTCGAAATCAGCTGATAGAAATTGGGAAGACATCTCTGACATGCCAGAACAAGCAGTATCTGCTGGCTGTAAGGATATAGCGGACCAATTGATTAATTTTGAAACCTACCTCGAATCTCGATTTGCAGGTGTCGATGTAGACGGAATTGAAGTGGCACTAGGGGGAGGGCGTCGTCACTTCCTACCTAAAGACGAAGCTTTCAATAGTCTTGATGCATCAAGCGCTGTGGAAGGCGATCGAACTGATAGTAGAGACCTAACTGCAGAATGGCAAACTAAATACCCTAACGGTGTTTACGTATTTGATCAAACAGGTTTTGAGGGTATTGATACTGAAAGTACCGAAAGAGTATTTGGTCTATTTAATGAATCTCACATGCAGTATGAAGCCGATCGAGAAAATGATATTGCTGGTGAACCTAGCATCTCAGAAATGACCGAAACGGCAATCAACGTGCTTGATAACAATGATAAAGGATTCTTTTTGATGGTTGAATCTGGCCGTATCGACCATGGTCACCACGCAGGAAGCGCATATAATGCATTGACTGATGCAATTGAGTTTTCTAACGCAGTGCAAAAAGCAGTGGAAATGACCAACCCAGAAGACACTCTTATTTTGGTGACGGCTGACCATGGCCATGTATTTACGATTGCAGGCTACCCGAAACGTGGTAATCCAATTTTAGGGAAAGTAGTCACTGTTGGTGCTGAAGAGCCAGCATTAGCTTCAGATGGACTTCCATATACGACACTGGGCTATACAAATGGTCGAGGAATGATGGATTTAATGAATGAAACAAACGCGGATGTTTCTTACTCAATGGATATTAATGCAGGAAGGAAAGATTTAAGTACAATTGATACAGCCACCACAGGCTTTCACCAAGAAGCACTTATTCCTTCTTCATCTGAAACACACTCAGGTGAGGATATCTCTATTCACGCCACGGGACCAGGAGCTCAACTCGTTCAAGGTACTGTCGAACAAAACATGGTATTCCATATCATCAACCAATCACTTGATTTAACAACAGGCAATTAAGGAGAGGGTCATGAAATCATTAAAATATACATTAATTGCCGCAGCAGTAGTTGGCTTAAGTGCTTGTTCCCTTGATGGCGACGATGGCACGAATGGGCAAGATGGCGCACCTGGACAAGACGGAGCTGCTGGCTTAACGAGTCTACTGGTTCAAACCGCACTGGCGTCTGGTGATGTCAACTGCCCAAATGGTGGCACTCAATTAGATTCAGGCCTAGATACCAATGCTGATGGTAGCCTTGATTCAAGCGAAGTAACCAGCACCTCATATGCATGTAACCCTGGTGTGACTGCAGTTAGTAGCACAGAGTTACTGAATAACTTGAATAACGACTGGTATGTGCAGGGTGAATTAGCGGCTCAGCGAGCTAAACAAAACTGGATCCAAGCCACGTCTGTTAATAATTTAGATACTGTGAGCAAGTTGTCGGTCACTCAATACAAAACAGATAATGTTGTCGAGCAACAAAACTTAGTTAATACACTTCGCGGACAAGCTAAAAACGTTATTTTGTTTATTGGCGACGGCATGGGCATAAGCACTGTTACAGCGGCTCGTATTTTAGACGGTCAAATGAAAGACCAACTAGGCGAAGAAAACAGTTTATCGTTTGGACGTTTCCCGTTTGCTGGATTAGCAAAAACCTATAATGTCGATGCACAAACTCCAGATTCAGCGGGCACCATGACGGCAATGATGTCAGGGATCAAAACTGATGTAGGCGTTGTAGGCATTGATGAAGATGTTGAAAGAGGAAATTGTGATACGCAAGACGGTAATGAACTCGTAACAGCCTTGGAACAAGCAGAGTTAGCAGGAAAATCTACGGGTATCATTTCAACCGCTAGAATTACTCATGCAACGCCTGCAGCGACTTATGCGAAAGCAGCAGATAGAAACTGGGAAGATGTCTCGGATATGCCTGAAGAAGCTGTTCAATCGGGATGTAAAGACATTGCTGATCAGCTAGTGAATTTCGAAGACTATCTAGAATCTCGTTTTGATGGTGTCGATATAGACGGAATCGAAGTTGCTTTTGGCGGTGGCCGTCGTCATTTCCTCCCTAGAGATTCAGCGTTTAACAGCCCAGATGCCTCAAGTTCAGTTGAAGGTGATAGAACAGATAATCGCGACCTGACTGCAGAGTGGCAAAGCAAATACCCTAATGGTGTATATGTATTTGATCAAAGCGGATTTGATGGAATTGATACAGAAACGACGGAGCGCGTGTTTGGCTTATTCAATGAATCGCATATGCAATATTCAGCAGATCGTGAAAACGATATAGCAGGCGAGCCTAGCCTTACCGAGCTTACTGAAACTGCTATTAATATTCTAAACAATAATAACCAAGGTTTCTTCTTGATGGTTGAGTCTGGTCGTATTGATCATTCACACCATGCTGGAAATGCGTATGGTGCTTTGTCAGACACGATTGAATTTGCAAGTGCGGTATCAAGAGCCGACGAACTTACTAGCGATGAAGATACCCTAATCATTGTTACTGCTGACCATGGTCATGTTTTTACGATTGCTGGCTATCCGAAACGCGGTAATCCAATACTAGGTAAAGTGGTTAGCGTGGGTTCAGATGAACCGGCTTCTGCTAGCGATGGCCTGCCTTACACCACGCTTGGTTACACCAATGGCAGAGGTTTCCGTGATTTTGGCGACGCTAGTACAAATCCTGATGCCACCTACGGATTCGATGCTGACACCGGTCGTAAAGATTTAACTGATGTCAATACTTTATCACCAGGTTTCCACCAGGAAGCATTGGTACCATTAAGTTCAGAAACGCACTCAGGTGAAGACATTGGCATTTATGCTAAAGGCCCAGGCGCCTTCCTTGTAAATGGCACTAATGAGCAAAATATGGTCTACCACATCATGGCATACATGGCTGACTTAAATAACACTAATTAGTACTTTAATTAAAGCGCTTACTGCGCAGCTCTGATAAGCGAGCTGCGCTTTTTTATTTAACAAATTAAGAGGATCACATGCGAAACATTACTTTCTTTTGTTGTATTTTTGCGTGTTTAACAAGCATTACGCAAGCAACTACGCTTCAGTGCGACATTCCGTCTAGTATTAAATATTCGATAGACAATAAAGCATTAAACAAACAAACTGAACTCCATCTGTACAGAACCGAAAGAGCAGTGGCACACCACTATCCGGCAACTCAAATTACAGAAGCTTGGGAGCTTAACGCGGCAAACATGATAAAACCGACTAGGTTCTTTGATGCTCATGCAAGGGCCATAGAATATCAACCCAACGAAAGCGTACACGGTAAAATTGAGAAAGATTTTAGTTATCGATACCAGTTAATTAGCGAACGCGTATTACAAAAAGCACACGTAGAGAAAACAGTATCTGAGGGTTGCCAACTAGCACAAGTACTTCATGTGAAAACTAAAAACAGGGAGTTTGAAGTTGAGTACTTACCTAACATAAAAACCGTTGTGTCTTTTGTAATGAAAGACCTAAATGGTAATATATTGGAAAGATGGAAGTTAACTGAAAAAAGTAGCGACAGAACGATAGCTGTTTCTTTTTTCGATGTGCGATATGCGTATCAGTCGGACGATTTTGCCGATATTGGAGACGCTCATCACGATCCATTTTTGAACTCAATGGTTAACTTAGGCTTTATAGAAGCGGGAGCAAGTGGTTTTTATCAAGCCCATAAAGATGGCTCAGTAGAGTCTTTAGGCACACATCAGCATCATCATTAATAGTCATCACCCTCTTATTGACTTTTCAAGAGGGTGAAACTATCAACGCAGAATATCTGTATGCTGCCAAAATCATGTTAGTAATTTGCCCCACTTAAGAAGCTACTGATTATTCGACACTTTTTTTAAAAACGCGCCTCTTTCAATCGGCTTCATCTTCTTAACTGGCAGTTGCCAGTCTTTGGTCTGATTGATTTGATGATGGGTGGGTAACTGCCAAGGTACGATTGTTAATACTTGAGGCTGCTCTTTGTTAGCTCTAATCGTATCTTCAAGTTTCAGTACTTTTGAAGAACTGGTTCGTGAACTGGGCATTTGGTTCTGCAGGTTTGCTGAGGCTTTTTGGTTTGTGGTGCTCTTTTCATCAATCAACTTATTCTCAGAAAGAACAGGTTGCGGTTTTACTTCGCTCGTATTCTGCTGTTCTTTTTCGTCCGCCCAAACTACACAAACAAGGCTATACAAGCAAATAACGACTGCGGTTGTGACTGACAAAAACTGTTTATGTATCACTGTCAATTTCATAATTGATTTCTTCAATGGGTTAGGGTTAGTTGCCAGCTTGCTGACTGGCCAGAGTTTTAATTTGCCTATCAACATCAATAATCCAGCGGTTAACTAGTACCAAGTCTTTTTTTAGTTGCTTTAACTCCACCTTATTCAATGATTTTTGCACAACTTTGGACTTCGGTTCGATGACGTTGGTCAGTGCTTCCTGGGCTTTGATCGAGTTATCCTCGTCTTTTACTAATGTCACAGCCTTTTTACTTGAGATTAAGACTTTTCCTTCATGCATAGCCAGTTGATAGGTCAATAAAGCTTGATAAGCTTTATAATCTTCCAAAGCTTGTTCCTTATTGTTTAAATAGAGATCGTTTAATACTGCTCTGTTACGGTAACTTTCTGGTCTACTAGGTTGTGATTGAATCGCTTGAGTATACAAAGAATAGGCTCTTGAAAAGTTACCTTGCTCGCGCATGTGTTTTCCAAGACGATTGGCTGCGGTCGCATTTTTTTTGTTATTATTAAGGGCCTGTTGATAATATTGTAACGCTTGCTGAGTCTGTCCACTTGATAGTGCGATATCACCTGCTAACACATATATCTGGCTTGGTAACCTAGCCTCCTGTCTGAATAAAAGGTCAAGTTTATTTTGGGCAGCTATGTATTCTTGCTTTTCAATGTCCTCTAAAGCATCTTTTATTTTACGTTCAATACTGGCGGCTAATGGTAATTTAGTTGCTTGGAACTTATCTTCTTTATTCACCAGAGATTCTGCTAGTAACATTATGTCTTTATTGTCTTCATTCTTGCCGTCCAAGACCATCATAGTTTCTTGGTGCTGACTACTACTATTTGATGTTGGTGCTGTTTTGAAAGCAGATTGCGATGCGCATCCGCTGATAGAAATCAAACCGACTATCAATAATAGCGCCAGAAATCGAGTATTTACTTGCATTAAGATTGGGTTAAAAATCATCTATTGTAATCTCTGGCAATTGTTCTGGTTTATCGTATCGAGCTGGCATTATCTTTTTCAACGCGTCAAAACTCGCTTTTACCCACTGATCATAAATACCATCTGACGTTCTCGACGCATTTTGTTCATACAGTGTAATTGCCGTTTCCTCAAAAGGATAAGCTTGCTCTTCTAGTAATATTTCATATTGCGCCATTTCCAATGGCGTTAGGCCAGCCGGTCTTTGTGAATCCATGAGATCGCTTGCCAACACTTGATATAGCTTAGCCAATTGATGGTTAGCGTCAGTCACGTAATCTTGACTACCTAATTGTATCACCTGCTCATATTTTTCTATTGCTAGAGTCAGCGCTTTTTGCTTTCTCTCCAAACTTTCTTCCACAGGCTCAATCAATTTAATCTTAGTGAATGCCGCATCTGCATCTTTTGCAAATACCATAGATGACATTGAGGCTAGGTAAGTTGACCGTGCAGTTATCGAATCTGGGCGCTCGCGCATTAGCTCTAGCTGAGTTTGGATCATTTTGTTTAACCAAAATCGTCGCTTGCGGTCTTCATTATTCGTTCGATAATGCTCGCTCAGCCAAAACCGGGCCTCGTTAGCATCTGTGAAAGGTTCAGGATATGCATGAGCATATTTTCTAAAATGAATTTTAGCCTGCTCAAGCTGGTCGGCCTTTTCAAAATATTGCGCGGCTTGATACAACGCAAGCCGACCCTGTTCGCTAGTAGGTGCATTTTGATAAGTCTTGAGTAAAATTGCAGCCGCTTTTGGCCAATCCTCAAGCTTTTCGTAAGCAACGAATAATCGATTATCAATACCTTTCGACAACTCATGAGAAGGATAGCGTTGCTTAAACGCGATAAATGTATCGATTGAATTTTGCCATTGACCCAATAAGGTATAATAAACTGCCGCGTCAAACTGAGCCGCTAGGCGAAACTCACTGTTTGGCGTTTCTGTTACTACTTTTAATAGAAGCTCCAGACCCGTTTCTATAATTTCTATTTGACGAACCGATAGCTGCTCTGTGCTGGTGATTTTTTGTTTGACAAGGCTGTCGGTATCTAGAGTATTGCTTACGAGCAAACGTTCAGCTTGTTTGTAAATACTTGCGGCTAACAAATCGTCGATTTCAAATAGCTTGTCAGCATATTGGGCTTTATCAGCGTTATTGGAACTTTCAATCCGACGTTGATAATACTTCGATAATTGTCTGTAGGCTAATTCCGCAACAGCAAATTTAGTTTGGGCGAATTCGCTATGAGCAAGCACCAACATCGCTGATTCTTGCTTTTGAATATCTATGGTATGAGGTAAAAGTGCATTTGTGATTGACGCGCTTTGGTTTTTCAACTCATTTCGAAGAATTTCATTCTGAACTCCCTCTAGCGAGCTAAGTGACGTTAACACGTTATTGGGATCTATTTGAAACACTTGGGAGTTTGCTAGCAACCAAAATGCCCATTCTTGAGCAGCCAAATAGTGTTCATTATTGAATAAGTCCTGCATGAGATTTAAGGTGACTAACGGCGCTCTGCTATCTTCGCCAAAACGATTAATAAATATTGCCTGACTTTTTCGGTATGAGTGTTTAACAATATCGTGACGCGTTAGTTGATTAGCTTGTCCAACACCTTTATCAATCTCTTGTTGCTGATCCAATAAATTATCATAGGCTAGCAGTGCCGCATAAGCAGCTTCTTTTGGCTCTGGTTCGCCTGTGGATTCGTCATTAAATGCGTAGGTTTCGAACGCATCTATCGCTTCTTGAAAACGGCCTAAAGCAAACAAGCCTTCTGCCATGTAAAAGCGCAACCTAGGGGTTGATTCATGAAACACAAACGTATCGATAAAGGTCGCATAATAATCAACAGCTCGTGTATAAGCTTGTCGCGAAAGTTCGGATAATTGAGTTGCGCTTGTAACCTTTAAAATATCGGAGCCGTCACTTAAATCCCCTTGCGAAAAACCTGGTTTATAGTCTTTTTCAAGCACCCGCGAAGGATCGGCCTCCACTGCTAAACGGTGTAACCTTTGCGCCAAGCTGTGCTCAGTTTGCGCCAATTCTTTTAAAAATTGTTTTAAATAGGGAGCGGCTTGTCTGCCAAGGGGCGTGTCAATTCCCCCTTGCAAATTGGACGATAGCGAATATGTTTTGACAAATAGTTCTTTCCCTTGAAGGATCTTATCTGGAAATTGACCCAACACGTAGGCATCTATATGACGGATAAAAAACTCTACGGCTCTAGGGTGTGCAGGCTGATTTTGAGCATAAAACGATAAGACTCTGGCACTGTCTTGGTAGCGACTCTCGTCTAGGTATTGCTGAGCCAGTTCGCTGTATATAAGGTGATCAAAGTTGCGGCCACCAACAGACTCAAAAAATGCAGCAATAGCTTTAGCGTTTCCTTGATAGGAGAACGTAAGCGCCATAACCCTTACAGCATCTTTTATCAATCTAAGCTCTCCGTTAGAAAACGGCAGTTGGTCAACTGTAGTGGACAACAGATCTAGTTGAGCAATTGAACTAGAAGTAGATAAACTGGTGTCAAGCATGATGGTAAAACTTTCCATTGCGTCTTGATACTTATCTAGCTTAAATTCTGACCATCCCAACATGTAGGCGGATATGACATAAAAATTGGTTGCTTCAAGGCCAACCTGTTGATTAGACGTGGCATAAGACACAACCTTGTTATAAAAAATTGCTGCATCGCTATAACGTTGACGATTAAAGTAATATTCCCCTATTCTAAAATAGAGTTCGATATGATAAGCCGTTGTCCCAAAGGTTTTCTCGTCGAACACAGTGATGAATTGCTGAGCTATCTTAAGGCTTTGATCGGGTTGTGCGTTTAAATCTAAGGCTCTGACTAATTGGTACATCGCGTCCATGTGTTTGCGATTGAGTGCGGCTTGCTCTGCTGAAATGGGCACTGAGTCAACTGCCCGATAAAGCTTAAAATTAGCAATTGCTTGTTCGTATTCTTTTATTGCATCGCTTAACTTTGCTTTTTCAAGCTCTAGACTCTGATTTTGTTGCGTGGACCCATCTGTTGTTTGCAATTGTTCTTCGGCAAGCAACATCTTTATATCTGCGAGCCTAAAAGCGACTTGCTGCTTTTGCACAGGATCTTTAATAAGTGGCAATAATTTTTCATACTGCACTTTCTTTTCTTCCAAGCTGAGATAAGGCACGTCTAGAGCTTGTTTTACCAGTGGTTGCAAATCCAAACTTTTCAAGCTGGGCCTTCTAGTTTTGCCTTCCAATAACTTGTCTCTTTTCGCCAACTCTTCACTATTTAATCCTAACGTCTGCGAACGAGAAGACTCTGTGCCATCAATAAATCCTGCACAACCAAAAAGAGTGACCAACGCGGTACTTAGGATCAGCGTTTTGAAAAAAACAGCGTCAAAGCTAAAGCGATGTTTATCAAATTGGCAAAAAATCATCGATTTACCTCTTGCCTTAAATCTTGAATTCTAAGCATTGCTAATTTGGTGTTGATGCTTTGTTCTTGTAATTGCTTTTTATGCGATTCAAGTAACGATAGAAGTGATCTCTGTAAAGACGAATTCGCTTTCTCATATAGATTTTGTGCTATCTGAGACTGCCGTTTTAACTCCTGCTCCAATTGCTGAAATGTCTGCTGATCTTTGTCGAGCGGATTTAGCTCAGTGGTGAACGTCTCAAGATTGATGAATCTTTCATTAGCCACTTCGTAGGCTTGTTGCGCACTAATTAAATGCTTCTGATGCTGCCATTTAGTGGCCACAAAATCATTCATAAGTTGCCACTCAATGATCCCTGTTAACCGTTCAAGTCTCTTAGCATATGACGCCTTCAAAGGGCGTTTGCGGGTGGTATCATTGCTTAGCCTAAAATGTCTTTGATTAGCTGACTTAAGCCTTTTAAGGTGGCCCTTTTGTTCTTGACCTGCCATTTCCATTGCTAAAGAGAGCTCATCCTGATACCCAGATGCTTGTAAAAGTCGTTGCTCAAGCGCATTTAACTTAGATAACGTAGACTCTAGACTCGCTTTTGTCGCAGCAAGACTTAAGTCTTGCAACCTTTTTTGATAAGTGGCCTGCCTTTCAGTGAGGAGAATTTTAAGACTCTTTAAGGTTGTTTGTTTTTGACTAATATCACGAAGAAGTTGCTTGGCATCACTTCTGTTGTCTAGTAAATATGGAGCATCAAATTCTGAATTGGCAGCTAGAAACTCCAATTTAACTTCAAGTAAGTAGTCAGGCCATTGGATGTCATAGGTGTCGAAAAAATCGGGCTTTTCTACCATTTGGGAAAATTCGTTGATTAAGTCAATAGACGCATCTATTTCCTCACTCGTGCGTTGCAATGCGTAAAACGCTTGTCCGAGCTGATCTTGCTGACTGAAAGCATATGCTAGGCCATAGTTAGCCTGAAGCGATATCAAACCGGCATTATTGTCAGCCAAATATTGCCATACCGTTTCTGCAACCTGCCAGCGTTTTTCTCGCGCGTTTGCCCATCCGTAAGAGAGCAGCGCTTGATTGGATTCTCCTGATTCTTTGCCTATGGTTTGCAAGACGGCAATAGCATTTGGCAAATCACCATGTTGAACCAAACTCTTGGCAAGTTGATGGTTAATATGGTCAAACAGAGCATTTATTTCTTTTGCTTTTTGCTGATTTTCTGCAGACTCGCGTTGGTCTTGAAACCACATAGAACTAGGTAAAAATTGAAAGAAACCTTGACTGACTCTTTTTTCAACTGTCTGAGCGACATTTAGCAAATGCTGTTTCGATTGTGTAAAGGCTAAATTAGCTTGTTCATATTGGCTGGCATTAAACAAAATAGAGCCTTTGTTTGCCCATAGATACGCCCGATAAATCGACGTTTCAGGAAGTTGATTCAAAAAGCCTTTCCACTCGCCATCTTTTTGCATGTTAGTGTGAGCAGCAAGATACAATAACTCATGCCATTGATTGTCAAACAGCACATCGGTCAAGTCAGCTTCAATAATGGCATCATAGGCGGTATTGGTCAGCTGTGCCTGTTTATTTTCAAATCCTGCTTTAGCAATGAAGAACCACGTTTGCCCCTGCACATACTCAGACGTTCCTTTTTCAAGTAACCCTGCTAGCACAAGCTGACTTTGTCTGTATAAACCTAACTGTAAAAGGCAGGCACCTTTCATCAAGGTGAGCCGATCAAAGTTATCTTCAGTTAACTGTTCAAATCCATGCTCAGATAAACCCACCTCAATGAGCGTGAGTGCTGTATTAAAATCTTTGTTAAAGTAGTGAAAAACAACTTCATGAAAACTGGCCTGTTGGCTGTTTATTTGTGATTGTTCACGCAGTTTCTGCGCTCGCTCTGGCCCAGACACCTCAAGCACTTTGGTTTTGAACCCAAACCAACTTGCAATATCTGCATGCGCCAACTCACTTACAATAAGCATGCTAAATATGATTACAAGTGAGCGCATATACCACATAAATGCAAGCGTCCTATAGGGTTGTAGCAGTGAATATAGGCTGTTGCTTTAGTTCGGAATCTTGCACGTTTAACTCTATCGCAAGCGGCTCTTCGTCTTTGGTAAAATTAAGAGTAACTGCGCGTTTATACTCTCTATTTTCAGGACCAATACCAATGAAAAATGCGGTCAATTCATGTTCACCTTGGTTTAAATTACCAACGTACAATTTTTGAACTCCTCCTCTGAACAGGGCGTCAAGCTGTCTATCGGTATATAGATAATAAGTTTTTACTTCTGAGTTTATTTTTAATTCTACCGCGTCAAGTTTGAAAAATTGGCCAACGTCCATTGCCATATAAACCGCCACTTGAGTGGAAGAGGGAAAAAGCAAGTCTTCCTCAAGAATGAACAAATCGCGATTTAAATTAATCATGGCCTGCTTTAGGGTTTCAATCTCTTGAGATAATTCACTCGCATTTGCTTCACCATTTAAAGTGCCTTTTGAGCCGATTGCACTTTGTGGATTGTCTTCAACTGCCAAACCTTTGGTAAAAATCACCATTGGGACAATTAAACATAGTAGACCTGCCGAGCGCATTCTTTGCCTGACTTTTATCCAAGCATGCCTTACAGATATGTGCGTAATAAAATGTAAGCAGGTTGTTGCAAATCTCACTGGAAAATTGTTCGTTTCACTAAGCAATGATGAAGCGCGTATATAAGACATAATTTAATACCATATTGAGCCGAAGAGTTTTATCGCATTGGCAGTAAAACCAAACAATGGCTCTTCTCCGGGAATACCACCGGCAGTTGCATCTCTAAAATCTTCGTAATCAAAATTCATGTAATCATATTCAAAATTTAAGCTAGTTCGTTTGATAAGTGCTGTTTCTGAGAACCGCCATTCGTAGGAAACTTTGATGCCAGCCGTTAAGCCTTTATAAGTGCTCATTTCCTTGTCTCTTGCCATAAAGTTAAATTCATTTGGCCTTGAGTAAAGATCTTGATAGAAATCTGCTTTGTCTTGCTGGTAATAACGGACATAAATATCCAGAATCCAGTTATCCAAAGGTTGAATGTAACCCAAACGAACGTTACTGGCTTCTATCCCCCAAGAATCACTGTAAATTCGTGCGTCACCATAAAGCGCTGCTCGATAGGGTAAGTAGTAATTCGCATTGATTGAATACGCATTCGATGAGCGCGTATTCGGGTAAATTTCAGTTGCAAATAAAAATCTATCTGAATTGTCTGGGTCAATATATCGAATAGCTCGGTATGGATTATTTAAGTAACCTTCGTCAGATATATGTTCTGCGTTAAATCCTACGATTAAACTTTTAGACAATATTTGAGACACGCCAAGACCAAATTTTTGCCGATCGGCCTGCTCTGAAAAACTGTCTTCGCCCCGTTTACCGACTTCATCCCAACCTTTCGCAAACGACATATTGACTGAAGTTAAGTCGCCAAAAAAGGATTGGCTGACACCCACGTACACCGAATTTGCTTCAAAATCATTTTCACTGCTGTTGGTATAACTTACGCTTACAAGGGACTTTTCATGCAAAAAGTCAGCACCAAGAGTGGTTTCTACTCGCTCCTCTTGATAAGGGGATGCTTGGGCTCTGACATCAATGCTCGCACCTGAAACGGTATCGACATAATAGTTACCAGATACCGAAACGTGATTACCAATTTGCTTTCTTAGTAAAACAGAAGGGCCATCTATGGTGACGCCGTCACCCGAATAAGACTTGTACATAACGTCAGAGCGATCTTCTGGTAATACGCTAGCCATGCAATCTATTGATCCCAAGGTCAAACCAAAGACTATGAAGATTGCTACTAAGGTTCGTTGAATAAGACGCATGCTATAACCGACTCACTAATTGCAGCCACATCCACCGCCCGCTCCGCCATCCGCACCCCTTGCTCCTTCTCTAGATTCAGAGATGTGTTTGGCGTATGCCATAGCAACAGGGTTGCGATTTATGCTCATGATGGGATCAGCCAAATTACTGCGTTCGTATGGTTTAACCCAGGGTTCAAGCTTAAAATTAGTCGCCAACTCGGTAGTCTCGCTGATAGTAGAATTGCACCCGACTAAAAACTGAGAAGATACAAGTAAGGCAATGAGTAAACTGTGTTGTTTTCTAAACTTCATGATTCTACTCCCTCATTAATAATTTGATGGCTTTTTCATACTTGATTTCATCTCCAGCGCGATATCCCTTGTGCAACAGACGCTGATTTCCATCACGGTCAATCATGACAGTAGTGGGCATTGCATTAACATCATATAGCTCGCTTACATTACCTTTTGTGTCGTACAAAACGGGAAACGTCACTTCAATGTCTTTGAGTAACACGTCAGCTTTACTCTCTTCATCGTCTACGTTAACCGCTAAAATCTCAAATCCTAGGTCTTGGTATTCTTGATACAGCTCTTCCATTTTTGGTAATTCTTCTCGACAGGGCCCGCACCAAGAAGCCCAAAAATTGACAAGCACTATGTTGCCCCTTTGTTCCGACAGCCTAATATTTCCGTCGTGTTTACTTTTAAGGGTGAAGTCTGGTGCCAACTCTTTGGGTTTTGAAGTCGTTGCTTCGGCTTTACCCACAAATTGCATTGAAAAAAACGTCACGCACAAAATAAGGCAAACGGCCATTGCTATATGACAAGACTTCATCAATATGCGGTCTAAAGTATGGGGCTTTAAGCCAGAGTGATAATTTGCAGCCATATTTTTTTACTCCATTGAGTGTTAAAAAAAGACACTTAAAGAAAGAGTGGCGGTCAAGTTATGCACACTCTTTTCTGGTCCTATAATATCGCTATTAAAGAGGTAATCACGTACATCAAATCGTACCGATAGATAATCTGTAACAAGTAATCTGTATCCCGCACCAGCATTGACGGTGAACCTTTCATCTGCACCAAATTCAGTGCTACCCGCCCCTACAATTAAGAAAAAATCGGTATTTATCACAATACTTTTCGTTAAAAAAACTTCCCCGTTAAAGTTATAGGCGGCAGAAAGATCGTAATAGGTGTACTCGCGCTCAGAGTCTGTGAGGAATGGCAAACCGCCAGAGAGCACCTCAAAGCTGGTTTCTCCAGCGGTAGCCTGAGCATAATTTGCTTCGATAAATATATTTTCGTTTACATGAAAGGCTAGCCGAGCGCCTACTGTCGAGCTACTGGAAAAGTCTTCTATACTAATAAAACCTGTATACACCCCAAATTCAAAGTTTTCTGAATCAATATCAAACTCTTTTATGTCTCTACGGGGCAAATTGGGGTCGATTTCAACTGGACTTTGTTGAATTGCAAAGTTGCTCACGGACAATAAATAGGGCGAAAACGATTCGTTAAATGAAGCCGATTGGGCTTGAGACGAAAAACTAATTAAGGCAAGCGCAACCAAGCAAATTTTTGATACATTACAAAATGTTGCTAGCCCAGCATTGAAATTATTCATAGCGCCTCATCATTATCTTAAAAAAATACTCGTGCACCCAACATCCACTGATCTAAGCGCTCTTGCTCATCACGATTTGTTAGTACTAACAAACCCCTATATTCAGCAATAACAACCAAATTAGCGGTCATGTAATATTCTAGACCCACTCCCACTTCATAGTGATTACTGTTGCGGATCTCTGCTCCCGATTGAACTAGGTTCGTTCTAGGCTTAGTCTTTATTTCACCAGTGCCTAGCGCAACGAAGGGACTAACGCGCCAATCTGGAAAAAAGGTTTGTCGCATTCTTAACGACCATATTTTGTTATCTGCAAAATTTCCTAAAGCTTGCGTATAAGTTGCCTCAACACTCAAATTTTTTGACCATACCCAACTTGCGCTCAATGATAGTGAGGTCACTTTATCCAAAGCGCCGGCAAAAGCTGTAAGTTCATAATCCCTGCTGTGATATCCATCAAATGAAGCGGTGCTGACATTAAGTACACTTCCGTCAAGTAAACGGGCCTGTTCAATGCTATTTGCGCTCATCCAGCCGACTTTTTCATCAGCGGTTTGTATTTTGAACCAGTTGTATCTTTGTTTAATAACAAAAAATGTCTCGCCTTTTGAAATGACATGGATAATAGGGAATTCCTTGCCTGCACCCGAGTGGACATCTGCGTAGGGTGCAACTACACGCAACTCTAAAGGGGAGGCAATGGCCAAAGGTGAAGAGACCAAAAATGCAACAAGCAGATTCAACATCAGAAATGTTTGAAACCAACGCATCTTAATTTTCTTGTGCATCAAAAGGGTTGTTGTAATACTGTCCACCAATATCTAACCACTCTGCTATTAATCGAAGTTCAGCATTTGATAGCATTCCTGCGTGCGTGCCGTTTGCATCGAACTTATTAAAGAATCTACCACTGCGAATCGCACCATTTAATCTCATACTTGAAGGCACATTGACTGTGGTGGTAATAGGAATAGGGTTTTGTTCCGCATCCAACACCAACTCACCTTCTTCGTCTACTAAAAATACAGGTTCACCATTGCCGTCCAATACAGGTACAAGGCGATTTACTAACACTCCGTCCACTAATTCCTGCTCCTGATCATTTCTAAGTAGCTCAACATAACTCGTTATAAAATCTGGATTCGTTGCCGACAACTCGCCGGTTAACTCTAATTGTCCCGATGGCACTTGCACTTCTCCTTGAGAACTCATCGCCGTATGACATGCAATACACGTATTATCGGTTTGAATGTTATTTTCTTGATCTAACATCACACGTTCTAATTCAAATATCGGCTGAATATGCGCTTCATAATTAATCACCGAACGGCAAATAGCAGTATAATTTTGAGCACAAGCAATGCTGATAGGTAATGGCGTTTGTAAGTCCTGATAACGATAAGTAAAGGACTCATTGGGTGACTGGATAGATGGGTCTGTCCAAACATCTTCATATTCAATATTGGGCGTTAATACGGGTAATGAAGTCCGTTTCACAAATGTCTCAGCCATGGTATCCCCGGAGTCTGCAAACAATTCAGGCTGAGTGTTGGGAAATGGTAAACCTGTGGTCAGCGCACCTTGATTAATCGTAGCTGGTTGCGCTTCTGTTCTTCCATGGGGCGCCTCACTGTCTCTTTGATGGCAGCCAATGCAGTTCATTTGCTCACCTGGCACTAGCTGTAGCCAGTTGTCGTGACGTTGAGATATACGTTTTCCGTTTACGTCAACCACACTAATGGCAAAAGGCACATTTGCCGGTATAGCCACTTTTACCGAGCCATCGGGTTGTATTGGCGTGTAACCTATTATCTCCCGAAACAACTGGGCTCTTGAAAACCCAAATATGCTGTTGTCAAAATCCAAAGTATCTTCATCTGGAACAGAGACACTTTTGACCACTCTTAAAAAGCGAGCTGGGCGTTGATCTGGGCTCACTGCGACTGGGTTTGCCATGTTCGCTAGTCCAAATTCACTAGAATCTTCGCCATCAACATCGTAAACACTGCGAATATGTAATACACCGTATTGGGCTTCCAATAGCGTTGTATTTTGGTTTTCAAAGGTTAATGTTGGATCAACTGTGGTATCAGGATTATCAGGAAAAGGCCTTGACTCAAGGGCCACAATTTCTGTCACTACCCGAGTTTCACTCGCAATATTAAGCGGAAGCTGAGTGGCGGCTTGATCGTTAGACGCTGGGGTATACATCCATAAACCGTAAAGACTAGGAGCGGGTGAATAGCTTGGATCATCAATGGTATCTTGCTGACATGGGATAATCACAGTTTGTGATGAGTCGGCATTAGGATCTGTCTGATTCGGAATTAAACGACACTGATCCCAACTAAAAATGATGCGGTCTGTGCCATCCCATAAAGGATACAAGGCGACGATATAGCCACTTTGAGAAATGTCATTAACCAGATCAATGTCCTCAAATAAGGCGCTTTGTTGCGCACTTTCAGTTAAACTTGCCATTGAAGCAAAAGGTGTTTGATGATCTGTGTAATTATTCACATCTATTTTGATGTAGTCAGTTCCTAACGAATCTTGGTCAAACTGACTAATTGCAGATAGCACTTTAAAATCAGGGGTGATTGAAGTAGATGCAAATTGAATGTTATTAATTTGCGGGATGCTGTTGTGACTGTGCCTTCCGTATACAATCTCTAACTGACTTCCATCTGAATTCATCTGATACAGATTAATCCCTTTATTTCCTGCCAATTGATCCCAACGACTGTATAATATTTTCCCATTTGGCAATATAACTGGGTCAAAATCATGACTTTGATTAAATGAAATTTGTCTTATGTTACTTCCATCATTGTCCATAACATGTAAAACAGACGCTGGAAAGTCTCTTCCTTCCTCCAATCCTGCATACTGTGGTTTTCCTTCATCTAACAACCGAAACTGGTTTGCTCTTTGTCTTGTAGAACTAAATACTATGCGCCCATCGGGCAAATAAGTTGGCCCTGTGTCATCACCAGATTCTGCCGTTAAATCATTTTCAATGATTCTTCGAAGGGTTTCAGTTAATAGGTCGTACTCCCAAATATTCCAAGTTGGTTCTTCATCTGAATTCGGCAACTCTGGCGCTCGCATGGCAAAAATAAGCTTATCACCGGTGTAATTGGTATCGAGATCTTTGACATCATAAGGCAGTGCCTGTCCTTGCTCATCAACATGATCTGCAAAGGCGATACTGCTGATGTCTATTTCAGCAGCAGAGATACTAGCTCTAGACCTGATAAAAAGTTGGCTACCTGGAATGAATTCACTTGGATTATCTAGCGCTCTTGCGCTTTGAGTTTCGGATGCTTGCAAATCTCGCACTATGTACGCAATAGGAATATTAACGACGACTGGATCTGGCTCTTGCTCATCACTTTGAGAAAGCGACCCACCACAGCCTTGCATGGTCAATATCATTATTAACCAAATGGTATATCGCTTTATTCTAAAAAAGCCTTGGCTCATCGGTCTTGTGAACAAATAGTCGATCATGTTAAACACCACAGTCTAAAGCCAGCAAGGATGCAACTTGGCTCATTCTAACGTTCTCAAAAGGATACTATCGTGGAAGTAATGAACAATGACGTGGTTTATAAATAAGGATGAAAGTTAATACATTAATTGGTTTTGAAAGGGTGAACTATAACTTAAAAGTCGCAGAAAACATTTGGGCATCGGTGCCGAACGAGAATGTATTTTGAGATTTTACCTTGTTTTTTAACTTACAAAGCGCTACTCAAACTCAACAGCGTTAGCATTTCTAGCGTCAAGTCATTACTAAGCCCAACATACTTTGCATCTTATTAACAGATACCCCATAATTAACAACCTAAAGCTGCATCTCGTAAAGGCGTACATATGAATTTTATTAAAAAGTGCTTGGTTATTTTGGCATTCACGGTCCCCTATAATGTCAACGGTCAAACCGAAGCGTTAAGCGATGAATTTCATAGAGCACCAGATAACTTAAAATTATATTATGCCTATGCAGAATTCAAAATGGCCCATTACCAAACTGCCAAGCTAATGTGGGAAAACATTGACGAAAAAGGTAAGCCTGAGGCCTACTTTAATTTAGGCATATTATATGAGCTTGGAAAAGGCGTTGATGTCGACATTGAAAAAGCTAGCAAATTTTATCGGCAAGCCGCTGAGCTAGGCAGTTTCTCTGGCGCATATCAAATGGGTTTAATGCATTTAACCGCCCCAGAATATGTCAGTAAAGAAGAGTCTGTACATTGGTTAGGCGTGGCGGCGACAGAGGGCGACGAAGATGCATTGAGACTTTTAGCTGCAATGAATTCATCAGAAATTGATAATCTCACAAAAGTGCGAATTTTATTGGCTAAAGAACAGTATGAAGAAGCCATTGCACGACTCAATTTCTTGGCGAAAGACAATGGGCTAACTGAATTAGAGCGCGCTAAAGCACTGACTCAGCTTGGTTGGATTTATGAGATTGGTAAAGGCGTTGAAGCCGACCTTAATCAAGCGGCCAATTACTTTACGTTGGGCGCTGAGCTTGGCGATCCAGAAGCCATGTACTCAATAGCAGTAATGCACTTAACTGGCAAAGGAAAATCCCTAGACTCAGAACTGGGCAACAAATGGATGAAAAAGTCGGCCGACTTGGGATTTGCAAAAGCCAAAGACAAGACTCCTTAAATCCAACCTTCCGCGAATTATGGCCAAATGGATACAATTTATTCTTAGGGTTGCAAGGTCAAAACAGTTTTAGATAAATCGGCATCAACCATATTACGTCTATTCTTAACTCTTTAAATCACTGCAGTTGCTCTTGAGCAGCTTTTAGTGTGCCTTGGGAAGTAAATTGGCGAGTATTCATTAGGTTGTTACCTAGCGTAAATAAGAAACGACTCATTTTTGCATGAAAAAGAACGCACTTAATAAATAAATTTTAATGTTTTGCATCCACTTACATGGTTGAATCGTTCTGTTGAAAAAGAGTGAAATACGACAAGTATTTAACGAGTCTGATCACTTGAAGAAAATTTGATAATCGATGATAAACCAAGTGAATAAAACAACCGTTGACTAAGTGCCAATTAGTCGATTTAAACATCATGTTTAAATACTAAATATTGGCCAAATGAAATTAAAAAGTAAGTAAAAACAATATGGTTAGTCTATACTTTTATCTATAACACTATAACGGATTCGACGACATGGAACATGAGGAATTATTCCCCTTATTATGTGCAGTAGCGCAAGGCGATCAATCGGCTTTTTCGAAACTGTATGACGCAACGAGCGGACAGCTATACGCAGTTGCTCTTAGAATGCTGGGTGAAAAAGCATTGGCAGAAGAAGCTACGCAAGATGCTTACGTTAAGATATGGCACAATGCTAGTAACTATCAGACGGGTAAAGGAACGGTATTAACCTGGATGGTAAGTATTGTTAGATATCGAGCACTGGATATTATTCGATATTATAAAATCAGGAAAGAAACAGCCTTGGAAGATGCGCCTGATTTACCTATTCCTGATGGTAAAAATGCTGACTTTCGAGAAGAGCAAAAACTAGATATATGCTTAGAGCAATTAGAAGGCGCTCAGAAACAAGCGATCTGCCTGGCGTATTTTGGTGGACTTTCACATCAAGAAGTGGAGCAACATATGGATACGCCACTAGGCACGATTAAAAGCTGGATAAGACGAGGGTTACAAAGCCTTCAGAGGTGTTTAGGAATATGAATTACACTAGAGAGAATTTGCGAAATGCACTAGCCGCTGAATATGTATTGGGCACTCTAAGAGGATTAGCGAGACAACGATTTCAAAAACTGATCTTATCCAATCAAACCATTGCTGAGACAGTTTCGCTATGGGAGCAATATATCAATGGAATGGGCGAAAAAATCCCACCCGTAGAACCTGATGACAAGGTATGGCAAGTCATTCAATCGCGCATAGACTATAAGTCAGAACAGAGCAACGTAGTAGAAATGCCAGTCAAAAAGCCATCCAAAAGCCCGTGGAAAGTGATTGCTATGGCGGCCTCTTTGCTTATTGCTGTTGCGGTCACTACTTTTACAGTCAAACAGCTAGAACCAACCGTGTCTCAAGTCGCTGTCGTTGTCGACGAAGATAGCAAGCCTCTTTGGGTAATAGAATATTCTGATAAAGACCTGATCATTCGACCAACCGATAAAGTTGAGTTATTAGCACAAAATGATTACCAACTATGGATTGTTCCTGCGACAGGCGAACCACCTGTGTCACTTGGGATCTTGCCTCAACGGGAGCAGGTAATAGCGAAAGCCCCCGATTCTTTGTCTGACCTGCCATTTACTATTTTAGCAGTAAGTCTTGAACCTCTAGGTGGCTCACCTACAGGACAACCAACACAAGTGTTGTTCACGGCAGAAGTAACCTCTGTTTAGTCAGCATGTAATATGTACTACAAAGGAGAGATTTATTCTCTCCTTTTCTTTTGCTTACTAGTTTTCCTTAGCTCTATCAGTTTTACTCATTAAATAAATTGCCAAACACACTAAAAATAAACCTACTGCGTGATACAAAGTAAAACTTTCATCAAGTATAAAAATCGCAAATAGGCTTGTAATGACAGGTCCAACTGTGCCTATAATGCTTGTTCTCTCTGGACCAATACGGCTTATTCCTTCTGCAACCATTAATGAAGGTATGACTGTGCACACTAATGCCAAAACAGCGCAAATAAAATATGCGGTAGAAGAAACAACAAGCTCACTAAGGTCGTATTTAGTTAAAAATAAAGCAAAAATACAGATACTTGCACTGGCCATTGCGAGCGATGTAAATAATTGACTGCCGATTTTAGCTATCTGGAACTTGCTCCAAAGCACATAGACAGAAAAACAAATGGCACTTAAAAATACCAACAAAGTGCCAAGCAAAACGTTATTACCAACCGCTACCAGATCATGACCGAAAATGAGTAATATTCCAAAATAAGACATGCCCAGCAGCCACCAAATATTTTTGGGTAGTGGCGTGTTAAAAAACAATCGCGATAAAATCACCACGATGGTCGGAAAGCAAAACAGTACAACTCTTTCTAACTGAGCGCTGATGTATTGAAGCCCGAGAAGATCTAAGTAACTAGCAAAAAAATACCCTAACACGCCCAAAAAGCAGGTTATGAATAGGCAACTTTTAATTTGTGCTCTTCTTTCAGGCTTTCTTTGCACCGCTAAATAGCCTACCACTAAATAAAACGGGAGTGAGAATATCATTCGTAAAGTAATTAATTGCTCACTGTTCAAAGAGTACGCATAAGCAAACTTCACCACTATAGGTTTAAGTGAAAAAAGAAAGGTACCTACTAGCGCAAATGCAATTCCTGTAGCCAGTGTATTTTGATTCATTATTTTGCTGTGCAAGCCTTGGTTCAAACAGTTGGTAAAAACTTTAAAATAAGAAGTCTACACTATCTCTTTTAACTGACGAAGTTTATATCTAGATAATTAAGCGCTCATGCGATAGGGGGTAACGTTTAAGAAAACCAAATTAATTGAGGTTTGATTGATATAAGTAGATAGCGGTTAACTTGTTGTTATGAAACTATTGAACGATGGATTGCGCTGTACTTAAAAAATACACGAGTATGACATTTCTTCTAGCGCCAGACTCGTCTTCAAAGGTAAACTAACAATAAAAGTCATTTAAGAATAATTCATCAACATATTTAACAAACTTGGAGTAGACACATGTCTAAGTATACAACCGCGATATTTACCGCAACTATCTCTTGTGCCGTATTATTAACAGGCTGTGAAAGTACAATGAACAATACGCAAAAGGGCGCCGCCATCGGTGCAGTTGTAGGTGCTGTCGTGGGTAAAGGAACGGGCGACCATGACAAGAAACGTTATGTTTGGGGCGGAATCGCTGGTGCGCTAGCAGGAGCGGCCATTGGCTCTTATATGGATAAACAAGAACAGGAATTCAGAGATGAATTAAGCGATAGCGGTGTAGATGTTATCCGAGAAGGTAACAACATAAGGTTGCAGTTGCCTGGAGAGATCACTTTTGCCACAAACAGCGCGTCAATCTCTCAAAACTTTTATCCTGTGCTTGATGATGTCGCTAAAGTACTAGTGAAATATGATAAGACCACCTTGCTTATTGAAGGTCATACAGATAACACTGGCAGTTCAGAATATAATCAGACGCTTTCTGAGAACAGAGCAAGTGCCGTGCAAAATTACCTCACAGCGCAACAAGTAGATACCAGAAGATTAACGACCCAAGGTTATGGAGAATCCATGCCTATTCAGGACAATAATACAGATTATGGTAGGCAACTTAATCGCAGAGTAGAGCTTCGGATTATTCCCAATACTTAGTCGCGCTAGTTTATGCTAGTTGGATAGTCTTTCTAGGTTCTTATAATATATAAGGTTATCTAGTATTTTATCGAGAACCTGAGAAAGATATTCTTGCAAAGCATATTGTGTTTGCTCAAGCTGACTTTGTTAACTGCTGATACTCTTTTGGCGTATTGATATTAGCGAAATACTGTGTGTTATTAACGACCATTGTTTGGCTGTGAAAGTGTTCAATAAACCCTTTTACGGACCGATTTACTTCATCGCTTTCACATACATTTTCTAAGTATTGATTTACCGCTACTGTATTTTTCACGAAAAGCGGAAAGGGAAAGCCACTATAATGGCAAATTTGCCCCTTGGTATAAGTCAGTTGTTTCAATTGAGATGCTTGCAATAATGGCATGTCTACTGGCACAAAAAGCGCATCAAGAGGATTCGATTTAAGCACGGAATACATCCCGCCTAAAGGCCCTAAATTAGGATACTCGTCTAGAATGGCTGGACAGAGACCATCGTATTGTCCACTAATATACACATTACTGGCCCCCGCTTTTTCAAGCATTTTTGTAAGGTGCTCAGCAAACGTCAGACCTTTATAATCTAACAGCGATTTATTGCTCCCCATTCTTGTAGAACGCCCACCGGCTAATATTACGCCTATGTATTTAGTCATAATCATGCTTATTCATACAGAGCTTAAGTTAGGCCAAGATTTATTGCGGTTACACCACATGCTTTTCGCTTTATCGAGACATTTTGAGACGTCGTGTCTTTCCAGTAAATGCAATATTACCGCTAAGGTTCCAACAACAGCATGTTCGCCATATGTATTGGTCTTATCGCCCTGCCAAACCTGCTGTAACTCAATATGATTTAATTCCTGAGGTTTCATTTGCCACTTATCAAGAAGAACCGGGAAAGAAGTTATTTTTATGGCTTCGCCATTAAAAAAGTGCAGATCAAACTTACGTTCAGGGTTAACTTCCACTTCTCCTGCATCCCCAATAAAGCATCCTACTGTTGCCTCATTTAATAATTGTGCGACCCGCGCATGAGTGTGATCAAAATGGCGATGATATACGCCATGTAAACTGACTTTTGCTCGCGTTGGATTTAACATTCTTGCCAAGGTGTTTACGCATGAACGCAGTCCAAAATCTTTACGCAACCGCAAAAGCTTATACAAAGAAGGGTGGATCTGAGACAAATTCATATAGCAAAACCCCGTTGAGTCTAAATGCTGCTGAGCCTGTTGAGGACTGGACGCAATATCCCAATTAAAACCTCGCCAAACATCATCAATGTAATAGCGATTGGATTGCATTTCTTGCGCACCATGCATAAAGACTTTATACCCTTGTTGGGCAAGAGTTATGGCCGCAAGCACTAACCATGGTAAGTGTCTTCGCTTACCTGCATAACAACTTAAATCAAGATCCACATCGGTAACTTCTTGCATTTGATTGGGCAGTGTTTTGCGGGTAGCTTGCAAAAAACCAGCAAGCTCTTCTGGTGTCTCTTCGCGCATTCTAAGCAGCATTAAAAATGCGCCCATCTGCAAATCGCTGGCTTCTCCATTGAGCAGGGCTAAAAAAGCTTCTTGAGCAATATCGGTGGAAAAAGTTTTGCCTGCCCGTTTTCCTTTACCGATAAAGTTAATATATTGGCTGAAATGATCTGACATAGATGATATTTAAGAAATATTTGCGCCTAATTGTAACAGGTCTACGTTAACAGCCTGTTGTTGTTGCACAGTTTTACCCACAATAATCAAGGCAGGACCCGCTAAGTCGTAATGGTTCGCCTCGGTATCAATGGTGCTTAATGTTGCACTGACTACTTGCTGTTGGCTAGTGGTACCTTGGTCGACTATCGCAATGGGCATGTTCTTATCCATACCGTGTTTAATCAATTCACCGGTAATTTTACCAAGTCTGTTTAGTCCCATATAAAAGACTAATGAGCCGGTTTCTTGCGCCAATAAATCCCAGTGTAATTCTGCATGCTCATGCTGTAAATGCGCGGTCACAAATTTAACTGACTGTGAAACGTCCCGATGAGTAAGCGGGATCCCACTGTAAGCGGCACAGCCGCTTGCTGCCGTCACACCAGGAACGATGGCAAAAGGTATATCGTGTTGGGTTAACGCATCTGTTTCTTCTGCTAATCGTCCAAAAATACTTGGATCACCGCCCTTTAAACGAACTACAGTCTTGCCTTGACTTGCTTTTTCAACTAGTAACTTGCAAATTTCAGCTTGAGTCATACTATGCCTACCGCATTTTTTACCAACAAAAATACGCTCGGCATTGGTATTAAAATAAGCATACATATCGTGATGCACCAGCCAATCCACCATTATGACATCGGCACTTTGCAATAGTCGATGGGCTTTGATAGTCAGCAATTCGGGATCGCCGCATCCGGCACCTATCAAATACACACGACCTTTATTTGGCGAGCCTTTATGCTCCACTGCGCGTTGTTGACACGTTGAGCGCTTGAATAGTGTCTGATTGATTGCTTTTTGGAAAAATTGGGGAAGCGCGATTATGCTCATGAGTCTACCTCTAATACAGCAATGGTCTGTTGTGTTTTCGTATATTGCTTGACCAGCAAGCCAAGCTCTGATTTACAGGAGCCGCAATTCGTCCCGCATTTTAGCTGCTGACCAAGCGCTTCTACGCTGTTGGCCCCAGCTTCGATAGCCTCAATAATGGGCTTTTCGTGTACACCAAAACAACTGCATACTTTATCGCCTTGAGTAAACTCTTTATCTGGGGTAAGCCTAAGCAAAGAGCTGATTTGCTGTTGCTCAATTTGGTTCAAAGCAAACAAATGATCTATCCAATCGGGGTTAATATTCAGTGGTGTGCTAGAAACAATTATGCTTGCAAGAAGTTTGTCATTTTCAACGACCATTAACACTTTTTGTTGACCATTGTCGTAAGAGAAACACTCGCTTTTACCGTCGGCTAACTTTCGTAATTTGAAGGCTAATTCATTAAATCCATCGCTGCCAGCTAACCATGCTTGAACACTATTTTGAGCTTTATATTTAACGAAAAATTCAGTGTTAACATTAATATCATTGTGTGTTGCAACAAAACCGTAATGACTAAATTCTGCTTTGGTAATCTTTATTGCCGCATGTTTACTTTCAGGTTGCCCAGAGATAGGGTCGGTAATAGAAGCGTATAGATTGGCAACATTGGCTGACGAAGCGAATTGTTTATTCCAGTGGATAGGCATAAAACACTCTCCCTTACGCACATTAGTGCTCACCAAGGCTTCTGCGGTGACATGTCCAGTGGACGATTGAGCTCGTATTAGGTCACCTGTTTGTATCTTTAACGTTTTTGCCTCAAATTCACTAATTTCAATAAATGGTTTTTTAATATGCGAGTTTAATCGGGCACTTTTACCTGTTCGTGTCATCGTATGCCACTGATCACGAAGTCTTCCTGAATTCATCACATATGGATATTCAGACGTTGTGCATTGTTTTGGTAGTTGTGGGGTGATTGGAATAAATTTAGCCCTACCGTTTTGAGTGCTAAACCTATTATTTTCAAACACAGTCTTGCCTGATGATTGCTTGATAGGCCATTGATGTGGCGCTAATTTGTTGTATTGTTCAAAAGTAATGTCACTTAGTGACGAAATATCTAATTGGCGCGATGACTCGTTTTTAAACCCCGTGAGCTTCGCCCACTCTTTGAAAATTTGGCTAGGATTCTGAAAGTCAAACCCTGAATAACCCATTCTTCGGGCAACTTCGCACATTATGTCCCAATCATGTCTGCTATTTCCATAAGGCGACATAAAGCCTCGTTGACGAGAAATACGGCGTTCTGAATTGGTCACAGTTCCGTCTTTTTCACCCCAACCCGTGCTAGGTAAAATAACGTCCGCATATTCAATGGTATCGTTTTTAGCCACACAATCGCTTACCACTACCAACTCGCACTTTTTCAGGGCGTCTTCGATTACCTTTCGATTAGGCAAGCTTACTAGTGGATTCGTCGCCATGATCCAAACCGCTTTAACCGTGCCTTGTTCAATGGCATCGAATAAATCTACTGCTTTTAAGCCTTGAGTCTTTGCTATCGTAGGAGATTGCCAAAACTCCTGAACCGTCTCTCTATGCTCTGCGTTTTCTACATCCATATGGGCTGCCAACTGATTGGCTAAGCCACCTACTTCACGCCCACCCATAGCATTGGGTTGACCGGTTATGGAAAATGGCCCGCTGCCAGGTGAAAGTATTTTCCCGCTCGCGAGATGAACATTAATAATGGCATTACATTTATCTACACCAGATGAAGACTGATTTATGCCCATAGAGTAAAAACTAAGGGCTGAATCACTATCAGCGAACCAGTTGAAAAACAGCTCAACCAATTGTTGTTCAATGTCGCAATATTCTGCTACCGCGTGTATTGTCCAATCATTTGATTGTGTTAGGGCTTGTTCAATGCCATCTGTATGTTCACCTACGAACTGCTGATTTATCCCGTTATTATCTGACAAAAATTTGAGTAAACCACAATATAGTGCCGCATCAGATCCAGATTTGATTGCAAGGTGAAGGTCTGCTAGGTCGCATGTTGCGCTGACTCTAGGATCAATCACAACAATGCGCATATCAGGATTGAGTAATTTTGCCTTTTCCATGCGCTGATATAACACTGGGTGTGTCCACGCTGCATTTGACCCTATCAATATCAATAGTTCTGTTTGATCGATGTCATCATAGGAACAAGGTACGACATCCTCACCAAACGCTCTTTTGTATCCGGCAACCGCAGAGGACATGCATAGACGGGAATTGGTATCCACGTTTGCGGTACCAACGTAGCCTTTAAACCACTTGTTGGCGATGTAGTAATCCTCGGTCAATAATTGGCCCGATAAATACAAAGCCACCGAATCTGGCCCGTGGGTATTGATGATCTCAGCAAACTTATTAGCGATGTGCTGCGTAGCATCATCCCAAGAGACCTTATTGTTATTCACAACGGGCGAGTCTAAGCGGTTATTATCCCCAAGAGTTTCTAACAGATGACTACCCTTTACACACAGACTACCAAAATTAGCTGGGTGACTTGCAGTGCCCTGTAAGCGAGTGGGTTTACCGTCTTGCAAATAAACGTCTACGCCACATCCTACCCCACAATAAGCACAAGTGGATTGTACTATTTGTCTATGGAGTGATTTAACAACTGGCTTTGCAATGCTCATCTGTTCTGTTCCAATGTTAAACTTGCAATTGCACTTCGTTGCTTTGGATACGTACGTTAAAAGTATCTATTGAGACAGTGTCATCTTCGATGCATTCTCCAGTATCCAATTTAAAATGCTGTTTATATAAAGGGGAAGCGACAACAGGCATACCCTTTACGCTACCGAGTATTCCTCGGTACATTACATTCGCTTTTCCTAATGGGTCAAAGTTTGATAATGCAAAAATTTGTTCACCATCATTGTCCAATAAAAATAAGGCGACTTGTTGATTGTTCACTAGCGCGCACACTCCAGAGTTGAGCACTAAGTCATCTCGCTTACATATGGTTTTCCATTGTTGCTTGTTCATGATTAATATTCCTAATTTATTTCAACAGTCACAACGTCTAGTGCCATTTCACCGTAGGCTTTTTCCTTGTCTGTAGCAGGTCGAATTTGCTCCCGTTCACGCACAAATTCTATGCTGGTATCGTGTTGATCGGTATTCACAAATTGGCGGAATCTTTTGAGTGCTTCTGGATTTTCAATGGTTGTTTTCCATTCGCATTGATATGTACCAATTATATGATGCATTTGCATCTCCAACTCTTGCGCCAAATTCAAACTGTCTTCAATCACAACCTGTTTTAAGTAATCAAGACCACCCTCTAAATTCTCCATCCAAACAGAGGTTCGTTGTAACCTATCTGCAGTATGGATATAAAACATCAACACTCTATCGATGTATTTTATTAAGGTTTCATCGTCTAAATCTGTGGCGAATAAATCTGCATGTCGCGGCTTCATACCACCGTTTCCGCAGACATATAAATTCCATCCTTTATCTGTTGCAATCACACCAATGTCTTTACTTTGCGCTTCTGCACATTCTCTTGTGCAACCTGACACAGCAAACTTTATTTTATGTGGAGCACGTAACCCTTTGTATCTATTTTCAATCTTAATCGCCATATTGACGCTGTCTTGCACACCATATCGACACCAAGTACTGCCGACGCAAGATTTTACGGTTCTGACTGATTTTCCATAAGCGTGGCCGGTTTCAAACCCTGCAGCGACCAATTCGGCCCAAATTAGGGGTAATTGGTCAACTCTTGCACCAAATAGGTCTACTCGTTGTCCACCCGTAATTTTGGTATACAAGTCGTATTTTTTGGCCACTTGACCTAATACAATCAGCTTATCGGGCGTAATTTCACCACCGGCAATTCGGGGTACTACAGAGTAAGTGCCATCTTTTTGCATATTGGCTAGGTAGGTATCGTTAGTATCTTGCAACGGCTGATGCTGATTTTCCAGCACATAGTCATTCCATGTTGATGCAAAAATTGACGCGGCGGTTGGCTTACACACATCACAGCCTAAACCAGTACCGTGTTTATCTAAGAGTTCGTCAAAACTGCGAATATTTTCTACTTTAATAATGGAAAACAGTTCTTGTCGACTGTAAGCAAAATGCTCGCAAATATCTTTGATCACTTCTATGCCTCGGTTTTCAAGTTCATTATCAAAGACATTTTTCAATAAAGCGGCACACCCACCACATCCGGTGCTTGCCTTGGTACAGGATTTCAAAGCTGGCAAGTCAGTTGAGCCATTATCTATACTTGCAACAATGTCAGCTTTTGTCACGTTGTGGCATGAACAGATGGTGGCTGTGCTAGGCAATGCATCGGCGCCTAATGTGGGTTTCTCTCCAGATGATGGTAAAATTAACGTTTCAGGCTCTTTAGGTAATTCAAGGCCATTTAACATATATTGCAAGAGTGTATCGTAGTCACTGGTATCACCCACCAACACCGCGCCCAAAAGTACTGTGTTGTCCTGACTGACGACCATTTTCTTGTACACACCTTTGTGCTGATTTTCGTATGTGTAAGAAAGTGAGCCTGCGGTTTTTCCGTGCGCGTCGCCTATTGAGCCAACTTCAACCCCCATTAATTTGAGTTTGGTGCTCATATCAGCCCCATTAAACTCAGAGTCATTTGTGCCACTAAAAATATGACTAACGGCTACTTTTGCCATGGTATATCCGGGGGCAACTAACCCAAAGATAAAATTGTTCCAGCTGGCACACTCACCAATAGCGTATATGTTTGGGTCATCAGTTAAACAATGGTTGTTAACTTGAATGCCGCCACGTTCGCCAAGCGCAAGACCGCAATCTCTGCCCAGCTGGTCATAGGGTCGAATGCCTGCGGAAAATAAGATTAAGTCAGTTTCTAAGTACTCACCATCAGCAAAGTTCATCTTATAACGGCATGTATCGCCTTTATCAATTAACTGAGTTGCTTTTGACGTATGTACCTTTACGCCCAGTGCTTCAATCTTATCCTTAAGAAGGCGTCCACCGGCTTCATCTACTTGAACCCCCATCAACTGGGGAGCAAATTCGACCACATGGGTTTGCAATCCAGCCTCTTTTAATGCGTTTGCAGCTTCAAGTCCTAAGAGCCCGCCACCCACGACAACCCCGACCTTACTTTGTTGAGCACTGGACTCTATGGCTTCAAGATCTTCAATTGTCCGGTAGACCAAACAGTGTGGTTGCTCATGCCCTGGAATAGGTGGAACAAAGGGATAAGACCCAGTCGCTATAACTAACTTGTCATAGCTATAGGTCTCACCGCCTTGTGTAGTAACCGACTGTTCATTTCTATCAATAGACACAACTTTTGAATTTAACTTTACGTGTATATTCCAGTCTTGATAAGTCTGCGCATCGACCATCGCTAAATCGTTTGCTGTTTTCCCGCTGAAATATTCTGACAAATGAACGCGGTCATAAGCAAGCCGTGCTTCTGCAGCTAAAACGGTTACTTCAATAGATGAAAGTGCACCCTGAGATGCGATTAGTTGTTCAACAAAGTGATGACCAACCATGCCGTTCCCAACGACAACGATACGCATAGACATATGTTTATCCTCTTAATATTGTTAATTAGCCGTTAGAATTTAGCGCCTAGCCAGACCCATACTTTGTCGGTATCAACTTTGCCAGCCTCAGCATCGCCCGCTGAATAGTTGGCATATTTGAGACCCAGGGTATAGCGTTTGGCCAATTTCTTAACATAGAGTAAATTAATTTCTGAGCCTAAATCGTCAACGGTATCTGTTGATTTATCGGCGGAAAAGTCATGATAAATTGCCGTAAATTTACCACCTAATACACTGGTGCCAACCGAGGCATAAACATCGCTTAGCCCAACGGCTGGGGTACCTAAGAACTGGTCAGCCCAGCCATTAAATTTATGCAAAGTCGCTAGAGGCGTTTGAAAGGCACCAGTGCCATTGTCTGAACCCAGTAGTTCGTATCCTAATTTCACTGTAACACCACTTAACATGGCACCGCCTTCTAGACGTATATAACTTGTATCAAAATCTGTTGCTGATGTTGTGTTAGTTTGCGTTGCATACTCCGCATGATACAGCAGCTTTGTGTTATCAAATGCTTTTGCACCCGCAAAGCGAATACCATAAGTGTCGAGACTATTTTCAGTATCGTTGTCAACTTCTAACAAATAGCCATAAGCGGTTAATTTGCCTAGTTCGGTTTTATAAGATGCATTGATTAAATGGTCTTTTGACTCTAAGTCTCTGGTTTCTGCAAAAATACGGTTGCGTTGGTCAATATAAGCATAGGTAATGTTTACATCAGATGAAGGATTGTAAGACACAGACACGGCATCAAACGTCTGCTTGTCTTGTCTCCATGCTACGTGACCAACATATCTGTGATCGTCTAAGGTAATGACCTGACGACCAAATTTGAGTACTAAATCCTTTGTTTTATACCGCACAAAGGCCTGGTCTAACTCTGTCGTTTCAGGGTCGGCTATGACCGAGTAATTAGTGTTATTGCCTTGAGTATCGTTATAATTATTGACCCCAAGCACTTGTCTTGAGTCTTCAAATTCAACAACCGCAGAGAAACCGTTGTATTGTTTTGTCACATAAGTGAGCTTAGTACGTAGAGTCAACGCACTAGCGTCTTTAAGCGCATTATCTTGCTGTACGTTTTCGTAACGTAAGTTTAAATCTAAGGTCGCATCTCCATACTCACCAGCGTTTGCAGTGCAAATACAAGAAAGAACGGAAGAGACGAATATGCAAAGCTTAGATTTTGAAAAAAGTGTGTTATTCATGAATGTGTTCCATAACTGAATGATAAATATTTAGGCTACGCTGCCGGTTTTTCCGCCAGCTTTGCTAGCCGCGTTTTTTTTTGGAATTGGCTCAACTTTTCGCTGTTTTTCATACAGGAAAGTAAGCACTGAAGAACGCAAACGGTTATATTCTCTGTCCTCAGCTAGAGAGATGCGATCTCTGGGGCGCTCAAGGTTTACATCAAGAATTTCACCAATCGTTGCTGAGGGTCCGTTTGTCATCATCACTATTCGATCAGAGAGCAGTACTGCTTCATCTACGTCATGTGTGATCATGATCACGGTGTTGTTTAATTCGTCTTGAATTTCCATTAATGAGTCTTGCATATGGGCTCTGGTCAATGCATCTAATGCGCCAAAAGGCTCGTCCATTAGCAATACTTCCGGTTGCATGGATAGTGCTCTTGCAATTCCCACTCGTTGTTTCATCCCCCCTGATATCTCATCAGGTCGTTTGTGCATGGCGTGTTCCATGTGCACTAACTTTAAATTGTGTTCTATCCACTCTTTGCGTGTTTTTGCATCCATAGTTTTTTTGAATACTTGGTCAACCGCTAACTCCACATTTTGATAAGCGGTTAACCATGGCAATAAAGAATGATTTTGAAATACAACCGCACGTTCAGGGCCCGGCTCTGTGACTTCTTTGTTATTTAACAACACGCCACCTTTAGTTGCTTGATAAAGACCCGCAACCACATTCAGAACCGTTGATTTCCCGCAGCCTGAATGACCTATCAAGGAAATGAACTGTCCTTTTTGAATATCTAAGTCAACATTTTCTAATGCAGTAAACTTACCTTTAGGGGTATCAAACTGCATGTCGATATTACTTATTTGAAGAAATGGTTTCATACTATTGACCTCTTAGCGCACTTGTTGCGCTTTATCCCACGATAACCAGCGTTGCAATTGCAACATACCGCGATCTAATAAAAATCCGATTAAGCCAATCACTAATACCGCTGTCATGATCCTACTTAACGATTGAGAGCTTCCGTTTTGGAATTCATCCCATACAAATTTACCTAGTCCAGGGTTTTGAGCCAGCATTTCAGCTGCAATTAACACCATCCATGCAATGCCTAAAGACAAGCGCATGCCCGTAAAAATGGCGGGTATTGACGCTGGTAATACAATCTTTTTGACATGCGTAAGAGCAGGTAACCTAAGCACTTTACTCACGTTTAGCCAATCTTGATTTAATGACGCCACGCCAACAGAGGTGTTTATCACCATTGGCCATAAGCAACATAGAGTTACGGTAATCATTGAGTTGATGAATGATTTAGAAAACATTGGGTCAGGAGAGACATATACTGCGCTCACGACCATAGTCACCAACGGCAACCATGCAAGCGGAGATACCGGCTTGAAAATCTGGATGATAGGATTAATGGCTACGTTAAGAGATTTGCTTAAGCCAATTGCAATCCCCAAAGGAATAGCAATGATCGCGGCTAAACCAAACCCGCTCATGACGGTGACTAGACTTGTGACGATCTGGTCAAGAAATGTCTCTTTACCCGTATATTGTCTAATCTTAACTTCGTACGTTGGGTCCGCTTCGAGGCGCTTTTGGTTTCTAATATCCTGCCTTTCGTAGAAGGCTTCTGCTTTCTCTCTCTCTGCAACGTGTTCATTGTAAAGATTAACGACTTGCTCAGAGACGGCGGCTGGCCCAGGAAACTTGCCTAGGGAAGTGTCGATTTTATTCGCTGCAACAGTCCAAATAAAGATAAAAACCACTATGCCTAGCAAGGGCAAAGAAACTGCTTTTAAATATTTGGCAAACAACACAGCAGCAGGCGTTTTTTCTGCACCATCGCGATTTAGGTTCAAAATGTTCGAAAGTGTGCTCATATGGTAGTCCTCATATATCTTTGTGACTTATTGCAAGAGACAGACAAGATTTAAATCTTGTCGCCTTCCTTTAAACCAATACTGAATTTATTGATATAGTCGTTAGGTAAAGTACCGTCATAAACGATGTCGTCGATAAAATGTGTTTGTGGTGGTCTAAAGCCTGTTTCTGTAGAAAACTCAGGGAATTCTGAAGCCTGTATTAACCCTTCATCAATAAGGCTTTGCGCTGCTTGTTGGTAAATATCTGGACGGTAGACTTGCTTAGCCGTATCAAAATACCATTGGTCTGGTTTGTCTTCGCTGATTTGTCCCCAACGACGCATTTGGGTTAAATACCAGATAGCGTCAGAGTAGTAAGGATAGGTCGCGTTGTATCTGAAAAATACGTTGAAATCTGGAACCGAACGTTTGTCGCCCTTTTCATATTCAAATGTACCTGTCATGCTGTTAGCGATCACGTCGTAATCAGCACCCACATAGTTCGATTGCGATAGGATTTTTACTGCAGCTGGGCGATTTGCATTATTATTTTCATCTAACCACTTCGCCGCTCTTATCATGGCGCGTACTAATCGAATAGTGGTGTTAGGATATTTTTCTGAAAACTCTTTTGTAATACCAAATACTTTCTCTGGGTTGTTTTTCCATATTTCGTAGTCCGTTACCACTGGAACACCAATGCCTTTGAATACTGCTTGCTGATTCCAAGGTTCGCCCACACAATAGCCGTATATAGTGCCGGCTTCTAATGTTGATGGCATTTGAGGTGGAGGCGTTACAGAAAGCAAAGCTTGAGCTTCAAGCGTACCTGACGTATCGCCTTTATGTGGTGCATAAAAACCAGGATGAATACCACCAGCTGCTAACCAATACCGAAGCTCGTAGTTGTGAGTTGATACTGGAAATACCATTCCCATATTAAAGGGTTTTCCTTCATTGATGTACTTTTCAACGACGGGCTTTAATGCATCTGCTTTAATCGGATGCACAGGGCGGCCGTCATCCATTTTAGGAATATTGCCTTTCATTTCTTCCCAAATTTGGTTAGAAACAGTGATGGCATTACCATTTAAATCCATCGAAAACGGCGTGATGATTTCAGCCTTAGTGCCATACCCTATTGTGGCCGCTATGGGTTGACCTGCGAGCATATGAGCTCCGTCAAGTCGTCCATCAATTACGCCATCTAATAATACTTTCCAGTTTGCTTGCGCTTCAATGGTGACGTACAAACCTTCATCTTCAAAATAGCCATTTTCATATGCAATGGCGATTGGCGCCATGTCTGTGAGTTTAATGAAGCCAAATGTTAGTTCTTCCTTTTCTGGCCAACCAAGCTCTTCAGCCTGAACAGTAGTAGTAGCGAAAAGCAAAGCAGTGAGGGTGACAAGTACTCCTCGCTTTTTCACATTTTTAAGTATTTGAATTGCAGACATTTCTTTCTCCCAAAAAAAAACCCAATCAATTGAGTAGTATTAGCTACTGTTTGATCGGGCGACGTTGCCGTTATAAATAAATTGTTGAAAATAGGTTGGAAGCATTAAGCAATTAAAATGAAGCTAGCTTCCAGCCTTATGTAATCTAGCAACCACAATTCATGCCAATATATTTAATATATAATTTTCAATCAGTTGGCGTTTTTTTATCAGAGGGGATTAGACGCTAGTGCATTATTTAGGAGCAAATTGCACACATATAGTGCGTCTAATTAGATTTCTAACACGTTACTCATCTACCGACAAGCAACTCTTGCCGCCAGTTTGAGCGAAAGCTCCCGCCCTATTTAATGAGTAGGTTAGAATGAGCTATGAATAAGCTCGCTGTCCTCAGCGATATAAAAAAATGAATTTCTATCTTTTGAAATGCATGTGCACCTCTACACCCATAGTATTTGTAGTGTGGGTATAAAGGTTGCATTTAGATACTGTAAGAATGCTTTAAGATTGCATCAATATTAGCGATGACCAAAGCCAGAAGATATGACTATAGAGAGACGATACATAAAATTTATGATATTCACACTATGGCGTATCAAACTCCACTGATAATATCGAGACTTACCAGAGTATGTTGACTAATCCCCATTTATATAAGCGTTTTTATATAGAAGCGAAAAAGGCTGAAATAGAATCCTTACAGCACTTGGCAGACAACTGTTCGCTTGTCAATGCACTAAAAGAAAGCATACATCAAATGCAAAAAGAACGTGGGATGAGTAATATTTACTTAGGATCAAATGGAATAAGATACTCCGAGGAGCTCTCACAGCAAATCACAAGAGTCGATAATTCTGTGATTGAACTTGAAGACTTATTAGCAGAGCTCTATCTAAAAGCGAATAATCAGCATTTTAATATGCCATTACTCAGTAAAATAAGTATTGCTTTACAAGGTATAACCAACCTAGGAAGGTTTCGTACTGAAATACAAAATCTAAACATTAATATGGTATCTGCCACAAGTGGCTACAGCAAACTAGTTGGAAGCTTAATGGCCGTTATCTTTGAAGCTGCAGATGTCGCCAGTGATCCTGAAATAACACGCCGACTGGTTGCCTTATTTAACCTGATGCAAGGAAAAGAGTACGCCGGTCAAGAACGTGCTTGGGGAGCCATAGGATTTGTCGAAGGCCACTTTGATGAAGAGTTGATTCAGAAAATTGATAATCTTCAACACGCTCAAGAAGTGTGTTTTAGTACCTTTGCAGAATTTGATGCGTTGGGCAGCAGTAGTGCTTGGAAAAAGTTTGAATCGGGACAATGTAGCCTAGACTTAATACGATTACGCAAAATGATAACCCAACTTAGCCATCACGAAAAAATATCCAATGAGTTAAGCGAGATTTGGTATGAGTGCGCTACAAAAAGAATAGATGAAATTCAGGCTTTCGAACACAGATTGACTGAACGCTTAATCACTGCCACAGAACGAAAAATTGAGCAGGTATCCACCGCCTTTAAAAATCAACAATCAATGTTAGAAAATATGAAGTTTGACATAGATTCCAGTACTCAAACAAAGTCGCTATTTCTAGATCCTTCATTAACTGGATTGGATATAGCGTCTCAAACGGCAAACCCCAGTCAATCATCCCAAGACAGCTTGGCAGTATCCCCTCAAGCTAGCCAACGTTCATTTTACGAACTCCTGAAAGAGCAATCACAGCACATTAAACAAATGTCTCATGAATTACAGGAGGCTAAAACAGCCCTGCACGAACAGAAAAAAATTGATAGAGCAAAACTTTTGCTTATGCAGGCGGGTGGCTTGTCCGAAGCAAAAGCTTACAAACAACTGCGATCTCAAGCTATGAATTCAGGTTTAAAGCTTGTCGACTTAGCTCATCAACTAATTGAAAATACAAAATAATGGTAGTTGCCTCGATACAACATAATTTGTAGCCTTAGCCATAGCAGTCAGTCGTCAAATCTCGCCTAAAGCATCAACCCCATGCAAAATAACCTTCGGTTATAAGCATTGACACGTTTCGGCAATCGCGCATAACCAACGCCAAACCTTTTTCAGCTATAACGAATATAACTGGGAGGTGCTTATGTTAATAATTGGCCCGATTATAAAAAAAATCAAAGTTATTCCTTTTTTGGAAATTACTTATGTAGTTAGTCTTATCTTGCTTCTGACGATGGCAACAGCTAGTGCCAATACAACTACTCATGCTAAACGCATGCACGACCGGCTTACGGGTGTTCCCCCAAGCCCCTCGGTTTTGCAGGAAATGGTTTATGCCATTGAAGCAGGCCAGCCCCTAAATGCCGCTGAAATTGCAATGCAATCTCCCCACTTTTATAACGTGACCATAAAAAACTGGGTAACTCCGTGGACTAACGAAACCTTCGATGCATTTGCACCACTTAATGACTACACCGCAACCGTAATTGGTATCGTGCGAGATGAAGTCGATTTTCGAGAAATATTAACTGGTGATATTCTATATATTGCTAATAGCGGAGAAGGTGTGCCGGCTTATTCCACGACCAACAACCAACATTACGAAGCCCTAGAACAAAGAGGCGTTGATTTATCTGAGGCATTAGTCGCAACTGCGCAGTCTTCGGTCATTGGCATACCTTCCTACGCTACCGCTGGAGTTATGACCACAAGAGCCGCGGCGAAAGCGTTTTTTAAAGACGGCACAAACAGGGCCATGTTTCGCTTTACCATGATGAACCATCTCTGCAACGACCTCGAACCTTTAAAAGATACTAGTCTACCTCCAGACAGAATCCGACAAGATGTCAGCAGAAGCCCAGGTGGAGACAGCAGAATTTTCGCTAATTCCTGTTCGGGTTGTCATTCGGGAATGGATCCTTTGTCTCAAGCTTATGCCTATTACGAATACGAATATAATGTCGAAAGTGACCCTGATGGTAACTCTGGACGACTAATATACAATCAGCAAGGAATGCTAGACCCTTCCACCAATTCTCGGGTAACTGCTAAACACCGTATTAATGAAAACAACTTTGTTCTTGGATACGTCATTGAAGATGACCGTTGGGACAATTATTGGCGAGAAGGACAAAATCGTAGTCTTGGCTGGGCCAGCGAGTTAGTGGGTTCAGGCAATGGCGCAAAGTCGATGGGAGAAGAACTTGCAAACAGCCACGCGTTTGCTAAATGCCAGGTAGAAAAGGTTTTTGAAAACATATGTCTGCGCAAGCCTCAAGACTCATCTGACAGAGATGCGATTAACTCAATGGTCGCAACTTTCAAAAGCAATAATTACCGCATAAAAGACGTTTTTGCGTCCAGTGCTGTTTACTGTAAAGGAGAGTGATCATGAAAACCAAGCAGTATTATGCGCTTTTTTGTTTTGTACTAAGCCTAAGTGTTTTAGTGGGGTGCGGCGGAAGTGAGACCGAAGTTCAAAAAACGCCTTTACCTGCTCAAGAACCAACACCACCTCAAACTTATTCAGGTCCCCCTGCCAATACAGATGATATCAACCAATTCAAAATCAATGTTTGGGATAACCTAGTAGACGTAGCGAACTGCAATGCATGCCACGTTCAGGATAAAACTCAACCGGCGTTTGCAAGATATGATGACATTAACCTTGCTTATTCAGAATTTAACGCATTAGTGAATAGAGAAAATATATCGGGATCACTGGTTGTTACCAAAGTGTTAGGCGGGCACAATTGTTGGAAGTCGGCGTCTGCGACCTCTAATGAGCAATGTGCGTCTGATATCGAAACTTGGTTAAACGCATGGCTTAATACCAGTAATACCGAAAATACGGTCAAACTGGCTGCGCCCGCCGTTAAGTTGGTAGGGGCCAATAAGAACTTCCCGTCAGATCCTAACCTTTTTGCACAATACGTACATCCCTTAATGGAAACGTATTGCAGTGAGTGCCATCAACCTTCAGCAGCCGTTCCTATATCTCCATTTATTGGCTCCAGTGACATCAATGAAGCTTATCTCGCCTCAATATCTAAAATAAATTTGGACCAAGTTGAACAGAGTCGATTGGTCGCAAGATTACGCGATGAGTTTCATAATTGTTGGACCGATTCGTGTGTCAGCGACGCCAATGAGTTAATTCAAGCCATCACTTACATGTCAAACGAGATAGAAGTGACTGAACTTGATCCCAACATCGTTGCCTCGCATGCCGCAAATTTGCTGCAAGATGGCATTTTAGCAAGCGGTACTGGTCGCTCTGAATCGAACCTTATTGCCAAATGGGAATTTAAATCAAATGAACCTAGCGTCGCTTATGACACAAGTGGAGTCACACCCAGTCTTGATTTAGTTTTATCAGGGAGCGTTGAGAAAGTAGAGGGCATTGGGCTTAAGTTCTCAGGTGGCAAAGCTCAAGGAACCACAACCAACAGTAAAAAAATCTACGACAATATTTTATCAACAGGCGAATTTTCTATCGAGGCGTGGATAGCGCCCGGTAATGTTACCCAAGAAGGTCCAGCAAGAATAATTACCTATTCAGGTGGTAACGACCAGCGTAATTTTATGCTTGGACAAACCTTATATAACTATGATTTCCTAGTGCGTCATGACAATACGGATACGGCAGGCTTACCATCATTAAGCACTGACAATAACGATGAAATTCTGCAAGCCACCTTGCAACATGTGGTCATTAACTACGATGCAAATGGCGCTCGAAGGATCTACGTCAACGGTGAAGATACTGGATACTCAGATAATGTGAAAGGGGCCAGTCTCAGCCAATGGGATGACAGCTTTGCTTTTGCCTTAGGCAGCGAAGTGAGTGGACAATTTAGCTTTGACGGCATCATGCGCATGGTCGCTGTACATAATAGAAAGTTAAGCTCCGATCAAATCAGAGGAAATTTCGAAGCCGGTATTGGCGATAAATACTACTTACTATTCGGGATCTCAGATATTGTGCAAATGGACCAAACCTATGTGGGATTTGAGGTAAGCATATTTGATCAGCACAGCTATTTATTTGCAGAGCCTTTTGCAGTCAGTCTAAACCCGTCCTCTAACCTTGAAGGCATTGATTTGTCAGGTCTTAGAATAGGCATAAATGGAAGAGAGGAGAAAAGTGGACAAGCGTATGCGAATTTAACAAGTGTTCTAAATGGGGAATCAAGTTTGTCAGATTTTGGACAAAATATTTCAAGGCTAGGCACTATTATTCCTCAACAAAAAGGCGCTTCGTTAGATGAATTTTTCATCACGTTCGACAATTTGGCAGGTAGTCGAACACAACGCTACGTCAATGATGAGCTCCCGACTTCAGAGCCGGTAGACTTACCACCTTCATCTGAAATTGGAATAAGAGACTTTGCGGAAATTAACGCGACCATGTCGGTGTTAACACAGGTGCCGAGCAATAACCCAGCGGTTCAAAGCACATATGAAACGCTTCGACAACAGTTACCCAGTGTAACGTCAGTAGACAGTTTTCTGACCTCGAATCAGATGGCAATCACTCAGCTTTCTATCAGATATTGCGACACGCTTGTTGAAAATGACTCACTTCGAAGTCAATTTTTTCCAGAGCTGGATGTAAACGAAAACCTAAACTTGGGCGCGAACCTATCACTGAAAAATAGCATTATTCAACCTTTGCTTGACAAAACCATCAATGCAGACGACGAAAGCCAGCCAAATACAGCGGACATTTATTCAGAACTTAGCGCACTCATTGATACATTAAGTAGCTGTCATACTGACAATTCATGCAGTTCAGCGACGGTAAGAACCTTGGCTAAAGCAAGCTGCGCGGCGGTGTTAGGCAGTGCAGTGATGGCGGTTCAGTAGGAGACGGGCAATGAAAAAAACACTTTTTAGTTTCAATAAGCAATCTAAAGCAGCAAACAACAGAATAAAATCTAATAAACACAATATGAAGCATGGTCATGACGTAGACGCGCCTCTTCTGCACGAGCATCATGCTAAACCAATGACCAGAAGAGACTTTATTTCACAAGGTTTCTACACAGGTGCGACGGCTGTACTTGGTACAAGTTTATTTAGTATGTTTGCAAATCCACGAAATGCATTTGCCCAATTGTCACCCGATCTTGAGGCATTAAAAGCCAACTGTTCAATTGCTTCTCAAGGAGCCGGGAAAATACCCTTTATTGTGTTTGACTTGGCAGGCGGAGTGAATATTGCTGGTTCTAACGTTCTTGTTGGGGGTAGAGGTGGTCAACTGGATTTTTTAAGTGCCCAAGGCTATAGCAGACAAGGACTTCCTGCGGATATGCTGCCTTCTATTGCTAATCCTGACACCGGCTTATCCGACTTTATCAATAATGAATTAGGCTTGGCTTTTCATTCAGACAGTGGCTTTTTAAGGGGTATCCAAGACAAATTAAGTGTTGTAAATCGAGCTAATGTCAACGGGGCCATTATTCCAGCTCGCTCAGAAAATGATACTGGCAATAATCCACATAACCCCATGTATGGAATTAATAAAGCAGGCGCTGATGGATCTTTACTCACATTGATAGGGTCATCAAACTCGGAGTCCGGAGGCAACAGTATGGCGCCTCAACGACTGATAGATGCAGCGAAGCGTCCTACCAAAATAGACAGGCCATCGGACGTTACAGGCTTAGTTGACACAGGGGACTTAATCGGACTATTGAGTCAAGAGGATTCGGTCTCAGTAATGGAGTCAATTCAACGCATAAGCGATATGAAACTTAATAAGGTAGACACCAAACTCAATAATGACAACGAGCTTAAAGAACTGGTGCGCTGTGCATATGTGAAAAGCGCTGATATTGCAGATAGGTTTGGAGACCCTACTACACTCAACCCTGCTCTTGATCCAGACATAGTGGGTCCCGCAGGGATTTTTACCGAACAAGAGTTTGCCAGTGACAGAGAGTTTCAAAAAACCGCTTCAGTAATGAAGCTAGTAGCTAATGGCTTTGCTGGGGCTGGGACTATTACAATGGGTGGATACGATTATCATACTGGAAATAGAGCTACCGGTGAATTAAGAGATTTACGGGCGGGTCGATGTATGGGAGCGGTTTTAGAATATGCTGCTCGACTGGGTACACCGATTATGATCTACGTTTGCAGCGACGGCTCTGTCTTTAGTAATGGTATGATAGACGACAGCGAGAACGGGCGAGGCAAAGGGGTTTGGACAGGTGACAATTCATCAACAGCTGGTTCGTTTTTTTTGGTTTACAATCCAAACGGTACTCCGACTTTGCTAGGAAGCACTCCCGAAGAACAAGCCAGACACCAACAAATCGGGTTTATGCGCACTGATGGTTCAGTTGAAACAAACGCGACACCTGCTGCGAACAACGTAAATTTACTGGTTGAAACCGTTGTTCTAAATTACTTGGCATTACACGGTGAGCAACACAGACTTAGTGAGGTTTTACCTCGGCACGGTTTAGGTAACGCTGCATCGATGGACGGTTTGACTGCCTTTGCCCCTATTGTCAACGGCACTATTTAGCAAACGATCAGCCGATCTTTCTTGCAAGCGATCAGCAGATCATTTTAGCAAGCGATCAGCCAATCTTTATTGGCTGACACACTTTACTCGATGCCTATGTGTCCTTTAGTCTTCTATTTTTGAATCTCTACTACTTCAGTAGTTTCCATCTCTTTTACTACATCATCTCTTGAACAAGATGTGTCCTCAGTATCGACCACAAGAGTCCACTTGCCTTCGTCTTGTTTTTCTATTGTTTCCTGATTAATGGGGTCATGCTCAGGCTTTAGCGATAGAAACCCAGCAATAAATAATCCAACGAATAATCCTGGACTGATAAGTGCAATATATGTAAACACTGGATTTTGTTGAGTCCAAACGGGACCAAAAGTTACCAATAAATAGGCAATCACCATACCTATTACAAGCCCTAACGCTCCATAAAAATAATGGAGGTTAAACATATTAGCGCCCACTTTCTCACTGCGTTTTTCCAACTTCCGTTCCGGTTTAGATTCATTTGGCGATATCACTTTTACTTTGCGTTCAGGCAAACCTAGCCTTCTGCGAATTACCGCACTGGCAGAAAGCACCTGTTCTTTAGATAAATAAATTGCTGCTACTCTTTTGTCCGTTACGTGTAATGAAAAATCTGTCATTGTCGCCTCCTCAGTCGCGTTAAAACCCTATTGTTAACGCTCAACTTGTACTTTTTCCCTAACTAAGGTTGCAATTTCCTTACCATTGAAGATTTCAATAAATCATTGATATTTAGTAACAAAAAAGCAGAGAATGACTACTAGAAAAAACGCGCGTGAAAATTTAACTCTAAAATGTGAATATATTACATTTCACGCGATGGATGTGTTTCCACACGTTTTCGGCTTATTGGTATTTCTCTAGCAAGCTTTTCAATTCAACATTAGCATACTTGTAGCTCACTATTCGAACATCCAGTCCACTAGAGACATATTTCGAAATAGCCAAATCTATGGCTTCAATTATCCATTTACTTGGATTTCCAAACACCCCTCCTCCAATCAACGTTAAAAAAACCAACTTATTACCTGTTTTTTTGTAGTTAATAACACCTGCTGCTAACGTCGCCTCATAAGAGGCTTGCAAGATTAGTTTAGCAAACATTTCCCACTGGTTAAGACTCCCTCGATTGTAAGCTACCGGTAATGCAGAACAGTAAACCTGTGAGACAAGATGCTCACATGCGTTCAGCGTGACTTGTGTATCCCATTGAACCCCAATCATCAGACTGTTTTTTAATTGCTTGAGTTCATCGTCTGGCGTTTTACTAAGCGCGTCATTTAAACGGATCATTGCGTCACTTGAAGCCATTAAATATCCATTTTTAACGACCCAATATTTATGCCGTTGATTGTCTAGCTGTCGCTCTATCGCTGCCATACAATTTATCTGTTCGGCACTGGTCTGCCCTTGACCCGAAGGCATGGGAATAAAGTAATTTCTGTAGATAGTTCCTGCACCTGCTGCTACGGCGCAAGCAGGACCTTGTGTGTGATCATGTTCATACCCACTCACTCCATGCTCAGGCGTAATATTAGGCGATACCATCTCGAGCAAGTTAAACTGCGAGGCTACTTGAAAAAGTGCCCCAGCATTATCAGTATTGATATGAAGTGATTGAGCGTCTGCAATAATCTCAGACAATTGAAGTATTTGGTTGGGTAAATTTGACTGTGCGGCACTTTTTGAAAGCTCAGCAAGAGTCTTTACTTCTAACCGCCCGTATTGATACTTTCTCCCATTCTCATCTGATATGAGGTACTTGTCTGTCAATCTGATTTTACTTTTGACGTGTTCAGCATGTTTTTCGGTAAACCCAGTAAGTTCCTCAAACCACATAATTACCGCCTTTATTCAACCATTTCTTAACAAACGATGCGTTTGTCATTATAGTAAACCCATAAAAAAATTAAACTCATCTAACTCACTTAAAGAAACGAGATATTTGCCGTTAATACTGCACTGGTAAATACAAATCTCCATTTAAAGATTAACAATCTTTGTGATTCAGTTAAAGAGTGTTTCATCACTTAACTTTTGGTCGTATGTTTATGAATTTATTGAATAATAAAAACACTAGATTAAATTCAACATTGCTCTTCGCAATATTTCTATCGCTGTTTTCACCCGCTCAACTTGTCCATGCGGACCAATCAAACCCCATCATAATTGGTTTAGACGCTGACATGAGTGGAAGGGCTAGCGTTGGAGGACAAGCCATTTATCGGGGCGCCCAAATTGCCATTGATGAAATAAACGGCAATGGCGGAATTTTGGGCCAAAGACTTGAACTTTTAGTAAAAGACCATAAAGGGAATCCCGCGCGAGGCATACACAACATCGAACAATTCTCCACAGTTAAAAATTTGATTGCGGTAATTGGCGGTGTGCACACTCCAGTGGCATTGGCCGAGTTACAAACTATACACCGACATCAATTAATTTATCTTGGTGCGTGGGCAGCAGGCACTGGCATTGTAGAAAACGGATACAAGCCAAACTACGTATTTAGAGTGTCTTTGCGAGACTCAGATGCAGGTGAAGTTATGGTTGAGTCGGCGCAACGAAGAGGCTTTTCAAAAATAGCTTTAGTGCTAGAAAGGACTCCGTGGGGCCGGTCCAATCTAAACGCCATTCAAAAAGCGGCTAATAAGCACAACGTTTCAATTACTAATGTATCATGGATAAACTGGAACCAAACCAATTTTCAAGCCGAACTTTTCAAACTTACGCAAACTAAGCCTGATGCTATTTTACTGGTCGCAAATGCTCCAGAGGGAGCCACTTTGGCAAAGCATTTGATTGCTAGCAATAATGAAACCCCCATCATCTCTCATTGGGGCATTGCAGGTGGTGAATTTGCCGAACTAGTGGGCAAAAATGCATTAAAAAAATTAGATATCAGTGTTTTACAAAGCTTTCATTTTGACAACAGTAAAAATAACCCAATAGCAAAAAAATTACTAAATGCATACAAACAGAAATATGACACAAGCGCCACATCAAACTCGATAAGCGCGGCCGCTGGAGTCGCTCAAGCATATGATATTGTTCACCTACTTGCATTAGCAGTCGAAAAGGCACAAACGATAAACAGAGAAACAATAAGAACACAGATGTTGCTGGTACAGAAACACCAAGGTGCAATTAAAAAATACATATCACCCTTTAAAGAAACGCAAGACGCACTGGTATATTCAGATTATTTTATGGCTGCATATGACAATAATGCGCAACTTAGCCCACTTGATGCAACCAAGGGCTAACAAGCTGACATGAATAGTCGCCAAACTCTTCTTAAACAAATTAAACGCGCGGTCGTTCCTAAGCTGTTTTTTATGCTCTTATTCGTGATTGGTAGTGCTAGTGCTGTTTATTTCTACGCAGCTCAGACACAATTAATTAATCAGCACGAAAATTATATAAAGCGGCTCATTTCCAACCTTACCACTAACGTAAATAATCTGACGAGCAACATAGATAACATGGCTCAAAACGATTTATTAATAAATGGGATCATTGATTTTGAGATGCGAGATGAATATTTACCCATATTCTTTCAAGGTCTAAGAGTATTTAAAACAAAAGAAATGGGCGTTGCTTTATTCGATTTTTCTGGCACGGCTTTTTTAGAGAAAGACTGGCCAGCTGACAAAATTTCAGAATTGCAACCTTCGTGGCAGGACACCGTTTATAAACAAGGTCAGAATTATATACATATTGATCATAAAGGAGTCGTCGCCATTTCTCCTATTTTTATTTCATCAAGTGTTGAAGGCGCGCTAGGCAGTTATTTAAAAAATCTAGATTCTTTGGTAGACATTGTATTCGAGCAAGATTTAAAGCAATATATTTTTGATCAAAATGGCACCCTTTTGTGGTCATCTTTTCCAGATAAAGATATAACCAGTGTCGACTCGTTAATGGATTCTTTGTCATTTGAATTCCACAAAACTGAGCAATGGCATGATCTTACCATAATAAGCACTCAACCCTATTCAACTGCCTACATTGAATTATTATGGTTAATGCCGTTCTTTTTGTTAAGTATATTTGGCGCGTCACTAAGCGCCTTATTAAGCATGCAGCTCAGTGCTAAAAAAGCCTCCGTGACTCTTAAAAACATGCATAATTCATTGGTTAGAATGAGCGCAAACCAAGACTTAATATTTGAAGACAGGTCGACTATAGACGAGGCAGAGGAATTTAAAAATATTCGGCAATCTTTCACTGAGCTTTTAGAAAAGGTTGCGAACTTATCCTTATCAAATGACAGAGTCAATAATGTTATTAATTCATTACGCACACTACTGGTCGTGGTTACTCCTAAAGGTGAAGTGATCCTGTCAAATTGCAAAGACGACCCGCTGTTTGATGACGAGAATGGCTCTTCAGAACAGCTCATTCGGGAAGGTCTTTCAAATATTAATAGCAATGGCTTTTACGTCTTCACAACGTCTGATAAACCCGGTGATAACGCGCGAACTATAGAATGGTCGATCGCGCCGTATAAAGATCAACAGGGCAGAAGACTTGGTTACGTATTTAATGGTAAAGACATTAGCATGAGGCTTACTTTGCAAAAAGACATTAATTTACGTCGACAAGCTATGGACATTTCACCGGCGTCTATATCCATTGCTGATGTTTCAAAACCAGGAAATCCTCTTATTTACGTTAATCAAGCGTTTTGCAAAGTAACTGGGTTTTCGGAATCTGAGGCTTTAGGAAGAAATTGTAAGTTTTTACAAGGCCCTACAACCGAACAAGATAAAATTGAAATTATTAAACAAGCATTGAGAAACCGCACATCTTGCCAAGTCGAGTTGACGAATTATAAGAAAAACGGTGAAACCTTTATAAACAATCTGTCTTTGCAACCAGTAACTGAGTTGGATGGTACAGTAGATTATTTCGTTGGTGTTCAACAGGACATCACTATTGAAAAGAGAACCGAACAATATTTGGCGCTAGCGAGAGAGCAGGCAGAACAAACCACACGGGCGCAAGGCAGGTTTTTTGCTAGCATCAACCATGAATTGCGTACACCTATCAATGGTATTAATGGGATGATTAACGCACTTCTTAGTACAGACTTGTCGGAACAACAGCGCAAGCACGCCGAACTGGCCAGCATGAGCGCCAATAATTTAATGTTAATAGTCAACGATGTTTTAGATTATTCAAAAGCGGAGTCAGGCCAACTGCAAATTGAACCAAGCCAGTTTGATTTGACTGAATTTTGTAATAAGCTTTATGAATATTATAAACTGCAATGCCAAAATAAAAACTTAATATTTAAATGGGTGGGTATTCCAAACAGTAAGTTAATGATATGCGCCGACCGCCTAAGGTTGCAACAAATACTCGATAATTTGGTCAATAATGCCATCAAATTCACAGAAAGCGGACAAATCACATTAAAAACTAAGCTCAAAGACATCGTGCAAAGCAATGAGTCAGTGCAAGAACAGCCTTTACTGAGAATAGATTTTGACGTAATTGACACAGGAATTGGTATTGCTGCAGACCAAATTCAAAACGTGTTTAAGATGTTTGGACAAGTAAAGAGTAGCAGTAAAAAGTTGTTAGCTGGAACAGGTTTAGGATTAAACATCGCAAAACAATTAGCTAATATGATGCATGGCGAGCTATCTGTGACCAGCAAGGTTAATCAGGGAAGCACCTTCAGTTTTTATATCGTCGTTGAAAAATTTGGAAATGAAGATAACGCAACAGTTCCGGCGGCGACAGGCATTAATAATGACATCTTATCGTTTTGCTCTTCACATGTGCGTCCGACTACTCCAGTCAATCAAAAACCAGAAAAACCAACCGTATTGATCGTAGAAGACAACGAAATAAATCAAGAAGTGGTCACCTCGGCTCTGCCCGATGCAAAGAAGTTAGTAGCATCAAATGGTTTTCAAGCATTAGACATTTTGAAAAAAGTGAAAACTGATATTGACGTGGTGTTAATGGATTGTCAGATGCCCGAATTAGACGGTTGGGAAACAACAAGAATGATTAGAGATGGCCATGCAACTGGCCTTTATATCGACATTCCGATAGTGGCGCTGACAGCATATACTACCTTGGCGGATCAAGAAGAATGTAAACAAGCCGGCATGAATGATTATCTAAGCAAACCTTTTAATCCCGAACAACTTACTAAAAAAGTTGACTTTTGGACGTTTGTCAGACGTCAAAGCGAATTGAAGAAATCCGAACAGACTCAAGAGCAATAATATTATTTATAGTGTGTCTAATACCTGAGCTCTTGAGCTGTTATTCAATTTATTCGGCTGTTGTCGGGTCAATAACGCGACGCACTTTGGCGACTGAGTTGGCTGGAAAACCGCCTTTTTCAGCGTGCTCTTTCACTGAAGCTTCATCCGGCGATATGTACACACAATATATTTTGTTATCAGTTACATAGCTCTGCACCCACTGGATTTGTGGCCCTAATTCATTTAACACGCTGCACGACTTTGCTGAAATACCTTGTATATCAGAGTCGGACAATTCACCCGCATTTGGAATTTCTCTTTCAATAACGTATTTTGGCATGTTTGCTCCTTTTTTAGTTTGTAATTATTTTGTTAAAAGTTACTCTACAGTAGGGTTCTATAGCAATAAGTGGGCAATAAAATAGCACTAAGAAATGAGTAATTTTAAGCATTTAGGAGGAGAAAATAAGCTATGCAAGTATAAATAAACTGATGAAACCTATTTAGTTGACAAAATGCATCAACAAGTTAAATCAAAAGAGTGCTTTTCTATGGTTGATTTAATATACTAACTGGATTGAGCGTATTTCATCTTGATATCTGATCCTATCGCTTAATTTGGTATTCATTTTCAGAAGTCATCTCAATTATGCGATTATCCAACTATTCAATTATTAATATTACATTCATTGTTTTAATCAGCCTTTATAGCCAAGCAAATGCTCATGGTTCAAAGGTTGACGCGGCCGCTTCCATAAACACGAGTCGCTTCTTACTCGCTTCTGAAACTGAATTACTTACTCCTCCCCCACCGAATCGGCTCTCAGCAAAGCAAGCGATAGAAAAAGATTGGTCAGCTGCAATGAGTGAGCTTGGAACTATATTAGCACTTGGTCGAGTGGCCTATTTGTCGGGTGGCGAAACCATCGAAAGAGACTTTGACTATGAACTCAGAGGTAACGAGTTTGAATATTTTGGTAAACGTTTAATTACAGACGAATATTGGAAGTTAGATGACAATACCAAAGGAATGAATTGGGGGCATGCCTACGCCGGAATGATATATCACCAGGCCTTTAGAAACCATCATTTCAGCTTTTACGAATCGGTCTTGGCAACCTTTGTTACTTCAACTGTCTGGGAAGTATTTTTTGAGTATAAAGAAGTAGTCAGTATTAATGACCAATTTTTCACCACCTGGGGAGGAGCTGTGTTAGGTGAAAGCTTCTTTCAAATTGGTGACATGCTGTATACTAAAGACGGATGGATCCCCGCGACGTTTGCCGCATTATTCAATCCAGCCAACGCCATAAGAAGACTTTGGAGCAATCCTAAAGTACCCGTTACATCTCGCAATAATGTATATGACAAGTTCGACGTTTACACAGGATTAGCGTTTTCTAAGCATGATCAACGCGACTTAGATAAAGGGATTTTGCTATTTGGTTTGGACGCTAAAATTGATCGCTTAAATTATCAATCAAACTCTCATACAAACACACCTCAATTGGTGGAAGTCGAAGCACTTGCAGGTTTATCAAAAGGTGGCTTAGAGGATTTTCAGTTATTAAGCAAAGTTTTGCTATGGGGGAAATTTGGTCAGCGTTTTGCCACCGACATTGATGAATTTAGTCGCAAATATTATATAGGTCCATCAATTGGCATAGAATATGTAAGTTTTGGAGCTGATCGACTCACAGAAGATTTCTTTTCTAGCGTTCATCTCATTGGCGTGGATGGGGCCATCAAATGGACAAAATCTGACCTATCGGTGCTGCTAAGAAGCAGCCTTTACGCTGATTTTTCTATGGTAAAACCCTTTGCGACGCAAGGCGTTCCAAATTACAGAGATTTTTTCTGGAATACCAAATCGTCGCTTTGGGAAAACGCCTACGCTTATGCTCTAGGTTATACTTTCGACTTTCATATAGAAGCCAACTATCTTGATTATACGGCCGGAATAAAACTTCGCTCTCAGTATTGGGACTCGATAGATAATAAAGAATACGAACGGTTTAGCGAATGGAATCCAAATACTAGAGATTTAGACTTTAAAGACCATCGAGACCGAATTACCGCTTACGTTAAATACCGGATAACGACTAGCTTGCAAATTGATTTTAACGTGCAAACCATAAGGCGCTTCGGTGAGTTTTTTGGAATTGATAGACCAGATTTTTACGCTAAAGCAGAAGATACTGAAACCCGAGCACAGATATTTTTGCAGTACAGCTATTAAAAACAAATGATGCAATAGTTATGGGCTTCGCAAAATTACATTATAAATTGTTCTAGCTTATGCCTAAACTCATCTGATAAACGCCATTACATAGGGCAAAACTAACGCATTGCTCAACCCATGTGGAATATGAAAGTGACATCCTAGAGGCGACATAACAACCGTTCAGAAGGACTTTAAACATAACAATACTTTAATATTAAATATTTAACCAGCCATTGAAAAAAATCAAAAAGCGTTCATAATGTTCAATCCTAACTGAACGTTATGAACGAAGAAACCTTGGTGCCCCGTTAAGTATACAAGCAGGAAAAGAATATGGCAGCCTTATCAGTAGATGAAGTAATGCAGGATTTTATTGAACGCATGGGTTTAATCGCACAGGGCGATGGTTTACCCCGAATTGCAGGTAGAATTTTTGGTTTATTTGTCATTAAAGAACAATTGTATAGCTTTTCGGAGCTTAGCCAAATATTACAAGTGAGTAGAGCAAGTATATCCACCAATACTCGCTTGTTGGAAAACCTTGGAGTACTTGAAAGAACGAGCAAAGCAGGTGAAAGACAAGACTTCTTTAGAATGCGTAAAAAGCCCTATCTAAGCGTGCTGAGGTCTATGCAGACTAGATTGTCATATGCCAATGAAGTTGTGAATGAAACCAGCGACCAACTTCCTCATGGTCTATCAGAAGCCAAAGACAGGCTAAATGAATTGAGTTCGTTCTATTTGTCGCTACATCAAGCCTGCGAAGACATAATCGACGGAAAAAAAACCAACCTGTAGCCTTATCTCTTTAACGGACACGCATGTAAATTTTAAATACCCGTGTCATCGTTAAAACGCAATCAATGAGAAAAAAGACATTTATATGAAAAAATCGTACATATTATCCATTGGTATCAGTATCTTACTTATTATCTGGATGTTAAGTGGAATTTTGATCCCCAATACCGCCACTGATGAGAAGAACGGCTCAGATACAGTCGACTTGTTTAAAGTGGAGGTTGAAGAATATGTGGCTCAACCAAAACAATTATTTTTAACCGTTCAAGGGCAATCTGTGCCAAATCGAGATGTTCTATTACGGGCACAAACAAGTTCTGACATCGCCGAACTACTTATAAAGGAAGGTGACAAAGTAGAAAAAGGTGAGGTAATTGCAAGATTAAACATGCAAGACCGTCAGCTTGAACTAGAGCAACAACAGGCTTTGTTAGAAGCTAATCAAAACACACTTGACCGACTGAAAGAACTTCAACAACGCAACTTTCAATCTCAGAACGAACTTGAGCGAGCATATACAGATCTCAAGACTTCCCAAACCAATGTTGCGAGAATAGAACGAGATATCCAACACACGACAATACGCGCTCCTTTTGCCGGTCAGATCCAGTCATTGATGGCAGAACAAGGCGATTTCGTACAGGTCAATACACCCATTGCTAATATTGTGGAAAATAATCCATTATTAGTAGAAGCTCAAGTTGCCCAACAGCACATCGGTCTAATAACGGAAGGAAGCATTAGCAAACTGATATTCGCTAATGGCATGTCACGAGAAGGTAAAATAGTGTTCATTGCGCCGAAAGCAGAGCAAGCAACAAGAACATATAAGGCAGAAATACAAGTAGATAATGAGGATTTAATCCTACGTGCTGGCATGAGTGTCGAAGCCAAGCTTCCCACGCTAGAAGTAAAAGCACATTATGTAAGCCCTGCTCTTTTCAGTTTGGACGATTCCGGCAACATAGGCATTAAAACAGTAAATTCACAAGGCTTGGTTGAGTTTCATTCGATCGATATTGCGCAAACTGACTCAAATGGCGCGTGGGTAAGAGGGTTACCCGATAGAGTCAGAATCATTGTTACCGGACAGGGATTCGTCAAAGAAGGAAACCAAGTAGAAGCTGTGTTAAAACCACATAACGTGGTACCTGGTCGGGAAGATATTTAATTATGTATGCAATTATAGACGCCGCTTTTTCTCGCGCCAGAACGGTCATACTGACCTTTGTAATGACTGTCATCATGGGAGGAGTAGCCTATATCAGTATTCCTAAAGAGGCCGAGCCAGACATCCCCATCCCTACTATTTATGTGTCGGTTACTTACGAGGGAATTTCTCCCGAAGATGCAGAGCGCCTGTTGCTCAAACCTCTTGAAAAAGAGTTGCAAACTCTTGAAGGACTCAAAGAAATGAGAGGCGTTGGTGCTCAGGGATACGCCTCAATAACCTTGGAATTTGACGCTGGTTTTAACGCAGATTTAGCTTTACAAGACGTTAGAGAAAAAGTGGATTTAGCAAGGGCTGAATTGCCACAAGGCACAGATGAACCGCGGGTAACGGAAGTTAATATTGCTCTTTTCCCAGTATTGACCGTCGTGCTTTCAGGCGAACTGCCAGAAAGAACATTATTAGCCATTGCTCGTAATTTACAAGACCAACTTGAAGCACTAAGTGGCGTGTTAGAGGTCGACATAGGTGGTCAACGCGAAGAGTTATTAGAAGTCATCATAAAGCCTAATGCGCTGGAAACATACAATCTTTCATTATCGGATGTGTTCAATTTTGTCACACAAAATAACCGTCTTGTTGCTGCAGGAGCTATCGACGATAACGCGGGTAGGATGGTATTTAAAGTGCCTGGCGTGATTGAGAATTATGACGACCTTCAAAGTTTGCCCATAAAGAAAGTGGGAACGACGGTGGTGACATTCGCGGATGTAGCCGAAATAAAAAGAACCTTCAAGGACCCAAGCTCTTTCGCTAGGATTGAAGGAAAGAGCGCACTTGCACTAGAAGTATCAAAGCGCAGTGGGGCAAATATAATTGAAACCATTAACGAAGTTCGAAACATTGTGGCCACCAATCAACAGTACTGGCCTCAATCCATAAAAGTAGATTTTCTTCAAGACAAGTCAGAGCAGATTAAAACCATGCTCGGAGATTTAGAAAACAATGTGATCAGCGCAATCATATTAGTAATGATAGTAATTATAGCGGTATTAGGGCCTCGTCCGGCCGTATTAGTTGGACTTGCCATTCCAGGCTCGTTTTTAGCCTCGATGATTGTAATAAACGGATTGGGGCTTACGCTGAATATTGTTGTACTGTTTAGCCTTATTTTAGTGGTTGGCATGTTGGTAGATGGCGCCATCGTCACTATTGAGCTAGCTGACCGTAAAATGTCCGAAGGGAAATTACCTAAAGAAGCCTTTGCCAGTGCAGCTAAGCGCATGAGTTGGCCAATAATTGCATCAACCGCAACTACATTAGTTGTATTTATGCCCTTATTAGTCTGGCCTGGCTTAGTCGGTGAATTTATGAAGTTTTTACCGCAAACAGTAATCATTACATTAGTTGCGTCCTTATTCATGGCATTGATATTCATTCCGGTTTTAGGGGCAACAATTACCAGTGCAAAGGTAGCTAAACAAAAGCAAAGACAAGATAAAGATCAACAAATGAGTCTTGCTAAGAACGGTGACCTAAATCATATTAAAGGGGCTGTAGGACGCTATTTAGCGTTATTAGAACCAATATTAAATCATCCAAAACGCAGTTTTGCTGTGGCGGTTTTTTCTATGCTGGGCGCCTATACACTTTACATAAGCACAGGAAAAGGAATTGAGTTTTTCCCCTCCATAGAGCCGGAGTTCATACAGGTACAAGTCCAGGCAAGAGGAGATTTATCCATTGTCGAGCGAGATTTACTAGTGCAATCAGTCGAAAACCAACTGTTAGACCAGCCTCACCTAAAAACAATCTATACGAGGACCATGGGTGGTGGTGCACAAGTTCAATCCAATATGCCAGAGGATGTAATAGGCGTTATTCAGCTTGAACTGGACGATTGGCAAACACGGCCACCTGCCAAAGACATTATTCGCACGCTTCGAAATAATGCGGGTAATATTCCGGGCATACAGGTCCAAATAAGAGAACAAGAGTCTGGGCCAAGCGCTGGCAAACCAATTGATATCGAACTAAGTGCTATCAATGTCGAGCAATTAGATAAAGCGGTTGTTCACATTAGAGAATTAATGGACGAAGTAGGCAACTTTGTCGATGTTGAAGATAGCCGCCCGCTTCCAAGCATTGAATGGCGATTAAACGTAGACCGTGAAAAAGCCGCTCAATACGACGCAGATGTGAGTTTACTTGGCAATATTGTAACGATGCTTACAAACGGCGTATTGTTAGCAGAGTACAGACCAGACGATGTTGAGGAAGAATTGGAGATTAGGTTGCGATTCCCAAAGTCAGAGCGAAACCTTCAGCAGCTTAGAGAACTCCGCGTTCCCACCCAAAATGGTAACGTCCCGATAAGCAACTTTGTGAGTTTTGAAGCAGCGCAAAAAGTGGGTCGAATTAATCGAACCGATTCTAGGCGAGTTATGAGCGTAAAAGCGGGTATTGCTGATGGTGTGCTGTCTGATTCTCAGGTAACGCTTATGCAGCAAGCGCTTCAGGAAAACCCACCGCCAAATGGGGTGAATCTGAAATTTAAGGGGCAAAATGAGGATATTGCGGAAACCATGTCATTTCTAACAGTGGCGTTCGTAGTGGCCATATTTTCTATGCTTGTTATATTGCTCACACAATTCAATAGCTTTTATCAAACATTTATCGTATTGAGCGCCATCGTCTTTTCAACAGCAGGCGTGCTGCTTGGGCTACTGATAACTAATCAGGCCTTTGGAGTAGTAATGGGCGGCATAGGGGTAATTGCACTTGCCGGTATTGTTGTAAACAACAATATAGTGCTCATTGATACTTATAACGATTTGCGTAAGCACAGTAAATCGGCAAAGGAAGCTATTTTAAGAACGTCTGCACAGCGTATGCGACCTGTTTTACTCACCTCAGTAACGACCGTGCTGGGGCTTATGCCGATGGTATTTGCTCTCACTATAGACGTACTTGACAGAAATATATCGGTTGGTGCGCCTTCTGCGCAATGGTGGACTCAACTTTCTAGCGCCATTGCAGGTGGATTGACATTTGCCACTGTGCTGACCCTTTTTATTACCCCGTGTATGCTCATGTTAAAAGAACAATTTATTGAATATAGAAAATTAAAAATCGCAAAAGCTTAATGTCATCTTAAACGAGACTGTTTTCGTAAGTATGTTAATTTATTCTTCTAGGGCATATCATGTTTGATATATTCGTTGGCATCGATTGGTCTGGCTCTAAATCACCTAAGCGTTCTTTTTCGATTGCCTATGCATATTGTAGCCATGACTCAAGACATCCCCCCAATTATGATGTATCAAAACTATCCAGAACTGACGTATTCAATAAACTTGCCAATCTGGTTGAATCTAATAACAAGTCACTCGTTGGGATCGACTGTAATTTTGGTTACAACATAGATATTGGACAAGAGCAGTTCGGACATGACATTAGCGCCTTGAAATTTTGGAAGTACGTCGATGAGATAAACGGTGAACACGATAACTTCTTTGCTGGGGAGTTTTGGCTCCACCCTAAATTTAAACACTACTTTTGGACACAAGGGAAACAACCCGAATGGTACAAAGCGGAGAGACTAAGACGCACGACTGAGCTTAATGCCATCAATCAAGGGGCAGGCACACCAGAAACACCGTTTAAGTTAATAGGAGCAAAACAAGTAGGAAAAGGAGGATTGGCAGGCATGCGAATGGCGCACCAGTTAAAAGGCGCATTTAAAGATAAAGTCGCGCTCTGGCCATTTGAGAGGCACCTTTGTAACACGGCCAATTTAGTCATAACCGAAATATACCCAAGGTTATTTATACGCCATGCTGATCACGGTAATCAAAAAGTTAGAGATATTAACACCCTAAACAATGTGATAAACCAGTTTGATTTTAACTCATACACAAAAATTGACGATAATCTTAATGATCATCTTACTGATGCCATTATTTCAAGCGCCGGATTAAAGTGGTTCCACCAGCATGAATTCGACATTCAGACGGTCCCGCTCCCCTCGAGAGCAAGCTTATTCGAAGGGTGGATTTTTGGTGTAAAACCTTAAGTGACTAGTTTATAAGCGACTGAGATTTACTCCAAACGTAAAACATACTCTAAGCTGGCTCGGTCATGCTTTTTTTATGAGCAGCCTCGATCATTACGCCTGATAAGACTTCATAAGTGGCTTCCCAAGCCTCTCTAACATCTTCGGTAAATAATTCGCCTAAGCCTTTTTCAAGCGTCCACATTAGTGCTACTCCAACGCTTTCATAATGTTTGGGTAGCACACCATAGGCATAGTGTCGCTCACCAAGAGCTTTAACTGCAGGCAATAGGTCCTCTATGTTATCAAGTCCATCTACCGCTATGGATATCATTTGCATAAGCTTATCGCCCTGTTGCTTAATGTCGCCCTTAAACAGCGGACGTAGACTTGGATCCAATTCAAATAACTTAGTATAGAACAGCTCACCCACGGTACTAGCAGTAGGTCGCACTTTTTGGTAAGACGATTGAACTAAGCTGAATTCTTGTTCTGGCATGTCGTGCTCCTTTTAAAATGAAAAGATATACTGCTAAATAAAAATATCGGGTTTAACTTCTCCCTTACAACTTAATGGTAGTCGCTTATATTACTCTGGTAGTTAATACTTAAGGCGTAAAAAGTAGCTACTTAGGGCCATTGTGGCTAATACTTTTGTTGAATATTTCAACAATTCAAACCTTACTCCTTTTGTTTGTTTTTTGAGCAATTTTAAAGCCAAGACAAAAATCATTGGTTTTTTATTGAGTTATGCATATCCTGGGGGGAATGAAATGATTTAGCGGATCTTTTTGGTGCGCAAGTGCACAGTTTTGACCTTTCGAACTTTCTACAAATTCATTTCTGAGTAATGGAATGAGCGTTGAAGATTGCAAATTAAAACTTAATAACTATTTTAAATGCAATTGCCGGCAACCTTTGAATTGTTACCCGCAGAATATGATGCTGTAATGAGTAATTACCATTTAATACAAACACTTAAAAATTAGACTTTAGTACAAATTAAAAGAACGGTATTTTTTGTACAAATATTCCACAAATATTAATTGCTACTCATCCAACTTGTGCTATATTCGATAGATTGACCAATAACTTTTTTTAAAAAAGGACTTAAATAATGAGGCAAGTATTCGGAAAATTGATAGCAGTTTTAACATTAGTATTAAGCAGTTTTCTTGCTCATTCTGTGTTAATTGTTTCGCCCGGTGATCAAACCCCGTTATGCAGTGATTCTACTATAAGTAATGTAGCTTCAGGCACATATGTTGGTTGCACCGGAGCCTTCGCTGGTAACGACTCAAATCAACAGGCGAGCGTTGCAATAGCACTTGATGCGTTTAGCAACTTATTTGGTGCTACCGGCACTTGGGGATACGATCCCAGTGACAAGAGTGATTCTGCTGGGAATGGCGTTTTTACATCTAATCCTGGGACAAATGCTGGAACATTAATGTTCGATAACGCAGTAGAAGGTTTATTCGCGGTCGCGCTGAAGGCAGGCAATGCATACAGCCTGTTTTTCTTTGAAGGTGACAACATTGGAATAAGCTCGTTTGACTTTACTACAGACGGGGTTAGTGTAAACCCAAATAATATCGCAAGAGCGCTATCACATGCCTCATTTTATAGTTTTGTTCCTACTGTAGAAGTCAGTGCCCCATCAATCTTAATCCTTGTGTCTGTCTTTGCGGGTGTGTTTTTCATAAGGAAAAACAAGTAACCAACTCATAGATAAGGATATTTTTGACAAGAATTTACTTAAAAACTTGGCACTCAACTGCCAAGTTTTTTTTAGAGAAATGACGTAGATTTCCAAATACTGAACTACTGTAATTTCGCACCAATGCGCGTTTTTTAAATGGTAAACAGCGTTCTTTTGGCCGCTTAAAAAGCTACCAATACAAATTTTGTTTAGACGTTCTAGCTAACTCACCAACACAAACACCAGAAACGTCAATATACCAATTGCTGTTGAGGTTAACGTTGCCTTTTTTAATAGTGGAACTTGTAAGGCAAGCATAAAGCCAGACACGAGCAATAACGCAAGCGCTGATGCGAATACAGCAGCATAGACTTTAAACGCATTACCGCCCTTCGCTTTATGGAGTTGTACGAGGTTTCTATACCAGGAAGTATGCTTGACTGTAAGTTTGGCTGTCTGTTCATTGGCACTCGGCTCTAAAATGATATCTTTAGATGACCCTGTCCACTCCAATAAAAAGTGCTCTCCATAAGTCTTCAACCTATAGCTTCCTTCGGGTTGTGATATGCCAAGCCTATTAAGTTCTGAGACAGCTAAACTGTGCAGAGCAGTAACATCTGCTTGTAGAGACTCTTCCAATCTAACATCGTACTTCTCGTTGGCGTAATCCCCTTTTACTCCCCAAGTGTAAAGTGCACCGGTCACTAAAAACATCAGGGCAATGGGCAGAATAAAAGCAGCCAATAGCGCGTGAACTTTCATTAATTGTATTCTTTTCATAATACTCTCAACTATGTGAAAAATTTTGCTCAAACTTTGTTTTGACCTGACCTGCTGGCTAATGAATATCTTCCAAACAATACAGATGATAGACCAAGCAACTGTCTAGACTATTACTAAGCTATGTTTAATTCAACTTGCTTTCAATCCAACAATACAATTGACTTGATTTATATCACAGTTACCCAGTAATCACTTAAGCTTAAAGCGCGCCCATAAGTAAATGTCACTAATTTATTTAGCGACATATATTTCGTAAATCTCTTAAATAACCCAAAAAAATCATCACAAAACTATCTACAAATACCGCTTCCACAGAGGCCACTCTATAGTGTAAATTTACCTTAGATTGAGCAATGCGATAGGAGTGATTATGAAACGTTTGTTAACCATTAGTATGCTGATCGCGCTGAGTAGTTGCAGTAGCTTGCCTGAGTTAAATATGATTCAAAAACCGATTTTATTTAACCCTGAGCGAGAGCAATTATCGATTGATTACTTGCGAGAACGGCACGGCATTGTAACCGACTCAGCTACCATTGAACCTAAAATGGTAGTCGTTCACTGGACTGTTATCCCCACTCTGGATAAAACGTTTGATGTATTTAATCCAGCTACTCTACCAAATCATCGACCGAACATAGCCAGCGCCAGTGCTTTAAATGTTTCAGCACATTTTTTGATAGACCGTGATGGTACGATTTATCAGATACTGCCTACCACCACCTTTGCAAGACATACCATTGGTTTGAATCACACCGCTATTGGCATCGAAAATATTGCTGATGGAGAATCTTTACCCTTAACTAAACAACAGATATTGGCGAACATTGAGTTAATTAATTATTTGGGACAACTGCATGAAATTGACTATGTCATTGGTCATCATGAGTACCAGCGTTTTATAGGTCATGAGTTGTGGAAGGAAACCGACCCGAATTACCTAACAGAAAAAAGCGACCCTGGTGATGAAAACATGCAACTTATCAGAGTAGGACTTAAGAAATTAAATTTAAAATCAATTCCTTAGGTTATATGTGTGAATCGAAAGAGTTGGTTTCTACCAGCAATTAACATGAGTTATAGACATATAAAAAGACGGAATGTTGGTCACTTTTCTATTTATGAGCAGGAACGCTGGTCTGTTAGCAGTAATTCAAACATCAAGTCGACCATTTGTTTATGTTCTTCTGTCCTATCCTTACCAAAACCATCTGCATCAACACGCTCAGCTTCAATGTTAACATAGCGCTTATTACGCATCTCAGCTAAGACAGAAAGCGAGCCATCATCCTCATTGGGATCATTAGCCACTTCTGGGTTTTGCAATACAACATTCCAATTTGCAACGGACATCGCACAAAAATCTAAGGGGTCGGTGATAAAAAATAAGTTATCCTCATCCTTACCCGCGTCACTAACCTTTTTGAGAAATTTGGCGCCCTGAGCCAGTTTTTTCTGGTATCGTTTGATTGAAATAGTGCCCCTACCATCTTTTCCATCGCCTGAGTAACCATTGGTGTTGTTGTGAATAGCGATCCATGACCTCGCCTGCTGCGCTGCCATAGTTGACATCGTAAAATCAGCCAGTCGCTCTGCCCTTTCAAGTGCCGCTTGAAAAGGAACAGATGTTGTATCAAGTTCTGGATTTAAACGAGAAAGCGTTAATTGCCGACCACGGTCAGTAAAAATCCGATTCGGGTCTATTTTATATTCGTTGCCATCGATGAGTAATTTGATATGGCGGTTCCCATTTTGCCTTAACACAACGAAGGTTCCACCATGTTGCACTATTTTTTTTGCAACATGGTTATTCACTATGTGCTCATTTTCATGAGGGGCAATAAAGGCCCAAGGCTGACTTTTGTTGCCAGTGACTACCTCAAGGGAAATATCAGGTTGTGGGGCGAACACCACCACGTGTGAAAATATTAAAGCAAACATGTTCATAGCTTAACTCTTACTTACGGCTGATTCTGTTAATCTCAAACCAGGATTGCTCGTGTCCAACTCAGCCATCACGCCAATCGGGATAGTTGAATTATCTTTGATATGTCCAATCATAAGACCACGTAAGGCTGGTATACCAAGAGGTTTTAAATGATCAAATAACACTTGCTCTAAGCTAAGCGTATTGCCGTCGGCGCGGCAACGCGTGCATTTTCCAAATGCTACACCAGCGAGCTTACTCAGACGTCCCGATAGCTTTAAGTGGGTCAACATACCATCCATGCGATACGGCGCTTCTGCGACGTCTTCAAGAAAGAGAATGGCGTTCTCGTAAGATGGCTCATAGGGTGTATCAACCAGTTTAACCATTAAGGACAAATTACCGCCAATCAAAGGCCCTGATGCGATCCCCTCATTTATTACGGTAATACGATTCTCTCTTTGAGCTTGACCTTCAGTGGCTTCGAAAGGAGGCGGTTTGGCAACCAAACTGGGCGCCCCCTCAAACAATACCTGTTTAAATTGTTCCAGCGTATAATCAGAAAAGTTTTGACCAGCAACCGGCCCATGGAAGGTTACTAAACCTGTTTTGACGTATATCGCATTTAGCAAGGCAGTAACATCACTAAAACCCATGATAACTTTTGGGTTTCTGCGGATGATATCATAGTCAAGATAAGGCAAAATTCGGGGGGAACCATAGCCACCTCTTAGACAAATTATGGCGTCCACAGAATCGTCAGCAAACATATTGTTTACGTCTTTTGCTCGTTCCTTATCCTGCCCTGCAAGGTAGCCATGACGCTCATAAATATAGTTGCCTTTTTTAACCTTAAAGCCAAATGATCGAAGAATATCTGATGCAAAGGCAATGGTTTCATTTTCCATAAAGTTACTACTAGGGGCTATCAGTCCAATCGTTTGACCTGCCGCCAGTGGTTTAGGCTTCATTTTAGTATGAGCTGTTTGGGCAAATACTGAACGACTTGCCAATGGTAAAGAAGTGGCGGCCAATGAGCCTAAAATCCAATTTCTAATAAATTCTCTGCGTGCCAACATGGAATAATTATTCTTCTGTTTAAAATGTAGCCGAATGCGAATATTATAATAGTACAAACTAAATATCTCGATTACTACCTATGACTGCTCAACCGAAATAGATTATTCAAAATCACCAAACCTCGACATTAAGTATTACCTCGCAAAGACTATTCGTATACCTTAACGAGGTGATACAATACCAATAACGATTTAACACCATTTTGATTTCATATAGTGATCCTTTTATTTCCGTTGCTTGCTTTAATTGTCAGTATTGTCGCTTATACCCTTGACCCAATATTCCCTAATTTATTTGCTTCTTTGAGCCCCTTTATTTTACCACTTTTAGTGTTAGTTATGCTCGGTATGGGAATGACTCTCAAATGGAAAGACTTTGTTAAGGTATGGCATTATCGAAAGGTTGTCTGCGTTGGAATCACCATCCAATATCTCATAATGCCCTTTACGGCTTGGCTTATTTCTTTGATATTTGGCCTTTCAGAAGCATTAACCATAGGCATGATGTTAGTTGGCGCAACTGCCGGGGGAACCGCGTCAAATGTAATGGCGTACCTAGCCAAAGGTGACCTAGCGCTGTCAGTCAGTATGACAATGATTTCGACACTTTTGGCGTCAGTAATGCTTCCACTAATAACCTTTATATATTTAGGGCAAAGTGTAGATGTGCCAGTCAAGTCAATGCTTACTACTTTAATACAAGTAATTGTTTTGCCCATTGCAATAGGGATGACTTTGAATCATTTTTTTCACAGGCAACTTACTTTTCTTTTAGCATGGTTTCCAAGGTTCTCAATGGCGGTCATTTTATTAATCATCGCCATAGTGGTTGGATTAAATCATCAAAACTTGTCAATATTGGCCTATCCGGTGTTGGGCGCAGTAATACTGCATAATGTAATTGGTTTGAGCAGTGGTTATTGGCTCACCAAGAAGCTAGGATATGACTCAATTATTGCAAGAACCGTTGCCATTGAAGTAGGCATGCAAAATTCTGGATTGAGTGTGGCGTTGGCATTGAAATATTTTACGCCGGCAAGTGCATTGCCTGGCGCGTTATTCAGTATATGGCACAACTTGTCTGGAGCTATTTTTGCTAGCTATTGGGAAAAAAAATCAAAACGAGAATGCGAACGAAACCATTAAAATAATTGGGTATTCTATGCCCAAATAATCATGAGCGGCTTCTAAAAGGTCTGCGTTTTTTATTCTAGCTCTCTAACCATATAGTCCAGAGCTTATTACACATTCAATCTCTTTTCGCCAACCAAAAAAATGCAATAGAGAATAAGTATAAGGCAATGAAAATCCCATTGCTTAACATGATAAATGCAATTTGCTCGCCTATTGAGACTAAATCAAACCACAATATCGCGACAGTGATACTAAGATGCATCATAGCTGCAAATATACTCGCACGCAGCATACCATAGGCTGTGAATTTAGATTTTACTGCAATCAGAGCGCTGAACGCTGGAACAAAATAGTAGAGAAAGTTAGCGGCTTCACTATTATCGCCCACCATACCAACGCCTAAATTTATCCACATAAGCATCCCAAAACTAAAGGCAAGTACAATGGCGCCTATCTTGTATGTAGTTTTGGAGGATAAAATCACACACTTTTCGCAGATAAATGCGAAACTACCTAGTAAGCAAGCAGATATAAAAAAGTCCAACACAGACCAATTAACTTCTTCTGAAAACTGCATACCCACAAAAGGTGCAACAAATAGGATGACAAGAACTGAATAGGCAACTAGTCTAGGTTCAATGTGTCTGTGTAGTTTCATATATCGCTTCTCTTTTACAATCTATCTTTTCTTATAGTGTATAACATGACCGGGGAAATGTGACATTAAATGAACTTTGCAGCTGTTTTTCTATAATTATCAAGGCAGTCAACTCACAATAGTATTTCATGTCGGCATAATTACAATTCTTCTGGACGCGAATAGCTCCTGCTATTTGCGGAATAGTTTTTGCTATTTAACAAATAGTTAAGTTACTTTAACTGTATTTAAGGAAGATAAAAAATGTAACCGCATGAATTAATACATTAAATTTTAAGTAATCAAAAACATAATTTATAAAAAATTTTCACAGGCCCTATAAAAATTACCCATGAATAATAATGAACAGCTATTTGAAAAAGGAAACAACTGCACTGCAGTCAGTCAGGCAAGATTTGCTGCTCCTATAGTGGATTGTGCGAATTATTATCGAGCACTACACGAGTCAATCAGTGCGGCGAAAAAAAGTATTTACATAGTTGGGTGGGATATTGATAGTCGGATCAGACTCATTCGGGGAGAGGAAGAAAAAAAGTCTACATTACCATCAAAAATAATTGATTTGATCAAATACAGAACTGAGCAAAATCCTGATCTTGATGTAAGATTGTTGCGCTGGGACTCATCATTTGCATTTTTTGGTATGCGCGAAGTCTGGGCTAAAGAGGTATGGGATGAAGCCACTCCTGATAATGTCCACACCATGCTAGATTGCACTATCCCAATGGGTGGTAGCCAGCATCAAAAAATTATCGTGATTGATAACGAACTAGCTTATACGGGCGGCATGGATGTAGCGGTTCATCGCTGGGACACGAGAGACCACAAATTAGATCATCCCGAAAGAGATGATGGTGACGGTGCCTATGGGCCATTTCACGACGTACAAGTGGCCGTTACCGGCGAAGTAGTCAAACATCTCGTAAAATTGGTCCAATGGAGATGGAATCGACTCGCAGTAGAATTAGACCAACCTATAAAAGATGTCAAGTTCAATGATTTAGACTCCCTTCCCAAAGCGTGGCCTAAAAGCGTTAAACCCATTTTTGAAAATATGTCCTGCGCCATCGCCCAGACTGTCCCTGAAATGACAGACGCAGAACCAAAACAACAAGTAAGGTCGATGCTCCTTGATTTAATCAATCAAGCCAGACAATTTATTTATATAGAAAATCAGTTTGCCAACAATATAGATATCGCAAAAGCGTTGAATAAACGATTGAAAGAATGTCCTTCTCTTAGGGTGTTAATTGTCAGCTCATACAAACCTGAAGGAGCAGTAGAAACAGAAACTTATTGGGCCGGAAGAATCGACTTTAAAAACCAAATCGAAGAAGGCATTAAAAGTGAGCAAGTCTTGATAGCCTACTCAGGTTCGACTGATAGAGAGGGGATTAACGGTCAAAAACGAGTTCATGCCAAAGTAATGGTAATAGACAATAATTATTTCGTAATAGGCTCTTCAAATCTATCGAAACGTTCAATGACGTTAGACACCGAATGTGATATGACATTTGCGGCTACCAATAAAAAACAGCAAGATAAAATTGAGTGGTTCAGAAATGACTTGATCAGCGAGCACAGTGGTTGGCCTATAGAAGATATCCAAACGTTCATCGAGGGTAAAAACACATTTGACAAATTAACATCGTGTAAAAAGAAGTACGTATATTGCCTAAAAGAAGCTGAAGACGAAGCTTTCACCGATAAAAATTTGCAAAACTTAATTACACCGATTGGTGATCCAATAGAACCGATTATTCCATCTATTCCGTTACCCTCTGGCAAGGCTTTGCATGTGCCCAACCCATCAAAAAAGAGTCTTATCCTCTTCTCATTCTTGTCCATAATTGCTCTGTTGGGAGGCTTAGGATATCTCTTAAGTCAAAATGTGGAATGGATGAATCAAGACTATCTTATAGCCCAGCTGACTGGTTTCACTGACAGCCCTTGGGCAATATTTGTGGTTTGCGGGGTATATATGGTCGCCGGCTTATTGTTTTTTCCAGTGTCGGTACTTTCTTTAGCGGTGGCTATGGTGTTCGGAGCATTTTGGGGTGTGGTTTATGGAATGGCGGGTGCCATGTGCTCTACTCTATTGTTGTTTGTTATCGGTCAATTTGTGGGAGAAAAGGGCTTACGAAGCGTTATCGGCCCAAGAGTAAACAAGATTGACAAAAAATTTGCTGACAATGGGGTGCTAGGGGTGGCCATTATTAGAAATATTCCTGTTGCGCCATTTAGCTTGGTGAACATGGTGGCAGGTGTGTCTTCGATAAAACTTCCTCATTTTTTGCTAGGCACCTTCATTGGCATGTTGCCTTTAATGATAGTTAAAGGAGTGGTTGGAGGTTCTGTAGCCGATATTTTAAGAGAGCCTACATTAAAACATATTACTTTTTTAGTGGGTGGAATTATAGCTTGGTTAATACTTGCATACGGAACACAAAAATTAATTAATCTGATCCAGAGGAAAGCAAACATATCGAAGAAATCTAAAAATAAAAAAAACGCGTCTAAGTCCAGTAAAGAGTCGCACGCATGAAGGTAACTATATTGTCTTACAATATTCACAGTGCAGTGGGGAACGATGGTAAACTTGACTACGCTAGAATCGGGAAATACCTAGCATCTTTAGATGCAGACATTGTATGTTTACAGGAATTTGATTTAAGAAAGCCAGAACTAGAACATCAAATCGTCATCGATAGCCTTAAAGCAAACCATTTTGAGCATTTCGTAGCGACACCTGCGGTAAAAACAAAAAAAGGTTTTTATGGCAATGCGATGTTGACCAAGTTTAAACCAACGGCCGTTAATGAATTGCGTATTGATTACAAAGATAATCAACCAAGAAACATTCAACACCTCACGTTTGATATAAATAGTAAAAAAGTCAGTGTAATGAATACACATTTTGGCTTGCAATCTAAAGAAAGAAACAGACAGTTTTTGCAGCTACAAGGTTATATAAATAAGGTCATTGAGAACGAAGACCATCCATTAATAATACTAGGTGATTTCAACGAATGGATGCCAACCACAAAAATGTTAAATGAAATGGATTCTTTACTCACTCCCACCAAACTTGAAGCATCTTTCCCAACCCGCTTTCCTCTGTTTAAACTAGATAAGGCTTGGTCGAGCAGTGGTGTGACTATTCACTCTGCGAAAATCTTGAAAGATCCATATACTAAATTGTATTCCGACCATTTTCCAATCATGATAAAAACCGATATTTAGTTGTTTGGCTTAGGAATGGGCCAAGCATCGGTCGCAGTCGTCAAAAACAGCACTCATTTGAATAAAGCGACAAATTACTGGATTAATAAGGTCAATTTAGTCTATTTTTATAGCAAGAATAATATTCATAGAGAAATGAAATATGGAAGCATGGTGGGGAGTCAAGACTCTTAACAATCAAGAAATAGTGCAATGGTCAATTCACGATCGCTTCATCGCGCTTCAAAAAGACCTTAGAGAATGGACGATATACAATTATGAAACCACTACTGAACAAAACTGCTCTCTTGTATATAAAAAATTATTAGACACTCAACATTTAGGACATGCAACGGCCACTCGGTTTGTTTTGCCTCAACATGTTAACTCTGTATTAGTAGAGCCTTCATTGGCCGACAGAGCAATGATAGTTAAGCCCTCAAATCCACTGCTTATCATGCCCGATGAATCTATAAAAGTGTATATCAGCACGCCTCTTTGGTTAACCATATTGTATGCTGAAAAGGATTTGCCTTTATTGGACGTGCCGTTTTGGAGACCTTCTGATTCTTGGTTTGGTAAAAATACCATGCATGGCGACTTGTGTTATGCAAAATATACAGATGCGGCTTTAAGCATCACTGAAGCAAACCCTAGATCACACCGTGCTATCACATCTGTAACCATTGTTAACAAACAAAGCACGCCATTAAGTGTCGAAAGATTAAATTTACCCACTCCAAAACTAAAGGTTTATGTAGATGAAATGGGACAGTTTTGGAGCGAAGACCTAATAATTGAGCAAAAAACCGAACATGGAGCATCGGTGTCAGAAGTGGATCACAAAGTGCCTGAGCATGACAGTGGGCTCACTCTTGTGTCGCAATCAAGGATGGCAAGCAACAAGAGTTCTTTATTGTCTACTCTTAAAAACTTAGTCGCCTAGGGGGCACACTAGATGGAAGCATCCGAAGAAACACTTTCACTTCTTGAACGATTTCACATTTTTGATATTGGTCAAGCCATTTTAATCATTGTAGCCGGTTTTATGATTGCCCGTGTAGCGAGTAATGGGATCACAAAATTAACCGTTACACGCTTGTCTACACATTCAAATACGCTCCTTAAAAGAGGAATTTATTACCTAATATTAATATTGATGTTCATTTCAGCGCTTCGAGAGCTAGGATTTGATTTAAGTGTGGTATTAGGAGCTGCTGGGATATTAACTGTTGCTATAGGGTTTGCTTCTCAGACTTCTGCATCAAATCTAATCAGTGGACTGTTTTTAATGGTAGAGCGCCCATTTTCAATAGGCGATATTATCAAGGTTGAGCCAACCTTAGGCGAAGTAATTTCTATAGATTTATTATCGGTTAAAATCAGAACTTTTGACAATCTATTCGTGCGAATACCGAACGAAACTATGATCAAGCAGCAAGTCACCACATTGACTAAATTTCCCATTCGACGAGCTGACTTAAAAATTGGCATTGCGTATAAAGAAGATATTGAAACAGTACAAAAACTCTTGTTGCAGATAGCAGATGCCGAGCCCATGTGTTTAGCTGAGCCTGAACCTTTATTTATACTGACGGGATTTGGTGCTTCTTCGATTGATATCCAATTTTCAATTTGGACAAGGCGGGAGCAATTTTTAGAAGTTCGTAACATAATGTACCAGAAAATCAAACGGGCATTCGATGAGAGTAATATTGAAATCCCATTTCCACATGTTACCGTTTACAGCGGGGAAAAAACAAAGCCAATGCCTTTGGACGTGACAATAAACAATCAACAAAATAGCAATATCAAAACTGATTAACGTTTCAAAAGACAGTTTTTAGTAAATAACAAAACCCAAAATGATTTTTAACTAGCAGCACAAAGGCCAATCTACTAATTTCTAGGACAAATACTGGGCAGAAATAACTACCTATTGGAGGAACCAATGTCCCATTCATATAAAAGCGGCGGCCCCATTGCTAATATGTCTGCCATTAAATCAGCGATTGCTAATAACGAAGTTGAAAGCCTAAAGAAATTATTGCATGGACAAGCTCTAGACAAATTGCAAAAGCAGTATTTAATCGAGTTAGCCCAATTAAGTGATGCTGAAGTCACTAACGTTGTTTCTAACGCTGAAGAAAAGCCAGACATTAAAAATTAACAGATAAAGTGTAAGTGCCAGAGTAATTGTGTTGTAGTGCTATTTTGGTTGTAAAGGACAAGAGAAACTGTTTAAGAAAAAAAATCGAGCAACGAAATATTGTCACTCGATTTTTGGTGTTTAAGAAACACTTAACTTAGAAAGCGTACTGAGCAGAAAATTGTGCATAGGTAGAACTTTCACTTGTATTGTCGTCAACGTTATATTGACCAAGTTCCACGCCATATTTCAGTTTAGCAGTTTGGTTTGTAATTAAGTTAATACCAAAGTGTGAACGATCTCTGTCTTGGATATCAGTAGTGGATTGACCGTAAAATATTGTTGTACGAGTTGTATCGTTCCACCATTGGCGATAAGAGACGTTAAAAGATACGCCATCTTCAACTTGGGTGTTACCATCTGCATCAACTACAACAGCCGGAACCGCAGCTGTGCCCGCATAACGACCATATTCGCCAGCAGTAACTTGAACTTTAATATCGTTTTTATCGCCAACATTGAACTTAGCCGCCACATTAGCTGCTACAGCAGTATCATTAATACCTTGCTGGTCAACTTTACGAACCAACACTGCAGCAGATAATTGACCCCATGAAGCGGAAGTATCGTAACGCCCTATGAAGTTCGGGACCGACAGATCATCACTTCTATCAGTTTCTGCATTGTGTGCCAATTCATCACGTGTTGATCCATCTTCAACTGCGAAAGAAAAACCACCATTGGTATAACGTATTTGACTTTGACGGATAAAAGGTTCGCCCACGTGTGCACCGCCGAAATCAAGCGTTTCAGCTAAAGTGTGTAGCGGCATGAAGGTAGACCATGTTTGACCAATTAACCAATTTCCAGTCTTTATATAACCGTGACGAAGACGCGGGGTAAAGCCGTCTACGATGCCAGCAGCCTGAGTGTCCTGACCATAAAAGTCTATTTCTACCACGGCTAAAACACCTTCGTGATTAACTTTTATGCCTAAACGTGATTCTTGTACATGCAAGTGGGTAGTAGAAACGTCAGCACCGCCACCACCAGCACCAATCCAGAAATCACGATAAGCTATGTCACCGCTAACATGGCGAAGGTCGGCTTTTACATAACCATAAATATCAAATTGAGTTGTGTCATTTTTTAATAAGGTAACAGCGCTCGCTTGACCTGCTAATCCTAGCGCAACTGCGGCAGCTAGTTTAATTCCTAATTTCATAGTGTATTCCTAGTTTCATTGTGTGTTTTGAATTTCGAGTTGTGTTACTGATTTAATGTCTTGTAAAAAACGCGTTAACAGTAGTGTTGAAAAAACCAAAGATAAACTAATTTTTAGAATAAGTATTTTTCCAAAAATCACATAAAAAAGATGTTTTTGACGCTCGTTTAACTCGAAACATTCTTCGTACATATAAAATTTTTACAGTATTTACACAATGCTTACAATTGATGGGAATTAAATATCAAAGAAATGTTAAAACTATGAATTTATTAGAAATAATAAATTTCCTTTCAAGGCAAAAGAGAGAATATTTTAAATATTAACATGGCGGTTCTGGTCGGAAAATTGTACTGACAACCACCAAATATGTGATGTATTTTTGATGTAAATTTCAGACTTCCGGAGGAGCCGGTTACGACAATTGTATTATAAGCTTTTTAGCCCTAAATACAAAAATTCAAGTGAATTGGATAGCTGTTGATCGTTTTTTACTGATGAAGAATTATTTATATCCGGTTTTTTCTTTTAAATAGTGCTCACTTTTAAATTAAATAATGAGTTATTGGCAGCTTAATATGGAGAAATTTTTGACGCACAACCTAAACCTTATTATTCATCTAGTGAACGTCTAACGTTTTTAATAAATTTTTAATGTTTCATTCAATTAGTTTTCAGATCTTTATAATACTATAGTAGTACAAAGTTAAAACAATAACTAGTAAACGACAGCTAATGAGGAATTGATATGAAAATGACTAACAAATTTTTATTAACCGCTTTAGGATTGCTTTTCGCGGCAGGCGCTAGTGCAACAAAAACTGCAGAGGTAGTGGTCCTAAAAGAAGGAACGTATAACGGATTTCACGGAACAGCACTTACCATTAATGGCGAATATAAAGGACATATGTTGCCTGACACTTTTGTAAAAACAAAAGTTCCTGCAGGAGAAGTTGAACTCGTATCTAGGAGCGAAACAACCCCGTCGATTTCTTTTGAAGCAGAAGCTGGGGAAACTTACTACGTATTAAAGTCGTCTGGCAAAGGAGTTCATTATGTTAGAACTGGCTTAACCCTAGTAGATTCAGAGTTGGCAAAAGCAGTGATAGAGAATAACGAACGGCTACAATAGCGAACAACATCATTTAATAGAAAACTCCAAGTCAAATCGTCTTGGAGTTTTTTATTTGTATGGGGTGCAAATATGTATCGACATAAATTGGGGGTTTTCGGCATAGTAGTTGCGCTTATCATAGTGTTTCTGATTACCGCTATGGCATCTCTTGCTGTGGTTACGAATAAGAATATCCACCGGGCTACCACTGCACAATCACTTTTAGCTGAGTATCAAGAGTTATCCAGCATTTCATTTCGTTTATTCAAACAAATGACAGACGAGATTCTATTTGATGACGCTAACAAGTCTGCAGAGATAAAATTTAAAATAAGTAAAATAAACTCGACATTCCAAAGCATACTTCTCCTTGAAAAAGAGCAGCAAACTATCCAGAGTGACAATTCGTTAATTCGTGCAAAATCTAACGTAGAGGAACTCCAAAGATTCTTTAATCAAATCGTTTTCAAGTACGATAGCGCACAATCACTCTCCGCGACTAGCGAAAATAACAAAAACCTTATGCTTCGTGAACTATTACAAGTCACAATTGATAGTCAATATAGCCAAGCTTTAAGTGAAGCAACATCCTTGCAAACTTATCATGTTGTTGCTATGACCAGTAAGATACAAACCACCAATACAATATTTATGTGGTTAAGCCTTATCATTGGCCTTTTGCTAATAGTCTTCGTAGCCGTCGCATGTGTTTGGTTGTTTAATCATACTTATCGATCTTTGTTAAGTATTAAAGATTCCGCAACCGCTATTTTGAATGATGATTTAGATCATACTCAGAAAAAAAAGCTTGATCGAGAATTTCAAATTATTGCTGACGTAATTAACCAGTTATCATCAAAAATTAAAAAGCACCGGAACGAACACCAGAGGTTAACCGAAAAGCTAGAAGTCAAAGTTGAAGAACGCACTAATCAACTCTCTAAGGTAAACGTGGAACTTACTAAAAATGACTCTAGGCGCAAACTATTTCTCGCAGATCTGTCTCATGAATTACGAACGCCTATCACCATTATAAGAGGAGAAGCCCAAGTAACTCTGAGGCAACCCAACCCCTCAATCGAAATATGTAAAAACTCGCTGAAGTCAATACTGGATCAATCCCTTCTCATTAGCAGACTAATAGAAGATCTGCTTTTTCTGACTCGTACTGAAATGGATCAAATTAACCTTGAAAGGACACAAGAAAATTTATTTGATCTCGTTTCTGATTGTGTAGAAAGGTGGGAGCGGAATCAATCCAATAGAGAGATTGAACTTATTCTCCCTGATACACTTAGAAGTAATATGGTGTTTGTTGACAGGTCTAGGATAACCCAAGTCCTCTCAATTCTCTTGGATAACGCGATTAAGTACTCTGTCAATAAAATAGTTGTAAGTGTCGTTTTCAATAGCCAAAGAGGACTTTGGGAAATATCAGTGACTGATTTTGGGAAGGGCATCTCAAAAAATGAATTACAGAACATATTTAAACGGTTCGTGCGTTTTAGTAAAAAAGGTGAAGGATTAGGTCTTGGGCTGCCTATAGCCAAATCAATCATTGAAGCTCACGGAGGTAAATTAACTGCGCATTCAGAACTGAATAAAAAAACCGTGTTTACCTTTACAATTTTTGATGGAGAGTAACAGTGCGGATCTTATTGGCAGATGACGAGAAACCATTAACAGAATTCTTATGCCGTGGTTTGAAGTCAGAAGGACATGATGTTTTGATTGAAAACGAATTACATGCTGTTTTACCTCGTTTAAAACAGTATATCCCCGACCTCCTTGTATTGGATAGAATGTTTCATGACTCAGACAGTGTAGATATCCTCCCTCACATCAAAAAATTACCCTCTCCGCCAATGGTAATAATGTTAACGGCAATGGATGAAGTAGGCGAAAAAATTCGAGGTTTACAAGAGGGAGCCGATGACTATTTAACAAAACCATTCGATTATGACGAGTTGCTTGCAAGAATAACCGCCTTGTCTAGACGTTCCAATAATTATTTAAAAGCGTCCGCTAATGAGCGCCTTTTAAGCATTGGAGATCTACAAATATCGATTGAGCAACGAACCGCTGAATTAAATGGGAGTCAACTTGAATTGACAAAGATTGAATTTGAATTGTTAGTATTTTTTGTACAGCAACCAAATAAATTAATCACAAGAGAACGGATACTCAACAGAATCTGGGGTGTCAGTAGCGATCCTCAAACAAATATCGTTGATGTGTATATCAGTCGCTTGCGCAATAAACTTAATGGTAGCTCTTGTATTAATATTCAAACGGCCAGGGGCAGTGGATACCGTTTAGTCCAATCATAAGCCGACGACGCGCAAAAGTTTTACTCGAGACCTTAATATCGGTGAAAGCGCACTTTGATATTAAAGTGTTCAGAGTTATTTAAGATTTGACTTGATTTGATTTGATTAAGCTTGGCCTACACTCGTATTGATCGGCCAAGCTATCTTTAAGGGCGGGCTTGATTAAAAGAGCCCACTAAAACTTTCATGAGAAATAATCGCTGTGTTCAACTGCTGTACTGCAGGTACAAATGAGCGTTGCATTTCAGAACAGGCCGAAGTAGCTAAATAGCTTGATTCATAGTCATGACGCGATTTAACGTTGTAAGATACGCCAGTTGTAGAAGAAATCGTTAAATCAAACTCCCAATAAGCATTACCGATAACCGTGCTACCGTACACGTCATTTAGGTTTGCAGTAATAATAGATTCTGCTTTAGGGTCATAATGATCAGTCAGCACTAATTCTGTTATGAAGGCTTTTTGGATATAAGACGCGAAAGTATCGCCTTCAGGTGTGCCGATAGGAGACGCTAAACGACACATGACTTTACTTTCGTTTTTGCCAGAATCAGTAAACGCACCAATTTCTGCGATCTTGTCAGCAGATAAGCTTTTTAGTGCAATGGTGTTGGTTGTTGATGCAGAGTAGTTATGTACTTTATTAGCACAACCCGTTGTTAATATGCCTAACGATAAAATGCTTAATACAAATAATTTTTTCACGGTGTTTTCCATGTTGTTTTTAGGTTATGTATGACTTCAGGAAACTAAATTAAACAGCGGGTTAGATTTTGACTAGGCGCATAAGAAACATACACAAATAGAATTACTAATCCTTGTAAAGAGTGTTCCTGTTAAAGCATCAACTTAAGTGATGCCCTGAGCAATGAGCTCTTAGTCATAGTAACATAAGCTTTTAGCCTGTCAATTGACGCTTATGGCCGACAAATAAGCAATCCACATAGCGAGTGTAGTAATTGTGTCGGCAGCTTCCCATCCGTAACTGGCTTGGTATTCATCTTGAGCACCAATATTTCAAACCTGTTGCGTACAGAAAAAATTTTAGCAGTGGTAAAATAGCGAGTCGTATTTACATACAGAAATACCCACGTTAATGTGTATTGATTGGATTCGACTATGCCAAAAAACGTATTATTATTAATGAGCCGTTTGATATCACTGGTAATTTACATGCACACATGCACGACATTTATCAATATTATTCAGAAATACAGGGAAAATTTCCTGATAAATGTCTAACTAGTAAGTAAAAGTTCACTATAAGCCTATCTACAAACTGTTTCGCGCAATCTTATCAAAGCACTCTCGTGCAATGATCGAGCGCTAAATTGTATGTCAGCATCGTTCTATTTCAGTCAAAATTTGCATCTACTGTATAGGAAAAGTTTTTAACGAGTAGAATAGTTGATAAGTTGCAGCGACTCTCAAATCAGCCCCTAAAGAAGGGGCCAAAATAGATATTTGCCTACTACAAATTATCACCCGTCTTTAAAGGGTTATTTAAATGTTCAGCAAAATAATTAGACTGCATAGTATGAAGATGCAATGACGTTCCTTCGCCTTCTACAATGCCGTGCCTTCTATTTGGATAAGACATAAAATCAAACTGCCGATTGTGTTTTACCAGCTCGTTGATCAAACGCTCAGTACCTTGATAGTGAACGTTATCATCGCCTGTTCCATGCACTAATAATAACTTGCCGACCAAATTTTTAGCATAGGTTATAGGAGCAGCCTCTATATAATTGGCTTCAAATTCTTCCAGCAATCCTGAATATCGCTCTTGGTATATTGAATCGTACAAACGTTGGTCAGGCACCGGTGCTCGCGAAACACCAACATGATACTGCTGTGGGTATCTGAACAACAAGTTAAGGGTTAATGAGCCACCACCAGAGTGACCCCATACCCCAACTCGATCGCAATCAATGTAAGCCCATCTTTCACATATTGCTTTTAAAGACTCGGACTGGTCTTTCGCGCCTAGCGGGCCAATGTTGCCGTACACCGAACGTCTCCACTCGCGTCCCTTTGGAGCAGGGGTGCCTCGATTATCAACGGCAGATATAATGAAGCCTTGTTGGGCCATCATCACATGCCACATGTTTCGATTACTCCATCTATCTAATACAATCTGAGCAGCAGGCTCACCATATACATAATTAATGAGCGGGTACTGTTGAGCAGTATCTAGGTCAGACAGTTGAATCTTATAACCATCTAGCTCCCATCCATCAGATGCATTCACTTGGTAAAACTCAATCTCCACTTTTTCCAGCTTATCAAGCTTCGCAACCAGCTCTGAATTATCCTCTAGCACATGCCGAGCAGTATGATCAGGCAAAGATATTAAGGAAAAAACAGGGGGCTGCATAACTCTTGAATGTACGTGGATGGCCCATTTTGCATCAGCTGACATATTGTACCCGTTAGTGCCAGTGTAATTCTCTGGTGTTATCCTCGTAATTTCTCCTGAGCCATCTAAAGGTGTGCGGTATAAGTAGCGCTGAGTGGCGTTTTTTGGCGACGCCATAAAAAACAAAGCATTATCTTCTTCGCTTTTGGCTACAAACTCAGTAACATCAAACTCACCAGGTGTCAGGTCTGTTATCGTTTTTCCATCCCTAGATATTTTATAGATATGTGTCCACCCACTTCTTTCACTTAACCAAAGAAAGTCTTGCCCATTATTTAACCAGATAGGGTCATTCAGATACTCGATATAAGTGTCTTCTTGTTCCACGAACACTTCTTTGAATTCACCAGTATTAGCATCTGCATAAAAAATCGTATTGGTGTCTTGCTTACGGTTCATCTGCTGAATAAAGACTTGATCAGAGTCTTTCACCCAGCTCATTCTGGGAACGTACATGTCTTTCGCGATGCCAGGTAAATCTACCCAGATAGTTTGTGTATTATCTACCGATACGATGCCAATTTTTGCTGCTGAATTTTCTTCACCGACTTTCGGATAGGGTATAGACGTAATGGTAGGATAAAGTGAATCGGTATTATTAATGATATGAAAGTTTTGAGCGGCGCTGGTATCAAATTGCCAATAAGCGATTTTACTGCTATCTGGACTCCATCTAAACCCATCTTGAATACTAAACTCTTCTTCATAAGCCCAATCGAACAAACCATTTATAATGGTTTGTGAAGCATCATTGGTGAGTGTCGTAACGTCTCTGGTGATTAAGTCTTGAACATAAATATTGTTCAGATAGACATACGCAAACTTGGTTGAATCAGGAGAAAACTTTCCAAACATCATTTGGCTTGGCTCTAAGTTACTTGCTCCTAGTTTCCAAAGTTCGCCATCGGTTAGGTTTAACACCCAATACTCACCCCTAGTTTTATCTCGCCAGACATATTTTGCATTGGTATAAATCAGCAAATAATTCTCGTCTTTAGACCATTTATAATCATCAATAACCAGAGCACTGTCACTTCCTTCAGGGGTTAATTGCTCCAACGTTATTAATACATTATTTTCTAGTGTTTGGGGATCGTACTGCACTATTTCTTCATATATTCTAATATCGTCGCCGTATTGATCTTTTTCAAGCTCGGCGTTTTCAAATCCAGCTGCTGTCTCCAGCGCAGTGAATTTGGACCCTTTAGTTTCCCAACGTATTGGAGCAGGATACCTCGCATTGTACTCGTAGTCTTTGAAGAGAGCTTCATTAGTAAGCATTACACCAGTAGGTGTTGTTAATTTTTTTGTTTGATTTGTCATAGAATTTTGTACTGAGCAGGCCGTAATTAACAGGAAGTTTAATCCAAGAATTATAGTGGTTTTTGTTATTTTTTTGATATGCATAGGGTCGCCTTTTATAAGTAGAGGTGGAACATCACTCACCACAATAAAGATAGCATATACCTCCCCACTAACAATAATGACTATTTGCATTCTAAGATTGGAAATTGAGATTGTTATTAGAAAGAAATTCGTCTGTTTTTTTCAAAAGTTGGTTGACTGAGAGAATCAAAAGATGGATTTTATATGCTAACTTTGTTGCCAGTAGCTACCGCTACAATAGCTCCAACAGTAGCAACATCTGATATATCACCAAAGGCCGCAGCGATTTGATGTTTAGCCGCTGTTATAGCCGCAAGCCCTTTTTTATTAGCCTCATTTGCACTACTAAATATACCTACGATGAACTGGGAAACCGTAAAACCACTCGCGGCAGTCGATATGAAAACTACGTGATTAAAGCCAATTCAAATATACTAGAGCGCGTGTATAGAAGTGGCGCGGGCAATCGTCAACTGTATTACCACAGTAACGATAACTTAAGACAAGAAAATACCTACAATAGCCAGAATATTCATTATTACTACGATGGCTTTAATCGCATGCGAAAAGCCGGTACAACTGAGTACCGCTATAATGGTCTTAACCAGCGTAATTACAAAAAAGTGGGTAGCACTATTACTCGCTTTATTTATTCGTCTAATCATCAATTATTGGCAGAAGGCACCACTAAACAATATATTTATTTTCAAGGAAAGCTGATAGGCTA